>JAKQHY010000017.1 GCA_029555965.1 Chloroflexota bacterium | reverse complement strand
ATACGCTGGCCGGGGGGCGCTTGCTGCCCTATGTCCTTTACAGCCGCAACGGGCCTAGAGCGTTTCTCATCCAGTTGCTTATCATCGTCAGCCTGGTCAACCTCATCGAGGTGGGCAATTACCGTAACGCGACGCGAGTGTTGCTGGGGCACGGGTTGCCCCGCATCCGCTACATTCTCACCCAGGGGATTTTCCTCCTGGGCTACCTGCTGGGGCTTCGGCTGATCGCCGCCCTCTTCACGATCGCGCTCGCGGAATTTCACACCTATCTGTTGCGCGGGTGTCTGGATTGGCAGGCCGGGTATTGGATACACCTGGCGCGGGTGGTGGTGGGCAATGCGCTGTACGATTTCTTTCTGGCCAGCCTTATGTACATGGTGATCATGATGTTCCGCTCCCCCGTGGCCGGGTTGTTCGGCGGCGTGCTCTATGTGAGTTTCTTTGAAGCCTTGTTGTTCTCCCTGCTGTACGAAAAACCCTCCTGGCAGCCCTACACATCTTTTGGGGCCGCCCAAACCCTGTTGCAGCTATTCCCCACCCCCACAGGGCCGGAAATACTGAGGGCCATGGGCGTGTTCCTGGTAGGCGGCTGGCTCTGGTTGGCCCTGGCGGGCCTCTATTTCAACCGCTGCGACTTTGGATAAACGCGCATAGCAACTATGACCATGGTAAGCCACATCCAAGTTGAATTGTTCAAACTCTACCGGCAGCGCGCGACCAGGATTTGCCTGGCCGGGGTTTTCTTTTGGACGGCGTTTGGGCTTATCATGATCTCCCTTGCGCTAGTTAGAGAGTATATTTCCGCCCAGATCGGCGGAAATGAAGTCTCAATTTTTCAGCTTGGCATAGATGAACAGATAGAGACCGGCTTCACCTTTTTTAGAACACTGCCCGATCAGTTCCGCCAGGGACAATGGCTGCCGTACCTTCTCTATGGAGAGGGCAACGATCTTCTGATAACCATTGCGGATGTGCTTGTCATCGTCTGTTTAGCCAGTATGTTGGAGCTGGGAAGGTTTCGGGGCATAGTGCGACTCTTGCTGGGCCATGGATTGCGCCGCGCGCAATACACCCTGGCGCAAGGCATCGCTTTGCTGATCTATCTCCTGGGGCTGTGGATGATCGTGGTGCTGCTCGAGGCCCTGTTAAGCCAGGCGCTTTTGCTCGCCCACGGATTTCCGGGGTGGCAAGCTGCGTATTGGTTGGATGTGGCGCGCGTCGTGGGCGGCAACGCCCTATGGCACTTCGTCCTGGTGGGGGTGGTCTATCTGACGGTAGCGGTGTTTCATTCCCCCGTGATTGGAGTCTTGGGTGGCTTTGTCTACCGATTCTACCTTCACTACAAAATCCACGAATTTTTGAGTGACCTGGCCGGCCCGCAGTGGGCGCGCTACACGCCGGAGATTGCCAGCAAGACGCTGTTGGATCCCACCTTGCCCCTGAGCGGCAGCGAAGTTGTTCTCTGGTGGCTGGTGCTCTTCGCCTGGGGCGCAGCCTGCTTCGCGCTGGCGGCCCTCTGCTTTGACAAACAGGACTTTGTGTAGCGGAAGAAAATTTTCAACATGGATGAACAGGATATACAGGATTTTTAAAAGGTATCCTGTGCATCCTGTATATCCATGTTATTTTCAGGGAGACTCACGATGATTCGATTGGTCCTGGTTGACGATCACCGCGTGGTGCGGCGCGGGCTGCGGAGCTTCCTCGAAGCCTTTCCTGACATTGTGGTGGTGGGGGAGGCGTCGAGCGGGGAGGAACTGCTGGCCGCGATTGCGGGCTGGCAGGCCGACGTGGTGCTGCTGGACTTGTTGATGCCCGGCGGCTGCGACGGCGTCGAGACGACGCGCCGCCTGCAAGCCGTCGCGCCGCAGACGCGGGTGGTCATGCTCACGGCCTACGGCGACGACGCCCGCGTGATTGCCGCCCTGCGCGCCGGGGCCACCGGCTACATCCGCAAGGACGCCGAGCCGGAAGTGCTGCTGGCGGCCGTGCGCGCCGCCGCCCAGGGCCAGACCGTGCTCGACCCCACCATTGCCGACTCCATCTGGCAGGATGTGTCCCGCGCGGACGTAGACGCGCTCACGGAGCGGGAGATGGACGTGCTGCGGCTGCTGGCGCAGGGCCGCAGCAACCCGGAAATCGCCGACTCCCTGGTGGTGAGCACGGAGACGGTCAAGACCCACGTGGGCAACATCATCGCCAAACTCCACCAGACCCACCGCACCCAGGCCGTCGTCCAGGCGCTCAAACAGGGCCTGATTGCGCTGGAAGAGATTGAGGATTTTTAGTCAGCAGATTAAGCAGATTTAGCAGATTATGTGCGGCAATCCAATCAAAATCTGCTTAATCTGCTAAATCTGCTGACAAAAACAGGAAAGTTGGATATGTACCCATTGACGCTTGACTTGGTAGATTTCCTCACCGGCGCGGAGGCGGCCGCCGCTGCGTTGGATGCGCTGCGCGTCGCCGATTTGCGCGACGCGGTGACGCTGGAGCGCATCACGGAACTACGCAAGTCCTTCTCGCCGGAGCAGGCCGCCGTGCTGCTGGATCAGGCGCGCCTGCGACAAAAGGCTGTTGTGAAATTCCCCCATGCGGCGCGGATGTTCTTCGATGACGAGGCGCTGCAACAGGCCAGCAGCCGCGCGGTCGCCGTCTACCGGGTGGGACGCTTCGCCCATTACCGCCGCGTGGCCGACCTGGGCTGCGGCATCGGCGCGGACACGCTTGCATTGGCGGAGGCCGGGGTGGAGGTGCTGGCCGTGGAGCTTGATCCGGTGCGGGCGCGGCTGGCGATCCTCAACGCGGCGGCGTGCGGCCTGGCGGAGCGCGTTCGCGCGGTCTGCGCCGACTGGACGACGCTCGCTCTCGACGTGGACGCCGCCTTCGTAGACCCGGCCCGCCGCGTGGAGGGCCGCCGCGTGTTCGGGCTGGACGCGATGACGCCGCCGCTTGCCGCGATCCTCGCGCTGCGGGAGTGCGTGCCGGATGTGGCGGTCAAAGTCGCGCCGGGGGTGGATCACGCCGAGATTCCCGCCGAGGCCGAGGTGGAATTCATCTCTGAGCGAGGCGAGATGAAGGAGGCGGTCTTGTGGTTCGGGGATTTGCGCACCGGGGCGGCGCGCCGGGCGACGCTGTTACCTGGCCTGCATCAATTGGACAGCCTCATGCCCGCCGACGAAATCCCGTTGACCGAGCCGCGCGCCTACCTGTACGAACCCGATCCCGCTGTCCTGCGCGCCACCCTCGTCAAGACATTGGCGACGCAACTGGGCGCGGCGCAGATGGACGCGGACATTGCTTATCTGACGAGCGACAGGTTGGTGGAGACACCCTTTGCGCGTGCGTGGCGCGTGGTGCGGCATGGCCCGTTCAATTTGAAGACGCTCAATCGCTGGCTGCGACAACTGGGGGCCGGCGACGTGGTGGTGAAGAAGCGCGGCTCGCCGGTAGACCCGGGCGAGTTCCGCCGCCGCCTCAAACTCACGCCCGGCGGCTCGCAGATGACGGTTTTTTTGACGCATGTGCAGGGGAAGCCGTGGATGGTATTGGGGGAGGAGATAGGAGTTAGGAGTTAGGAGTTAGGAGTTAGGAGTTGCCTATTTCCTATTTCGCTATTCACCCTGTGGTAATTTTTCTGCCGGTATCTCTTTCCACCGTGGATTAGCCGCATCCCGACCCGAAATTAACGGCGATGCCATGCCCCAGGCCAGGGCTATATCGGGATCGTTCCAGGCTACGCCAAACTCGTCGCGGCTGTCGTAATAGTTATCCACGATGTAAATCAGGGTGACATTGGAGAGGGCCACAAAACCGTGCGCCACGCCCACCGGGATAAACAGCCCCAGTGGATGTTCTTCACCCATTTCCAGGGTTTGGGTCGCGCCGTAGGTGGGCGAGGCCGGGCGCATATCCACCAGACCGGCCCGAATGCGGCCATTCACCACGTACCAGTAGTCCACCTGATGAAAGTGGTAGTGCAGCCCCCGCAACACGCCGGCTTTGGAGTCCGAGCAGTTGGTCTGGATGATCTCCCAACTGCGCTGCGGGAACCACTCCTTGCGAAATGTCTCCATAAACTGGCCGCGCTCGTCAGCCGCCGGTTTGAGCGTGACCATTTGCACATCCTTGATGAGTGTAGATTCTTCAATTTGAGGCATAGGTTCTCCATAATAGGCTCAAAATCTATCCGAAAATTCGTTTTGACACGGATTTGCGCCTAAAGGCGCGGATTTTAGAGGTGTTTTTTCGCAGGCGGGCTTTGCCCGCCTGCGAAAAAACTCTCTCTCGAAGGCGGCTTTAGCCGCAAAACCCGGCGCAGTTTACATGACTATCATCAACGCTGCCGCAACCACCAGCGCCACCGATGGCACAATCGCCTTGTAGAGTCCGCCCCAGTTGGCTTTGAAGTAGGCGCGGGTCAGGGAGAGGCAGAGGTGCATTGGGGAGAGCAACACCCCGCTGAAGCCGCCCACAAAGAGCCACACGCCGGCGGACGCCGTGTCCAGCCCGGCGGCAGTGAGCAGCGGCAGCACCAGCGGCACACTGAGCGCGCTTGTGGCGGCGGCTACACCGGTCAACAGCCCGATCAGCATCGGAATGAGGAATGCCACCAGCAGCGCCGGCAGGCCCAGCGCGCTCAACGTCTGCGGGATGGTCTGAATGGCCCCGGCGTCTTCGAGAACGCGCTTGAAGATCATCACGCCGAAAATCGCCGAGAAGGTGGGAACGGGAAAGCTGCGCGTGAGCACGTCGCGCCACTGCCGGGGGCCGATACGGTGGCTCAACAGCACCAGGGCGACGACGACCAGCAGCGTTGGGATCATCGCCGTTTGCAAAATGACGACGGTGAGGATGACGAACACCAGCGGCCACGTGCTGGCGAACAGTTCTTTCCACACCCGGCCTTTCGACTTGCCGTTGCTGGCGTGCTGCTGGCGCGGAATCCCCACTAAGCCCCAAACTACGCCTCCGGCAATCGCCACAAAAGTGAGCGGCCACGAGACGCGGATGAAATCGTAGACGGAGATGCCCACCAGGGCCGAAATCATCAACAGCGAGGAGTACAGGGGAAAGACGTACTCCATCGTGTGACGGAACCAGTAGTTGATGAACGTTTTGCGGTCGGCGTTGAGCTTGAGGCGCGTCCCGATCTCGTTGACCATCGGCGCGGAGAACATCGCCCCGCCGAGCATCGGCATCAGCCCGATGAGCATGGGCAGCAGCGCGACGAGCAGGCGGCTGTCCGGCACGAGTTCTTGCAGCGATTGCACCATCGTCTCCATCGAGCGGGTGCGGTGCAGCAATTCCGCCAGCAGCAGCACCAGGAAGACGGCGAGCGCCAGATTCAGCGTGTCTTTATGCGAGACGCCGCGCCACATTGAGAGAGGCAGCGAGCGCAGAGGATAGGCAAACAACACTGCCGCCAGGACGGAGTTGAGGAGCAAAATCAGGCCCAGGTCCCACTTTTTGAAGAGCAGGGAGATGGTCAGGGCGAGGATGAGGAGGAGTTTGAGTAGATCAATCATCAGGGTTATTGTCTTTGTACGCAGATTCACGCGGATAAACGCTGATTTTTTAATCTGCGAAAATCCGCGTCAATCTGCGTCCTATTTTTCTTCTTCCAACACCAACACCCAATCGCAGCCGCGCCCGGAGGTGGGGGGCGCGAAGGTCTGGATGCCGGGGCTGGTGGTGGAGTGGAGGTGAATCTCGACGCCGTAGCGCGGGTCGAACCAGGAGGCGCGGACTTTGGGCCTGGTGACGACGTCCTGGCGCATCGTGAACGACACGCCGCGCGGCGAGTAGACGAGGGCGAAGCTGCCGTCGTTGGCGCGGGCGGCGCGAATCTTGGCCCCGCCGAAGGTTGGCCCGTCGAGGATGAGCGATTGATCCGGGACGAGCTTCTGGAAGGCGCGCGACTCGAAGAAGCGGCGCATCAGCCCCATCTGGAACGCGCCGGGATGGTCGAGCGCCTCGTGCCACGGCACATAAGCCCCGTAAAGCCCCTTGTCGCCCGGACGCCAAATCTGCCACAGGCTGTTGTTGCCGTAGGTGTGCCCGCACGCCCCGGCCAGCAGCGACCAGTACGCGGCCTGCCGCACATCGTAGTCGTCGAAGCGGCGCACATTCACGGCGTCGGTGTTGTAGAAGCCGACGTTGAGATTCTCATAGCGCGGCTCGCCGTCCACGGTGGGCTTGGGCGGCTGCAAGGCATAGTCGTGTGCCGTGAACAGCCCGTTGTCGTGATCCGGCGCGCCGTGCGACGATTGCGACATGTTGAAGTCCAGCCACTCGGCGTGATGCAACTTATCCGACGACTGCCCCGGCCCGCGCGGGTGGAAGGTGATGAGGTGCGCGCCGTCGTCGCCGGCCCGCAGCCCGCGCGCCAGCGCCTCGATGACCGCCATTTCCTGCGGTGTGTCCACGTTTTGATCGCCGCCCAGAATCCAGATCAGCGGCGCATCCTTGTAGCGCGCGCCGAGGAAGCGGCCATACGTCGCCGCGCGCTCCGGCGTGAAAATGCCGGTCGGTCCGCCATTCTCTGATTTCCAATGACTGCCCCAGGTCGGCAAAAGACCCACGAACAGCCCGAGTTGTGCGGCTTTGGCAATCATATAATCCGCGTGCGCGAAATACGGTTCGTTGGGGCGCGTCGGATCGTTGTCGCACAGGGGTTTGTCGCCGTAGACATTGGGAGCATTAAGCCCATCCAATTCGGCCAGCAACACCGTCTGAATGACCGTGAAGCCCTTGCGGGCGCGGTTTTCCAGGTAGTAGTCCATCTCCTCGCGGTTGAGGCGGTGCAGCATCTCCCAGGCCGTGTCGCCGAGGTAGAAGAACGGCGTCTCGTCAGTGTATTCGAGGTGACGGCGGGTAGGCGCGATGCGGAGAGACATTGTCGTGGGATGTGACGAAAAGTTCATACTGAAGTTCCTTTCAAAACAATCTAAAGTCGCAAGTCCAAAGTCTGGGATCCGTTAAAATCCGTTCAATCCGTTGATAAATTTTTGCCCGTGAGCGTGTACTGCTGAAAAAACTCCCACATCAGCCGAGTAACGTCCACGTCCTGGGTGGTGTGGCCGACGATGGCTTCGGGCATGGCGTCGCCGCCGGGCCAGGAGTGACCGCCGCCGTGGATGGTGTAGAAAGTAAACGTGGTGCTGCCCCCGCAGTGCGGATAATGGACGCCGGTGACGCTCCCCTGCGCGGGCAGGTCGAGCGGCGGCGACTCACAGGCATTGTGGGCGGCCCACTGCGCCATCCAATCGGGGATCACGGGGAAGTCGTAGTCGAAGGACCCCGACGGCCCGCCGGTGAACGGCACGATGGGGTCATCCGTGCCGTGGAACGCGATCACCGGGACCGTCCGCGTGGGATTGCACTGCGCCAACGGCAACAGGTACGCGCCCGATACCGATCCAACCGCAGTGATGCGATCCGAAAGCTGGCAAGCCAGCACGTAGGACATCCCGCCGCCGTTCGATAGCCCGTTGGCGTAGACGCGGTTCAGGTCAATGGTGTACGTTTCCGCCAGGTGGTCAATGAGGTCGGAGATGAAGGTCACATCGGGCGAGGGCGCCGGGCCGCCAATTCGCCAGCGCCAGGGCAGCCCCGTCCCGGAGGGATACACCACCAGGAAACCATATTCGTCCGCCAGATCGTTCCAATGACTGATCTGCATCTGGTGCGCCGGCCACTCGGCAAAGCCGTGGATGCTGATGACCAACGGCGTCGGCGTGGCGGGGTCGTAGGAGGGCGGGACGTACAGCAGGTAGGCCCGCCGTTCGCCGCCGGAGGTGAGCTTCCCGTTGGTGCGGTTGAGGCTGAGGTAGAAGCCGAGCAGCGCAACGGGCAACCCCACCAACAGCCCCACGCCAATCCTGACCCATTTCAGCCACAGTTTACCGGCTTTTGGTTGCCGCTCACCCATTTGCGATTTCGTTGCCATGCGCCATACTATAACCTAAATTTCCGGGAGGGCGAATCATGAAAGAAACGATGACGCCGAAAGAACGCTGGCTGGCCGTGCTCCGGCGCGAGAAACCGGATCGGGTTCCGATGGATTACTGGGGAACGGACGAAGCCACCCAAGCCGTGATGCGCTACCTGGGCTGCGCGACGGCGGACGAACTGTTTGCGCAACTGCACATTGACCGCCCGCTGGACGTCGGCCCGCGCTACGTCGGCCCGCCGATAGCACCGGGCTACGATATGTACGGCTGCCATCATCGCTACATTGATTATGGAACCGGCGTGTACAGCGAGGTGGATTATTATCCGCTGGCGCGCTATGCCTCGGTGGATGAAATTGAAGCTACCTACACCTGGCCGACGCCAGACTGGTTCGACTACTCAATCATCCCGGTACAATTGAAAGGCAACGAGCATCGCCCGGTGCGCGGCGGCGGGTCGGAACCGTTCCTAACGTACACCCATCTGCGCGGCATGGAACAGGCGTATATGGATTTGGCGCTCAACCCGGAGATGGTGCATTACTGCCTGGATAAGCTGTTCGACTTCGCCTACGAGAACACGCGGCGCATCTACGAGCAAATTCCGGGGCAGGTGACGTTCTCCTACGTCGCCGAAGACCTGGGATCGCAGGAGCGGCTGCTGTTTTCCCGCAAACACATTCGGGAGTTCCTGCTGCCCCGGATGCAGCGGATGATGGCGTTGGTTCACGAAGGCGGCGGCTACGTTTTCACCCACAGCGACGGCGCGGTGCGCCCGGTCATTCCCGACCTGATCGAGATCGGCATGGACGTTCTCAACCCCGTCCAGTGGCGCTGCCAGGGGATGGAGCGCGCCGGCTTGAAGCGGGATTTCGGCGACCGGGTCATCTTCCACGGCGGGGTGGACAACCAGCAGACTTTGCCCTTTGGCAGCGTGGCCGACGTGCAAGAGGAAGTGCGGGCCAACCTCGCGGTGCTGGGCGCGGGCGGCGGCTACATCCTCGCGCCGTGTCACAACGTCCAGGCCGTCAGCCCGCCGGAAAACGTCGTGACGATGTATGAGACCGGCTATCACGAGGGCTGGCTATAGACCAATGTTGGACGCAGATAAACGCGGATGAACGCGGATTTTTTAAATAATCTGCGTGAATCTGCGAAAATCTGCGTCCTGATTTTTTTACTTTCGTTCTTGTGGAGCGATGCCAATGAATATTACACCGATTAGTTCTGACCAATATGCACTGTATGCTGCTATTTCTATCGCCTTCGTGGTGCGCTCCGTGCTGCGGGTGGAGGGGGTGGATGGCGGTTTAGGCGGGCTGCGCCTGGTCGAAGAACGCCTGGCGACGCCCTACCTCAAAGACTACAATGCCCAGGGCGACGACACCCCGGCGGCGTGGGCGCGTGACTTCGATATCCGTGACTGGGCCATCTTTCTGGCGTGGGAAGGCGAGACGCCGGTGGGCGGCGTGACAGTCATACCGGAGCCGAAGCTATGCCCGGTTGGCCCGTTCCCGCGCCAAGACCTCGCGGTCGTGTGGGACATCCGCGTACACCCCGACTATCGCGGGCGCGGCATCGGCGCAGCGCTGGTCCATCACACCGCCGGCTGGGCGCGGGCGCAAGGCTGCGGCCAACTCGCGTTTGAGACGCAGAACGTCAACGTCCCCGCGTGCCGCTTCTACGCGCGGATAGGGTGTACGCTCGGCGCGATCCACCGCTTCGGCTACGCCGGCGTCCCGGAGACGGCGCACGAGGCGGCGCTGGTGTGGTATCTGGATTTGTGACTTTTGCGGGGAGTTTTGTTGTATAATTCAAAAAGTCAGGTAAAAAACCTCAGCGGTGAAATCAACAACGATAGAGAACCCGTTAAAATCCGTTCAATCCGTTGAGGAAATTCTTGAGGGAGAGGAAAAAGTATGGTATTGAAACGTTGGATGTCATGGTTTCTGGTGTTGGCGTTGCTGCTTCCTGGCGTTGAAGCGGTCAACGCGATGGCGGCGGCGCGGCCCGCGCCCCAGGCGGCCGCCTGCCTCAGCGTGGCCTTTCTGGCGGATGTGACCATCCCCGATAACAGCGCGGTGGAGGCCGGCAAGACCTTCGTGAAAACCTGGCGCGTGCGCAACGATGGCAGTTGCGCCTGGCCCGAAGGCGTCAAGCTCATTTTCTCCGATGGCGACAAGTTGGGCGCGCCCGCCAGTGTGGCGGTCGGCGCTCTGGCGGTCGGCGAGAAGACGGACATTTCCATCACGTTGAAAGCCCCCACCGCCAACGGCGCATACCAGGGCGCGTGGCGGCTGAGCGACGACAAGGGAGCGGCCTTCGGCCCCCGACTGACCACCCTCATCAAAGTGGGCGCGGGGGGAACTCCTGCCGCGACCGCGACGCCCAAACCGGCGGGCGGGACGGCCACGCCGACCTCCGCCGCCTGTCTCAACGCCGGTTATCTGGCCGATGTAACCATCCCCGACTACAGCGCGGTGGAGGCGGGCAAGGGCTTCACCAAGACGTGGCGGGTGCGCAACAACGGAAGCTGCGCCTGGCCCGCCGACACACAGTTGACGTTTGTTTCCGGCGAGCAACTCGGCGCGGCGGCCAAAGTGACCGTCGGCGCGGTGGACGCCGGAGTGACCAAAGAGATTTCGGTGGAAATGAAAGCGCCCACGGCTAATGGTAGTTACAAAGGCGTCTGGCAGTTGGCTTCCGGCGCGGTCTTCGGAACCAAGCTGACCGTCGTGATCAAGGTGGGCGCAGGCAGCAGCGCGCCCGCGACGACCGGCGCGACGCCATCCACTGGCGCATCCACACCGAGCGCCGCCTGCCTCAACGCCAGCTACGTCGCCGACGTGACCATTCCCGACTATACCACCTTTGAGCCGGGCAAGGAGTTCGTGAAAACGTGGCGGCTGCGCAACAGCGGGAGCTGCGACTGGCCCGCCGACGCCCAGTTGCTCTTCTCCAGTGGGGAAGCGCTGGGCGCGCCGGCCAACATCGCCGTGGGCGCGGTCGCCCCCGGCGCCACTGCCGATATTTCCGTCAATATGAAAGCGCCGGCATCCAATGGCACCTTCAAAGGCATCTGGAGCATGGCGTCCGGCGCGGGCGCAGCGTATGGCGGCAAAGTCACCGTCATCATCCGCGTGGGAGCGGCGGCTGCGGCGGCTCCGGTGACGACTGCGCCGGTCACGGTGCGCCCTGGGGGGCGCGGCGGCTTCGAGCTGGGCGGCCACATCCGCACGTGGGGCTACATCCCCCAGATGCAGCACGCCGGCATGTCGTGGGCGAAAATTCAGGTCCAGTACGGCCAGGGCGCGACGGAGATGATCAACATGGCGCACGCCAACGGCTTCAAAATTCAACTCAGCGCGCTGGGGTCGCCGGGTATGGTAACGGACGCCGACTTCCACGCCAAGTACAGCGCGTGGGTGGCGGGACTGGCCGCTTCCGGCGCCGACGCCATCGAGGTGTGGAACGAGCCGAACATTGACCGCGAGTGGCAGATCGGCCAGATTGACCCGGCGGCCTACACGCGCCTGCTGTGCGCGGCCTACGGTGCGATCAAGGCCGCGAATCCCGGCACGGCCGTCATCAGCGCAGCCCCCGCGCCGACGGGCTACTTCGGCGGCTGCGGCCCCAACGGCTGCGACGACCTGCCGTTCATCCAGGGGATGTACAACGCGGGCGCGGCCAACTGCATGGACTACATCGGCGCGCACCACAACTCCGGGGCCACGTCGCCTTCGGCGCGCAGCGGGCACCCCGCCGACGATGGCAATCATCACCACTCGTGGTACTTCCTGCCGCAGACCGAGCTGTATTACCGGACGTTCCGAGGCGCTCGCCAACTCTTCTACACCGAAATGGGCTACGCCTCGCAGGACGGCGTCCCCGGCTTCTCGGATCAATTCTGGTGGGGGCGGGGGACGGGCACCGTGCAGCAGGCCGCGTGGCTCGCGGAGGCCGTCAGCCTGAGCCGCTCCACGGGGATGGTGCGCTGCATCATCGTGTGGAACATAGACTTCGTGCGTTATGGCTACGACCCGCAGGACGGCTACGCCATCATCCGCCCCGACGGCGGCTGCCCGGCGTGTGACTCGCTGCGGGCGGCGATGCAATGAGTAAAGGGTAAAGGGTAATGAGTAATGAGAAATGAGTAATGAGTTAAGAAGACTCATTACTCATTTCTCATTTCGGCTCTTTGGGATTTCGCAGGGTAAAGGCCATATATGGGGGTCTCCAGTCATGCAAATAGGCGATAGCCTTCGAGATCAAGGTAAAGACGCTGAAACAGGGTCGTGACGCGAAGGAGGCCATAACAACGGCGTTTGAGCGTTTTGACTTTGTTGTTGAGGCCTTCTACGAAACCGCTGTTGAGCCGATTGATGAAATAGTTGGCGATTGGGTCCAGCCAATTGTTGAGTGTGGTCAAGAAAGAATCGAAACAAGTCAGGGCAGTTTGGCGGACCTTGCCTGCCCACTTGAGCAAGCGTTGGATCGCCTGATCTTTGGTGAGTTGTCTCTCAAATATGGCAGTGAGTTCTTCCCGAAAGGTGTAAGCGGATTTCAATTCAGGCGCGTACTCGAACAGCCGGCGAAGCTTGGTGCGTTCATCAGGGGTCAAGTCCCTGTTGTTTTTGCGGACAACCCACATGGCGCCTGTGATTTGTTGGTAGTCTGCCGTGGATAGTTCTTTCTTGAGGCGGCGGCATTCTCGTTTGCGCACCTTATCAACACAATCGCGATAGTGCTTGGCGACGTGATAGCGGTCTATTACCACTTGGATTGAGACTTCAGGGTGGGCCGCCGCGAACTCTGTGACCGCATTGACGTAGCCTTCCCACATATCCGTGCAAGCTGTTTCCATCGTTGCCCGTAGCTGCTTGGGAATGCTGTCCAGGAATTGTCTGACAGTCGCTTTCTTGCGGTCTGGCAACACAGCCAAGACGGCTACCCGACCAGCAGCTTGTTGCGTGGTGATGAGCGCCACAAAGTTCTCCCGGCCTTTGGCCAAGGCGATTTCGTCAATACCGATGATGCTGAGTTCAGTAAATTCAGCCCAATTCACACTGGTGTTGATACAACGCCCAATGGCGCCTTCGACAGCATCGTAGCCAACGCGCTCTTTTTGGCTCACATCTTCTACCGTGCTGTTGACCAGAGACAGCATAAGATACTCATCGTAGGCTTGGGTGTGGGGACTATTGCTCTCATACCAATCCAATGTTTGGGTGGTCATCTTGTTACCACAATCGGGACACTTGAATTGTTGGGGCCGCAAACGGATGTACACTCGCCGCCCCAGAATAGGTAGATGCCGCAATTCAATCTCCCGCCCACAGGCGTGAAGCTTGGTGAGCTTGCGTTCACAGTATTGGCATTTGGTACTCTTGAGTGTGCTTTCGACGGTGATGATATAGTCACCCCATTCATTCTGTTGCACTTGGGTCACTTTGACATTGGGTATGTCCAAAGGCAATGAAATCGTATGGTATGCTCTGGAATCTTGTATCTGTACCATAACAGCGCTCCCAGTTTTTGGGGATTATACCACCCCCTATATGTGGGGGCTATCCTGCGAACTACCAGAGAGCCCTCATTTCTTTGCAGGAGGCAACGCTATGATGAAAGCAGCCATTCTGTACAACGACAAAGACATCCGCCCCGGCAATGCGCCGGAGCCGGAGATCGGGCCGGATGAGGTGCTGGTGAGGTCGGGGTACGCGGGCATCTGCGGCACCGATCTGCACGTCTATCGCGGCGAGTTCAAGGGGCGGGTGACGTACCCCGCCATCCTCGGCCATGAGTTCGGCGGCGTCATCGAGGCGGTGGGGAAGGCGGTGCGCGGCTACAAAGTCGGCGACCGGGTGTGCGTGGACCCCATCCTCTCGTGCCACCACTGCCCGGCGTGCCTGGATGGGCACATCAACGCCTGCACGACGCTCAAGCTGCTCGGCATTGACCTGCCGGGCGGCTTCGGGCAATATGTCGCCGTGCCCACCGACCGGCTCGTGCCGCTGCCGGAAGACATCCCCATGCCCTACGCGCCGATGGTGGAACTGTACGGCATCGGGCATCACATTTTGCGGCGCGGCGCGGTGCAGCCGGGCGAGTCCGTCGTCATCCTGGGCGCGGGCAAGGTGGGGCTTTCGACGCTGGATGTGCTGTGTCACAGCGCGGGACCGGCGCTCTCCATCATCACGGACGTGCATCCGGCGCGGCTGGCGGTGGCAAAGAAGCTGGGGGCGGACGTGACCATCGCCATCGCCGAGGAAGACCCGGTGGCGCGGGTGATGGACGTGACGCGCGGCGCCGGCGCGGATGTGGTGATCGAGGCCATCGGCCATTATCACGAAATTCCGGGGCAGGGCGCGCCGCTCAACCAGGCCGTGCAGATGGTGCGCAACGGCGGGCGGATCGTCACGGTGGGCCTGGGCGAGCAATTGTCGCCGGTGCATTTCAAGACGCTGGTGTTCAAAGAGATCGCGCTGATCGGCTCGCGCGTCACGCTCGGCGAGTTCCCGCGCGCGATCCGGCTGATGGCAAAGGGGTTGCTGCACCCCGATCTGCTCGTCACCCACCAGATGCCGATGCGCGACGTGGCGGCAGCCTTTGCGAAGGTGGACGCGGAGGAGCCGGAGACCTTGAAGATTGTGTTGTCACAGGACTACGGGCCATGATGTGTAGATGAAACGCCGTGTTGGTATCGCACTGGGTCTGATCAGCGTTGGCTTGCTGGTCGCTGTTTTTCTCCTCAGCGATTTTTCTATGGGGATGTACAGAAAATACAACGCGCTCAGAATGGATCCATTGGGCCTGGGTCTGAAAGAGGAAGTCACTGAGGGGGACTATGACTTCTTGCTGCTGGGGGATTCACTGATAGCGCGGTGGCGGATACCCGGCTATGCGGTTTTAAACAAAGGCATAGGCGCGCAAACGAGCAGCCAGGTTAAGTACCGGGTAAAACTTCTACAGGATAAGCCTATCCACGCCAAAACTGCGATTATTTGTGTCGGCGGGAACGACCTGAAGTCGCTGCGTTTGGATCCAGATTTATCTGATGCCGTGGTTGAGACGACGCTTCTCAACATTGAAGAAATCGTCGCGGGAGTAAAATCAATCTCGGATGAAATCTATCTTATGACCATCCCCCCTATCTACACCGTGCCTTTCTATATGAAACCCCTTCAATCCACCCATATAACGCTCGCCTCTTTGGAAGCGATCAATGACGGCATCATCCAAATGGCAGAGGATGAAGGAATCCACGTCCTCGACGCCGAAAGGATTTTGCAGGGAATGGCTGTAGAGGAAGTGTTAGCAAAAGACAAGGTGCATTTATCAGACAAAGCGTATGAGAAGTTGTTCGAGGAAGTCAGTGGAGATTGAAAAATCGGCAATCCTGCCATAAGGAGATGACTATGATCGCATCGGAAACCCCGATAGTCTTGCAAAGTGAACGGCTGACAGTGACGATTGCCGCGCCGGGCAGCATGTATCGCGGCACGCGCTTTGATTGGACCGGCTTTGTCACGCAGGTCGTGTTGGATGCGCCGCCGTTGGGCGCGGCAGGCCGAGGTGGGCCGCCGCGCCGTGGGCACACGTTCTGCGTGGTGGAGTCCTACGTGCCGGGGCAGGGGAGCGGCGGCATGGGCCTGTGCAACGAGTTCGGCATCGAGCTGCCGGTGGGCTACGACGACGCGCGGCCCGGCGAGTCCTTCCCCAAGCTGGGCGTCGGCCTGTTGACGCGCCCGGACGATGCGTCCTACAACTTCTTCCGCCCTTACCCGATTGCGGAGTTATTCCCCGTGACGATGGAGACGAGCGCGACGCAGGCGACGTTTACGGTAGCGCCGCTAGACTGTCGGGGTTACGCGGCGCGGTTGGTCAAAACCCTCGCGGTCAACGAGAACGAGCTGACCATTGCCTACGCCCTGGAAAATGTGGGGGAGAAACCGCTGGTGACGCACGAATACTGCCACAATTTTATGGGGATAGACAGTCACCCCATCGGACCGGATTATGTGTTGCGGACCCCCTATCCCATCACGCTGGAGCCGCCGGCGGAGCGGGCGGGGCGCATGGCCTCCGAAGACCTGGAGGTGGTGGGCGGGGAATTGCGCTGCCGGGTTATGCCGCAGCATCAATTCTATGCTCGCTTGCAGGGTTTCAGCCGCACTGATATGGCGCAATGGGAACTGACCCACAAGCCCAGCGGCGTCACGCTGAAGGAATACGACGACTTCACGCCGGTGCGGGTGGCCGTGTGGGGCGCCATCCACGTCATCAGCGCGGAAGTGTTCGTGGGGATCAACGTGCAGCCGGGCGCGACACAACACTGGACGCGGCGGTACACGTTTAACGGGTAATTCTCAACGGATTGAACGGATTGAACGGATTTTTTGATCCTATCATTCCGCAAATCCTGTTATTAGGAGGGAGATGAAGATTCACTCGATTACGCTGGCCTATTTTTCTCCGACGGGCACAACACGGCGGGTCTTGGAGAGCATCGCGGCGGGGATAACCGCGGATGGCATCACACGCCTGGATTTGACGCCGCCGGAAGCACAGACGCGCGCCACCGCGCCGCTCCGCGATACGTTGGTGCTGTTCGGCGCGCCGGTCTATGCCGGGCGGATACCGGCGGTGGCGGCGGAGCGGTTCCGGCGCTTGCAGGGAGAGGGAACGCCCGCTGTGCTCGTCGTGGTGTACGGCAACCGGCTGTTTGAGGATGCCTTGCTCGAATTGCAACACTTGACCGTGGAATGCGGCTTTCGCCCTGTGGCCGGCGGCGGATTCCTGGGCGAACATTCCTTTTCCACGGCAGAACTGCCCCTGTCGCCGGGCCGTCCCGACGCGGCGGATTTGCAGCGGGCAGCGGATTTCGGCCGGCAGATTCGGGAAAAAGTGTGGAGAATCGCGCATGTGGAGGATATTTCGCCCTTATCCGTTCCGGGGAACTTCCCCTACCGCGAAGGGCACAAGCTGACGGGCGTGGCTCCCGTGACGGACGCGGCGCTCTGCACCCGCTGCGGCGCGTGCATCGCAGTCTGCCCCACGGCGGCAATCCCCCCCGACGATCCGGCAGCCACCGATCCGGCGGCGTGTATCCTCTGCTGCGCCTGCACGCGGGCCTGTCCCGTCGGCGCAAGGGCGCTGGCAGACCCGCGCATCCAGCAAACGCGGCGGTGGCTGTACGAAAGTTGCAGCGCGCGGAAAGAGCCGGAAGTGTACTTGTAGCTATGAAAAAACGTCTCGGCCTCGCATTTTTAGGCCTCTTGTGCCTGGCCTTTGCCGCGTTTTGCACGTGGGTCTTCGGCAGCGTGACCGTCATCACTTGCACGCGCATCGAGCCGGCGCAAGTAGATTGTGCGGTGCAGGAAACGTTCCTGGGGTGGCTGCCGCTCGGCAAGCCGCAGACGTTGCGCCACGTCCGATCTGCCAATCCGAATATCTCGGCTGCATCGAACGATGACGGCTTCAGCGGCCTTCACCTGGTGCTGAACGCTGAAAGCGGGGAATTGCGGATAGAATTTGCTTATCATTCGAGTCTCATGGAGGCCAATGAACGGCTTGCCGCCTTCTTCGCCAGCGCCGACTCTGAAATCACGGTGCGGCAAACGTCGGGGTGGTTCGGGGGCCTTTGCGGCGGATTTCTCGTCCTAGATTGTCTCTTCTTTGCCGGACTGTTTGCAGTGGGTGCGTTTTCTCGTGGTAGACCAAAGAGTGGCTAACCATGCTTGTTCCCATTCGTGTTTTACTGGCTGACGATCACCCGGCGCTACGTTTTGGGTTGCGCGTGCTGCTGGATCGCGCCCCGGACATCACGGTGGTGGGTGAGGCGGATCAGGGCGACGCGGCCCTGGCGCTGATCGCCGATCTGCATCCCGACGTGGTAGTGCTGGATTGCCAGTTGCCATTACAAGACTGAATCAAGATAGATTATTATTTGCCACTAACTCGGCAGTAATTGTTAACCATAACAGTTTATCTGCTTATGGGGCTTGGTCAGTTGGTTCAAC
>JAKQHY010000007.1 GCA_029555965.1 Chloroflexota bacterium | reverse complement strand
GACGGAGGCTTACGATGTCTAGGAAGCAAAAGGACATTCTCAACCAGATTTTGATCCAGATTTTCTTGCTGTTGGTGACGGCGTCGGTGCTGTTTCCCATCCTGTGGATTGTCTCGCTGGCGTTGGACCCGCGCAATATTGATAAGCCGTTGGAGTTGCGTCTGATCCCACCGGGCGCGTCGTTTGCCGCGTTTCATCGGGTACTCCTCGAGCCGTTCAAGTTGCTGTGTTCCGATCCATCGGACGTGACCTCGTGTATGACGTTTGGCCGGTTGTTGGGCAACAGCCTGTTGGTCGCGTTGGGCACCAGCGTGGTGGCAGTGCTGCTGGGCGCGTCCGCCGCCTATGCCTTCTCCCGCTTCCGCTTTATCGGCCGCGAGGCGGGGATGGTGGGCTTTATCGCGCTGTTGATGCTGCCGGCCTCGGCCACCGTCGGCGCGCTGTACGTGCTGTTGAGCCAAATCAAACTAGGCGCAGAGACGCTGCGCACGACGCTGCCCGGCCTGATGCTGGCGTATGCATCTGGCACGCTGCCCTTTGCGATCTGGAACCTCAAAGGCTACTTCGACACAGTGCCGCGCGAGTTGGAAGAGGCCGCCAAGATTGACGGCGCGTCGGCCACGCAGACGTTCTTCCAGATCATGCTTCCCCTCTCCTTGCCCGCGTTGGCCGTGACGGTGCTCTTCTCCTTTATGTCCGGTTGGACGGAGTTCGCCCTGGCCTGGACGCTGCTCGAAGCGCCCAGCCGCTTCACGCTGGCGATGGCATTGCGTTCGATGCAGGGGCAGTTTTCCACGCCCTGGTCAGATTTTGCCGCCATGTCCATCCTGATGAGCCTGCCGATTATCATCTTCTTCTTCCTGGCGCAGCGCTACATCGTTTCCGGCCTCACGGCGGGCAGCGTGAAGTAACGATTTTACTCATCAGCAGATTAAGCAGATTTAGCAGATTACATTCGACAAACGGATCAAAAATCTGCTTAATCCGCTAAATCTGCTGACAAACACAGCGCTATGTCTGACACGTATTATCGGGAGCGGGCGGCGCGGCGGGCGCGCTTGTGGGGCATCGTCGGCGGGCTGGTGGTTTTGACGATTCTCGTGGCGCTCGGTGTGCGCAGCCTGTACTACGATCCCTGCACACAGGGCTTTGATCGCGCACCTGAAGCGGTGGCCTCGGCCTACGTGGCGGCGCTGACACGCGGCGACGCGGCAGGCGCGCAGAGCTGCTGGCAGCATCAGGCCTACTACGATCTGGCCGCCGGCTGCTCGGAAATCTGCCTGTCGCGTCTGGGGAAGGCCGGCTTTGTCGTCGAATCCATCGCGCCGGGGCCGGTCACGGTGACGGACGCCGGACGGGCGAGACTCACGGTCGCTGTATCCGTGCTGTGCGAGGAAAGCGGCGCGCGCGCGAGCGGGGAGTTGGTGTTGGACAGCATCCGGGCCAACGTCCCCTGGAAGCATTGGATGATTGTGTCCAGCACGGTAGGGGGGACGGTCGCTCAAGCGTGGTGTGATTAGCGAAATCTATAGAGGCGCAAAGGCGCAAAGACGTGAGAAACTTTGCGTCTTTGCGTCTTTGCGTTTAAATTTGGACGCAGAGGCACGCTGATGAACGCTGATTTTTTAAATCCGTGTTCATCCGTGTTTTTCCGTGTCCCATTATGACAGGCGAGGGGGCAGTAAGGATGAATGTAAAAACTTATGGGATAAAAGCGCCCTGGCTGCGCGTTGCGCTGCGCGTGGCGGCTATCGTGCTGGTGACGGCGGCGGCGTGGATGTTGCGGATGCGCGCGGTGGAGCTTTTGCCCATTGATTACGACGAGGACGATTACCTGCGCGCGGCGCAACAGTATCAGGTCGCCATCCAAAACGGCGATTGGGGGGCGCTGACCCAGCTCAATTACCGCCCGGAGCATCCCCCACTGGCGAAGCTTTTATACGGGCTGGCGTTGGTTCCACTGCCCCAAGTCTCGGAAATCCCCGACCGCCCTACGTCGGCCAGCCCGGCGGCGTCGTTGCCGCAGCCGCATCTGCGCGTGGCGCGCACCGTCGCGGCAGCCTCCAACACCCTGGAGGTCTTGTTGCTGGCCTGCCTAAGCCCGCTGGCGGGGCTGTGGCTGGCGATTCACACGTTTACCATCAAATACACCGCCCAGGTGATGTTAGAAGGTTTGCCGGCCTTCACCGCCGCGTTGACCGTGCTGACTTATGAGCAATCGCGGCGTCACGCCGGGGTAGGGGAGCGCGGACACACCGGCTGGCTCGTCATCTCCGCGGTGTTTCTGGGGCTGACGGCGGCAGGGAAATATCTATATTGCGTCGCGGGTCTCGCCGTGTTGGTTCACTGGCTCTGGCAAACCTACCCAACGACGAAGACCGGGGGGCAAAATCCATTCTCGCCGGCAGAATTAAAAAAAATCCGTTTCAATCCGTTTCATCCGTTGAGACTCTTTGCCCGCTGGTTAGGCCCGGCGCTGCTCTGGGGACTGTTGGCGGTGGTTGTGTTTGTGGCGGCTTCTCCTTATCTGTGGTCCGCGCCGGTCGCGCGTCTGTGGGATTCGCTGGCCTATCACGGCGCGTACACCCAGAGTCAGGATGTGCAGGGGGCTGGCTTGCCTCTCTGGCAACCTATGGTGTGGCTGACGGAATCCGTCCCCTGGCATCCGGGCGTGTTCGTGGTGGGCCTGGACGCCGTCATCACGTTACTGGCCGTCCTGGGGCTGCCGTCCCTGTGGCGTCGCCGCCCTCTCTACGCCCTCTGGCTGCTGATTGGATTTGGCTTCTTGCTGATCTGGCCGACCAAGTGGCCGCAATACATCCTGGTGTTGACGTTTCCCCTGTCTCTCGCGGCTGCCGAGGGCGTCCGCGCGCGGCTCTGGCTGCCGCTGCGCGCCTGGCGGCGTGACTGGCGGCGGGCCGCGCCGGCGACGGGGCGCGTGATGCGGCGTGAATTGCGCGCTGCGCTTCCCTGGCTGGCGCCGGGCGTTATCGTGCTGGCGCTCATCACGTTCTACCCGCTGATCTTCCAGGTCGGCATCGCGCTGACCGATTTCAATACCACGTCCATCAAGGATGGTATCCAGGGTGGCATCGGGCGCGAGTTATGGAAGGGCGTGACCGGGCGGGCGGAGCCGGTGCAGGTGGATATCTTTGCGCGCAGCCGCCCATCGAGCAAAACCGTGCGTTACGTCGGGATCGGGACCTTTCTGGATTTTATCTCCGCCGGCGGGATGGGGTTGTTGGTCTTTGAAGGGGTGTGGACGGCGGCGGCGGTGGGGGCGCAGGCCGCACTGGGCGTCGGTGTGGCGCTGCTGCTCCACCGGCCCGGCGTGCGCTTCAAATCGTTCTGGCAGACGCTCTTCGTGCTGCCCTGGGCCATCCCCGAATTTGTTGGCGCGCTGGTGTGGATGCAGATCTTCGATCCGCGCTACGGCTGGTTCTTCCTCGGCGCAAGCTTCCCAGAGACGCCCGGCTATCCACTGGCGCAGACGCTGGCGCAGTGGCAGCAAGACCCCAATTTGGCGTTCTGGGTTTTGCTGATTGCCGGCACGTGGATGGGCTTCCCCCTGATGATGCTGGCGGCCTCGGCAGGCCTGAAGATGATTCCCACCGAGGTCTATGATGCGGCGGCGATAGATGGCGCGAACGGCTGGCAGCAATTCCGGGCGATCACCTGGCCGCTGCTGCTGCCGTTGCTGGCCCCGGCCTTGATCATCCGGGGAATTTACGCCTTCAACCAATTCTATCTGTTCTACGTCCTGAATCCACCGTATCCGCTGACCACCCTCGCCAGCCTGTCCTATTATATTTTTGATTCCACCGGGAAATACGCGGTTTCGGCGGTGATCAACGTGTTCACCGTGATCGTCCTGATTCTATCTCTGCTATGGTTCAACCGAGTAAGCCGGGCGGGGAAGGGGGTGACGTATGCGTAGAAGAGTATCGCTGCCTCAACAAGTGCTTTATCAACTGATTTTGGCGTCGGTCGCGTTATTTGTGCTGCTGCCGATTTGGGGGATGGCGCGGCTGGCCTTCGACGAGACGCTGAAAGGCGCGCCGGTGACGTTTACCGTGTGGCCGACTAAATTTTCGCTGGAAGCGTTCCGCAAAGCCTGGCAGACGCCCTTGCAGGCCCTCTCATTCCTGGGACTGTTGCGCAACAGCCTGATCGTCTCCGGCGGCGCGGCCTTGAGCGCGGTCGTTCTGGGCGCGAGCATGGCGTATGCCTTCGCACGCTTCCGCTTTCCGGGGCGGCAGGCGGGATTGTTCGCTCTGTTGCTGGGGACGCTTTTGCCGCAAGTCGCGCTGATGACGCCGCTATACGTGCTGCTGACGCGCCTGGGGATTCGCGCGTCACTGTTCGGCCTGATGATCGTCTACATGGCGTTCACGACGCCGTTTTGTGTCTGGAATATGCGCGCCGCGTTCCAGGCGATCCCCGAAGAGTTAGAAGAAGCCGCGTTCCTGGAAGGGGCCGGCCGTTTGACCGTCTTCTGGAAGGTGACGCTGCCCCTGGCGCTGCCGGCCATCGCCGTCGCCGCGCTGTTGACGTTCCTCGTCGGCTACACCGAATTTGCCATCGGCTGGCTGTTCATCGAGCGCGGGGAAAACGCGACGCTGGCGATGGCCGTGTCGGCCATCATGCGGCAGACGTTGCCGTGGAGCCAACTTTCGGCGCTGGCGATCTTGATGAGCCTGCCGGTGGTCGTCATCTTCATCATTCTGCGCCATTACCTGATGCGCGGATTATTGATCGGAGGAATGGAGGATTGAATGGGATTGAGGCGCTCCTTCATCACTTGCGCGCTTTGACAAGCATGTTATTCTATATACCAATTTCTAATTTCCAACTGGGATGCGTGGAGCCATATAGCAATGGGTCGGAAACTGTGGCGAGACATATTGATGTTGTGCTGTTGGCGGAACTTGAATCTTACCGGCAAGTTTGCCGCACTCTGCGCCTTGTGGTTGATCGTGATCCTCTTGATAACGGCAGTCAGCGGTCTCTCTTTCTCAACAGTGCGCTATGAGATAGAGCAGGGGGTCCTCGCTAACGCCGAAATCCAATCGGTTTACGCCCGTGTTGATCGGATTGGACGACAGACACGGTTGGTCATGGCCCTTTTAGTATGCGGCGGCGGACTTGTCAGTTTTTTGGCTGCGGGGGGAGTGAAGGTAAGTATTCTTCGCAACATCAAGCGGATCTTGGATGTGGCCCATGCGTTCCAGGAGGGCGATTTGGATGCGCGGGTGTTGGGGACAAGTGCGGACGAGCTAGGCCAGTTGGCCGACACGTTCAACGCGATGGCAGCGCAGATTAAGGCCAAGGTCATCGAGATGGCGTCCTTGAACCAAGACTTACAGGCCAGTGAGCGCAAGTATCGCAAGCTCTTTGAGAATTCTCAGGACACCATCGTTACCACCACATTGGAGGGCGTGTTGTTGGATGTCAATCCGGCCGGCGCGCGGTTGTTAGGGTATACACCGTCTGACTTGCTGGGCCGTGACATCCGCACCCTACTGGTCCTGCCGGCCCAGTACGAAGCGTTTCGTGAACGCTTTTTGTCGGTTGGCGCCTTCAGCCTGGAGACACAAATGCTGCGGGCTGACGGCATGGCGATTGATGTGCTTCTTAATGCCGCACTTCAACGCTCCGACGACGGAACCCCCACCGGCTTTCAAATCATCCTGCGCGATGTGACCGAAGTAGTGAAGGCCGAAGCCGCTTTACGGTTGACGCAGTATTCGGTGGAACACAGTTCCAATATGATATTTTGGGTAGATGCGGAGGCGCGTCTGAAGTATGTGAACGAGACGGCCTGCGAGTGTTTGGGTTATACGCGCGAGGAGTTGTTAATGCGCACGCTCTTTGATATTAACTTATTTTGGTCCCCCAAAGTTTGGGAGACTAACTGGCATTGGTTAAAGCAAACGGGAGCGAATACCCTGCGCTCCCTTTATCGCCGCAAGGATGGCTCCACTTTTCCGGTAGAGGTCACGGCGAACTACCTGGAATTCAATCAACAAGAATATCTTTTTGCCTTCGCGGTAGATGTCACCGAGCGCCAGCAGGCTGACGCTGACCGGGCGCGGTTGATGGCGCAGGTGCGCGAGCAAGCATTGCAAGTGCAGCAAATCCTGAATACCACGCCAGAAGGAATGCTGCTGCTAGACGGCGCCCGGCGGGTGGTGTTGGCAAATCCTAGCGGTGAAGCCTGTTTGCAACTGCTTGCGGACGCGCGGGTGGGAGACGTGCTTTTGCGGTTGGGTAAAATTCCATTGGACGAAGTGCTGACGGCGACTCCTGAGGGTCTGTGGCACGAAATCAGCGAATCTTCCCGCATCTTCCGGGTGGTCGCGCGGGTAATTGAGACCGGCCCGGTGACGGGGGGCTGGGTGCTGGCGATTCATGAGGTGACGCAGGAGCACGAAATCGAACAACGGATCCATCGCCAAGAGCGTTTGGCGGCAGTGGGGCAGTTGGCAGCAGGGATTGCCCATGACTTTAACAACATCATGGCCGTGATTATTTTGTACAGCCAGTTGGCAATGCGGGATCCAGACGCCCCCCCTAAACTCCATGAGCGTCTGAAAACGATCACGCAGCAGGGGCAACGCGCCTCGGAGCTGATCGGGCAAATTTTAGACTTTAGCCGCAGCGCCGTGTTGGATCTCAGCCCGCTGGATGTAGTTCCCTTATTCAAGGAGCAGGTAAAATTATGGCAGCGCACGTTGCCGGAAGATATTACAGTGACGTTGGACTATCCCACCGATCAGGCGGCGCTGACGGTGCGGGCTGATCCCACCCGGTTACAGCAGATGCTGATGAACCTGGTGGTCAATGCCCGCGACGCCATGCCGGAAGGCGGCCTGTTGGAAATTGCTTTGGCGCGGGTGACGGTGACCGCTGACATGTTGCCGCCTTTACCGGAAATGCATGCCGGGCTTTGGGTGCGGATTACTGTGCGCGATACTGGTATTGGCATTCCCCCGGAAGTATTGCCCCACATTTTTGAACCGTTTTATACCACCAAAGCGCCGGGTAAAGGCACTGGCCTGGGATTGGCGCAAGTTTATGGTATCGTCGGACAGCACGAGGGCGTCATTGATGTAACCAGCTCGCCAGGGATAGGGACGACTTTTACTATTTACTTGCCGATGCTGTCGGCCTCCCCGAACACGTCGCTGGCAGCCGACAGTGTTTCTTTGCCTACCGGCGCAGGCGAAACTGTGTTGGTGGTGGAAGATGATGCGGTGACGCGCTCGGCCTTGCTAGAAACCCTGCGCATGTTAAACTACCATCCATTGGAAGCTGCGGATGGGGTGGAGGCTCTGGAGATTTACCGGCAGCACCGGGCGGACATTGCGCTGGTGTTAAGCGACTTAGTGATGCCGCGGATGGGTGGACGCGCGCTTGTACAAACCTTGCAAGAGGAGTGTCCAGAAGTGCGGGTGATAATCCTGACCGGTCATCCGCTGGATCAAGAAATGTCTGGCATACAACTGGAAGGGATAAAAGGTTGGATGCAAAAACCGCCGAATTTGGAGGGATTGGCGGACCTGCTGACGAAAGCCTTGCATGCCTGATCTCGGTTGCGCGTTTGGGTAAATTCTGCGCCGGCCTGTCAGAGACTAGGTCATTTCCATTGTGGCCCAAGAGCGTGCGCTCACCATCAAACACCACAATGTTCCCTGCTTCATTCTGCCAATGAGACGAGATCATTTCTATTCGGAAGTCAACGACTGGACGAGCTAACCCGCTTATCTCCGACTTTTTCCCTCACGTTCTTGGAATAGCTGACGACATAGGAGAAAACTTTCCTGCTTCTAATCTTGTTCTAATGTATAGGCAGTAAGATAGATATTTGAAAAATACCATCATTGTATGGAAGATAAGGGAGGTGTTTATGTCACAGACTGAATCGTTAGAGTTCAAGGCGGAAGTCCGCCAACTGCTGCACATCCTTTCACACTCGTTGTACAAAGAGCGCGAGATTTTTTTGCGCGAGTTACTCTCGAATGCATCGGATGCGCTGCACCGGATGCAATTTGAGATGTTAACGAATCAGGACGTGCTTGACCCGGACGCGGAACTGGCGATCCACGTGGACTTCGACGCGGAAGCGCACACGTTGACCGTCAGCGATACCGGTATCGGTATGACGCGCGACGAGTTCGTGGAGAACCTGGGCACCATTGCCCACTCCGGCGCGATGGCGTTCATGAAGAATTTGGAAGAAGGCCAGAAGGTCGAGGACATCATCGGGCAGTTTGGAGTGGGATTCTATGCTGTGTTTATGGTGGCCGACGAAGTCCGCGTGACCTCGCGCTCCTATCGCCCCGAGGCGACCGCCTGGACGTGGACGTCGCAGGGCGACAGCGCCTACACGCTCACCCCCGCCGACAAGGTCACGCGCGGCACGGTGGTCGAGGTGCAGCTCAAGGAAGACGCGACCGATTTCGCGGCTGCCTGGCGCTTGCAGCAGATCGTGAAGAAACATTCCAATTACGTCTCTTTCCCGATCTACGTCGAGAAGGAAGTTGCCAACCAACAGACCGCGTTGTGGCGGAAGTCGCCGCAGGACGTCTCGGAGGACGATTACGCCGAGTTCTACCGCCAACTGACGCTGGACTTTGAGAAGCCGCTGCTGCACTTGCACATCCAATCCGACGTGCCGGTGGATTTGCACAGCGTTCTTTACATCCCCCGCCACCGCGATCGGGGGGTGTTGCGGATGCGCGCGGATTATGGCCTCAAGCTCTACTCGCGCAAAATCCTGATTCAAGAGGACAACAAGGACTTGCTCCCGGAGTACATGCGCTTTGTCGAGGGCGTGGTGGATTCCGCCGACATCCCGCTGAACGTGGCCCGCGAGACGGTGCAAAGCAGCCGCACCATCGGTCACATCAAGAAAGCGCTGCGCAGCCGTCTGGTCAAAGAACTGCGCGCGCTGGGCGACGAGAAGCCGGACGACTACAAGCTCTTCTGGGAAACCTTTGGCGCCTTTGTTAAGGAGGGTGTCTCCAGCGATTTCGGCGGGCGGGACGATTTGCTGCCCCTGCTGCGCTTCACCACCTCCAAATCGGGCGGCGCGCTCGTTTCGCTGATGGAGTACGTGGGACGAATGCCGGAAACGCAAACCGAGCTCTACTACATCCTGGGCGACACGTTGGACGCTGTAGCCGGCAGCCCGCACCTGGACTATTTCCGCGCGCACGATTTGGAGGTGCTGTATCTGGTGGATCCCCTCGACCCCTTCATGGTGCAGAGCCTGCGGGAATACGAGGGCAAAGCGCTGAAGAACGTGGACGATCCCGACCTGAAGCTGCCGGATGCGGACACCCCCGCTGCGCCGGAGACCGGCGCGGAGTTGTCACCGGCCGCTTTCGGACAACTTATTGTGCGCTTCCAGGGGGTCCTGGGGGAGGGCGTCAAGGAAGTGCGGGAATCAAAGCTGCTCACCGACAGCCCATGCCGTCTCGTCTCTGCCGAGACCGGCCCGGTGCGCGAGATGGCGCGCGTGCGGCGGCTCCTGGAGCAGGACTTCGAGATTCCGCCGCAAATCCTGGAGATCAACCGGGGGCATCCTCTGATCCAAAACCTGGCGCACATGATCGAGGCGCAACCCTTCAATCCTCTGATTGACATGACCATTCAGCAGCTTTTCGACAGCCTGCTGCTGTTGGAGGGCCTGCATCCCAATCCGGCGCAAATGGCGCCGCGCATCCAGAAGATTTTGGAACAGGCTGCGGCATCCGCTGCGAAAACGGCGTAACCGGACGCTGATTTCCGCAGAGTTGCGCGGATCATTTTTCTAACCGTCAGCGTTCATCAGCGTTTATCTGCGCTCGCTCCCCCGCCGCCGAGGTATTGAATTTCGGCGGCGGTTGTTCGTTTAAATGTGCTATAATGAGGCCGATTGATTTTGATCGATCTCGGAGGGATAGGATGGAACCAGCCGTCATGCTGGTCATCGGCATCGGCGTTTTGTTGGTGGGATTGGCGCTGTTCCTGGCGTTGCGCCGGGCCGGCGCCAGCCGGTATCAGGATATGGAAGCGCCGCTGAGCGCCGAGACGCCGGCGCAGTTTGCGCGCGGAGAAGATTTGCCGCCAGAGTTAGTCTACGATGTGCGGGTGCTGATGGAGGCCGGGCGCAAAATAGAGGCCGTCAAGCGGGTGCGTGAAGTCACCCATTGGGGGCTGAAGGAAGCCAAAGATTACGTCGAATCTTTGACCGTCCCCGCCGGGACTATGTCTAGGCCACCTGCGACTGGCCCGCGTCCTTCTATGTCCCAGGAGCACATCCCGGCGCAAGTTTTGGGCGAAGTGCAGGATTTATTGGCGCGTCACGAAAAGATTGAGGCCATCAAGCGGGTGCGTGAAGTCACTCATTGGGGGCTGAAGGAAGCCAAGGATTATGTTGATGCGATAGAGGTGGCCGGTGGACTGTCGCCTGCTGGCCGTCCGTATGGAAATCTATCAAATGTCCCTGTCCATCAGAGAGAGATTTCGGCGGAGGCGCTGGGCAGGGTTCAGGACTTGTTGGCCCGTCGGCAAAAGATTGAAGCCATTAAGGTGGTACGCGAGGTCACCAACTGGGGGCTGAAAGAGGCCAAAGACTTCGTAGATGAGTTGGAAATTAGTCGTTAAGCAGTGAATCAGGAGGCAAAGATGCGAAAGAAGAAAAGTGCGGCGCAAGTGGTGTTTACAGTGATTACCATTATTTTGTTGGCAAGTATGATCTTGGGCGTTATTGCTTCAGCATTTCAACCTTATTAATCTTATAGCCAGAAGACCGGAGCTCACGTGTTGGCGCGGACGCCTTGTCCGCGCCGACACCCCCTTTTTTACCCACAGCGATAGCGGAGTGTTTCAATCCGTTTAATCCGTTCATTGACTATGTTCGAGGAGGTTCGCATGGCCTTATCCGCGTTGAGAGAATTCCACGTTTCCCGCGATGCTCGCACCCGCTATCAATTTGACGATCCTTTGTTCGCCTTTAACGGCAATGTGATCTTTGCCAATTTCCACGCCGCGCGCGTTTTCGCCCAGAAAATGAACGACAAGCGAGATGTGGTGAACTTCCCGGAGCGGGCGGTGAAAGCCGGGCAAATCAACGCGATGGGTTTGATTGACGAACTGCTCCACGTTGCCATTGCCCGCTACCGTGAGACACGCGCGCCCCGCGTGATGGAAGAGGCGCTGCGCTACATGGAAGACCGCCTGGGGCGCGATGCACTCAACGCCGCGCTGGCGACCTTTGCCGACGAGTTCCCGCCGGTGGCTGTGCATCGGGGAACAATGCCCCTGGAAGACTACCTGAACGGCGTCACGCATGGCACCCCGCATCGGGAAGTGATTCTCGAAGAAATGCTTCTGCTGTGGCTGGCAAACCTCAACCCCGCTTTTGATCCTTTCGTCGAGTTGTTTGAGGACGCCCGGCTGGAACGCGAGACCGCCTACGAACCGATTATGCGGCTGACCTATCAGTTCTTTGACACACAGCCGCGCTTTGGCGCTAAAGGTCAGAACCTCATTGATATGCTGCGCGCGCCCGCGCTGGCCTCCCCACACTCATTAGAGGGGCAGCTTGACTACATCCGCAGCTTTTGGGGGGAGTTCCTGGGGGAGTACCTTTACCGACTTTTGAGCAGCCTGGATTTCCTGGCCGAAGAGGAAAAGGTCTTCTTTGGCTTCGGGCCGGGGCCGGCGCAGGTCTACGAATTCGGCGGGATGGTCGCGGAGCCGGAAAACTTCAGCCCGGACAGCGCCTGGATGCCGCGCGTCGTGCTCATCGCCAAGAACGTCTACGTCTGGCTGGATCAACTGTCCAAAGAGTATAAACGCACGATTACCACGCTCGATCAAGTGCCCGACCGCGAACTGGATAAGCTAGGGGCCTGGGGCATCACCGGCCTGTGGTTGATCGGTGTGTGGCAACGCAGCGAGGCTTCCCGGCGCATCAAGCAGATCATGGGCAACCCGGAAGCGGTGGCGTCGGCCTATTCACTTGACGAGTACCGTGTGGCAGACGACCTGGGCGGCGAGGCGGCTTTCGACAATCTCAAGCATCGCGCCTGGCAGCGCGGCGTGCGCATGGCGACGGACATGGTCCCCAACCACGTGGGCATTGACGCCCGCTGGGTCATCGAGCACCCCGATTGGTTCGTCAGCCTGCCCTATCCGCCGTTCCCGACGTACTCCTACAACAGTGAAGACCTCTCGCGCGACGGGCGGGTGGGGATTTATCTGGAAGACCACTATTATTCCCGCAACGACGCCGCCGTGACCTTCAAGCGGTTGGATCACTGGACAGGCGACGCGCGTTACATCTACCACGGCAACGACGGCACGAGTATGCCCTGGAACGACACCGCGCAGCTCAACTACCTCAACCCTGAAGTGCGCGAGGCTGTCATTCAGACCATCCTACAGGTCGCGCGCCGTTCCCCCATCATCCGCTTTGACGCGGCGATGACGTTGACGAAACGCCATTACCAGCGGCTCTGGTTCCCGGAGCCGGGGACCGGCGGCGACATCCCCTCCCGCGCGGACTTCGGCATGACCAAAGCCGCCTTTGATGGGGCGATGCCGGAGGAGTTCTGGCGCGAAGTGGTCGATCGCGTCGCGGCGGAATTGCCCGACACGCTCCTGCTCGCCGAGGCGTTCTGGCTGATGGAGGGCTATTTCGTCCGCACCTTGGGGATGCACCGGGTCTACAACAGCGCGTTCATGAATATGCTGCGCGACGAGAAGAACGCCGAGTACCGCCAGGTGATCAAAAACACGCTGGAATTCGATCCGCAAATTCTCAAGCGGTATGTCAACTTTATGAACAACCCCGACGAACGCACCGCGGTGGATCAATACGGCAAGGGTGACAAATACTTTGGCATTTGCACGTTGATGTCTACCATGCCCGGTTTGCCGATGTTCGGCCACGGGCAGGTGGAGGGCTACACTGAGAAGTACGGCATGGAATACCGGCGGGCCTATTGGGACGAGACGCCCGACGTATCCCTGGTGGAGCGCCACGAAAAGCAGATTTTCCCCATCCTGCACAAGCGATACCTGTTTGCTGAAGTGGAGAATTTCCTGCTCTACGATTTCTACACTCCCGAAGGACACGTGGACGAAAATGTCTTCGCTTACTCCAACCGTATGGGTGGGGAGCGCGCGCTGGTGATCTACCACAACCGCTACGCCGAGACGCGTGGCTACGTGCGCATCTCGGCAGCGTTTGCGGCCAAGGGCGGCGCCGGCGAGAAGTCCCTGGTGCAGCGCACCCTGGCGGATGGCCTTAGCATCCCAGCGGACAGTGAGACCTTCCTGGTCTTCCGGGACGCAGTGTCGGGCCTGGAATACATCCGCAATGCGGCTGCCGTGTATGCAAGCGGGTTGTACGCTGAGCTGCACGCCTACCAGGTGCATGTCTTCATAGACTTCCGCGAGATTCGTGACAACGTTTGGCGTCAATATGCCCAACTGACCACTTATCTCAACGGGCGGGGCGTGCCCGACGTGGAGGAGGCTCTCAAAGAACTGTTCCTTGAACCGGTACACGCTCCGTTCCGTATGTTGGTGAGCGCGCCGGCCTTCCACTGGTTGGCGGGAGAACGGGGGCGGGAACTATCTGCGCTGCCTGTTGCCGCCGAGTCTGCCGAGGGAGAGGCCGATGTGCTTACTCAGGTCGAGCAGAAGATGGGTGATTTGCTGGCGGCTGTGGCGCACACGGCGACCGGGAAGGACGCTACGCCGGACGATGTCGCGCCCATCGCGCGCGAGGTGCGCGTCATGTTGATGCAACTCCTGACGTTATCGCAATCACTGCCGCTGTTGGCGGCGGAGCATCCGGTGTGCGCCGACGCCGTCGCCTACGTATTGCGGGGGATGCCGCCTGACGATAGGGGGCGTTGGGGCATCGCTTTAAGCTGGTTGTTTACCCGTGATTTGGGCAGGATGGTGAGTGCAGACCCTTACGCCGAAATCAGCCGCAGTTGGCTGGACGAATGGTTGCTTGGAAAACTGATTGGCAACGCTCTGCGGGAGATGGGGCTGGATGATGGGCAGGTGGGACGTTCTGTGGCGTTGCTTAAGGCGTTGTTGGGCTATCGGCGCTGGCTGCCCGCCGAGAACGCGCCCCGTGAGGCGCAGGCCTACCATTTGCTCCACACCGCGCTACAGCAGCCTGAAGTTCAGACCTATCTGGGCATTAATCGCCATCGGGGTATCCTGTGGTTTAACAAAGAAGCCTTTGAGCATTGGCTCTGGTGGCTGATGTTAGTTTACACACTCGAATCGTTGGCGTTGGGGGAGGGGGCGGCGACTCGCTTGGCGGCTTTCTACCAGATTGTTCGTGCGCTGCTGGCCGCTGAGGCGGAATCAGACTATCAGGTGGCGAAACTGTTGGAGGCGTTCTCGGCCCGCGAATGAATGGGCAAGGCGCGCCACTGAAAAAAACAATGTGGGAGCGACTATTTTGATCTCAACCGAGGCCAATCTTCAACCCACCACTGTCCTTGTCGTGGATGAGAACCGTGAAGTGCGGGAGTATGTCCGGCGCGCGGTTTTGGAGCCGGTGGGGTACCAGGCGCTTCTGGCCGAGGATGCCCGCACTGCTTTGAGCCTGGCTGAAGAGCAGCGCCCCACACTCATTGTCGCCGATTACGAGCCGCCGGACATGGCCGGCCTGGAATTCTTGCGCGCGTTGCGCCTCCAGGGCACTCTGGCCCCGGTGATTCTGACGACCGCCTGGGGCAACCGTCTGTTGGATGTTGAGGTGTTTGACCTGGGCGTTCGTCACTGCATCCTCAAACCTTTTCGGGTGGAAAGACTTCAGACGGTGATGCGGGAGATTCTGGATGCTGACCAACTGCGGATAGAGCGGGACGGGCTGTTGACGCAGCTCAAATATACTCATGTCCAGCTTCAGGAAATCAGTGAGGAATCGGCGCGGCAGGTGCAGGAACTAAACACACTTTATCGCGTCAGCAAGGCCGTGACGACACTGCGCGAGCGCGAAAAACTGATGGAGCGCATCGTGGATGCGGCTTTATACCTGACTGGCGCAATTGATGGGCAACTCATCCTCATTGAAACGGAAGGCATCCCTAAGATGCAGATGCGCCGCCGCCGCGAGGGCGCTGATTATGGCCCGCCCGATAAAGACGAGTCATTGTATACGATGACCGCCGGTCTGATGACAACAACCTCGTTGACCGTGGGCGAGAAAACCCTCGGATCGCTTATCGTGAGTAACAAATACAATCGCGAGCCGATCAACAAGCACGAACGACAACTACTGCACATGTTGGGCGATTATGCGGCGATTGCTATTGAAAATTTCCGTTTATTGGCCGAAATCGAGGAACGCCGGGAGCATGAGAAGCGCGAACTACGCAAGCTCTTCGAGCATTACGTGTCGCCCCCGGTGGTCGAGCGTATTTTGCAGCAGCCGGAAAGCGTGCGGCCTGGCGGGCAGCGGCAGGTCGTCACCGTCCTATTTGCCGACTTGCGGGGGTTCACGCGTTTCAGTGCGCAAAATGAGCCGGAGGCTCTGTTGGAGGTCATCAACAGCTACCTCGCTATCGCTGCTGATGCGGTGATCGGCGAAGAAGGCATCCTTGATAAGTTTATGGGAGACGAGGCGATGGCGTTCTTCAATGCGCCGTTGCCACAGGCCGATCACGCATTGCGCGCCGTGCGCGCAGCCTGGAAAACCTTGGAGGGCACGGAGAAAGTTCACGAATTGTTTCCCTCGTATCAGCGCATTTCGTTTGGCATTGGGATCGCCACCGGGGATGCTATTGTGGGGAATGTGGGTACGCAGCACATGGTCAACTTCACGGTGATGGGACACACGGTCAACAAGGCGCATATGTTACAGGAAGTGGCGCCATCCAACAAAATCCTGATCTGCCGAAACACTTACGAGCTACTGCGTGATCAGATCGTTGTCAAAGAATTACCCCAAATGCAGTTCAAAGGGCAGCAGCAATGCCCTGAATCTGTCTACGAAGTGGTGGAGCTGAAGTCCTTAGGGGCTTGAATGATTTGACGTGAAACTGTGAAACGTGAAACATGAAGATTGGAATGTGCAAACCTCACGTTTCACGTTTCGTAGTTCGCGAATTTTACAGCGTCGCCATAAATCGGGATAATCCATTGACGCCCTTTTCAATCGTTTCTATATCCGTAGCGTAAGAAATACGCACGTTGGCGTCGGCGCCAAAGCCGATGCCCGGCACCAGGGCCACATATTCCTGTTCCAGCAATCGTTGACAGAACGTCATCGAGTCCAGGCCGGTGGCGGCGATGCCGGGGAAAATGTAGAACGCGCCATCCGGCTGTGCGACCTGTAGGCCGGGAATCTCCCGGAGACGGGCGAGCAACACATCGCGGCGGCGCTCGAAGGCCTGGCGCATCGTCTCGATTTCATCTTGCGGTCCTTCTAATGCGGCAATCGCGCCATATTGCGCGAAACTGTTAACGCATGATGTGACGTGTGATTGAATATTGGTGGCCGCTTTGATGAGCGCCTGTGGCCCTGCCACATAGCCCAGACGCCAACCGGTGGCCGCATACGCCTTGCTGAATCCGTTGCAGGTCACGGTAAGGTTGAAAATTTCCTCCCCTAAACTGCCAATACTAACATGTTCCACACCATCGTAGACCAACTTCTCATAGATCTCGTCAGCGATAACGGCTAACCTGTGCTCAACCAGCACTTCGGCCAGGGCGCTCAACTCTTGGCGCGTATACACCGCGCCGGTTGGGTTCGAGGGCGAGTTGAGGATTAACAGACGAGTGCGCGGCGTAATGGCGGCGCTCAGTTGCTCCGGCGTGATTTTGAATCCCGTGGCTTCCGTGGTGGGGAGGAAAACCGGCGCCCCGTGCGCCATTTTGACGATTTCTGGGTATGTGACCCAGTACGGAATGGGGATCAACGCCTCGTCACCGGGGTTGATCAGAGCCATCAGCACATTGAACAACCCTTGCTTGCCGCCGACGGTGATCATCACCTGAGCGGGGGAGTAGGCCAGCGCATTTTCGCGCGCCAGCTTTTGTGCGACCAGCTCGCGCAGCCGGGGCAGACCGGGGGGCGGCGTGTACTTAGTTAGGCCGCGATCCAGCGCGGCTTTGGCTGCCTCGCGGATGTGGCGCGGCGTGTCGAAGTCCGGCTCCCCGACACCGAAGTTACACACTGCAACGCCTTGAGCTGTCAGTTCTTTAGCGCGTGAATCTATCGCAAAGGTCAGGGATGGGGCAATGGCAAGCGCCCGTTGGGACAAGGGAATCATCATGGTCTCCTTTTGTGATATGGGGAAATGGGAAACTGGAAATTTGTAATGAGTAATGAGTCATGCGCAATGAGGGGGTGTTGTGTCTTGCTCCCCACTTCTTACTCCCTACTCCTTACTCTCTACTCCTTACTATAATGAAATTATGGTTTCTGACAACAACGAGTGAACATAGCTGAAACAACTTTCATGATTCGTGACCTGCCGGTTTATGGGAACCTGATCCTGGCGCCTCTGTCCGGGTATAACGACTGGCCTTTCCGCCGCCTCTGTCGGGAATTTGGCGCAGCCCTGGTTTATACTGGCCTGCTGTCGGCGCAGGGGATTCTCTACGGCTCCCAACGCACGCATGAAATGTTGGCCTTTCACGCTGACGAGCGCCCGTTGGTTTGCCAACTTTTCGGCGGCGAGGTGGATACTCTGCTTGCCGCCGCTCAAGTGGTGGTGGCGGCCGGGGCTGATGTGTTGGATGTGAACCTGGGCTGCCCGGAGCCGAAAGTCACCAAGAAGGGCTATGGCGCGGCGTTGCTGAAAGACCCGGCGCAGATTGGGCGGATTTTTGCACGTCTCACGCGCGCCGTCCCGTTGCCCGTCACGGCCAAAATCCGCCTGGGATGGGATGCCGCTTCGCGCAACTATCTGGAGGTCGCCCGCGCGATGGAAGAAAATGGCGCGGCGTTGATTGCCGTTCACGGGCGTACCGCCGACCAATTCTACCTGGGCGAGGCCGATTGGGACGCCATCGCGGAGGTCAAGCAAGCCGTCTCCGTTCCCGTGCTGGCCAGCGGAGATGTGCGCTGCGTTGCCGATATTGCCCGTATCCAGGCGCACACCGGTTGTGACGGCGTGATGATCGGGCGGGCAGCGGTCGGCAATCCGTGGATTTTCGGACTTCGTGACCGTGATGCTGTGCCGCTCGCCGAGCGCGTCTCTGTAATGCTGCGCCATTTGCGAGACATGGTGGATGAGGCAGGCGCCTATCACGGCCTCGTTTGCTTTCGAAAACACTTGAGCGAATATCTGCGCCGCGCCGGACTACCCCGTCATCTGCGCGCAGAGATGACCAACTGCGACGACCTTGACCGACTGATTGCGCTTTTGGAACAAACCGCTCTTTCCGTTTCATCCATTAAACCCGTTGGGGACTTGTAGTTTTTGGGGTGTGTGCTATCGTAAGTTTAGGGTTGCAACCAGCCCAACTATCATTCCTTTAACCCACGCTATGGAGGGGAGACTATGAATCTGCTGAAGAATGCTAACTTTGATGAAGGCCATCATCACCAGGACAATATCCCTGAAATTGTAGTTCCCAATGATTGGCAGTTGTATTGGGTTGATAACCGCGTCTTCAAGGGGGCAGAAACCAAAGCCTATCGCCCTGAGTCGGTAGTTTGGAATATCATCAATGCGCCTCCGCATGAGAAGCCGTTATTCTTCCTCAGTGGGAATTACTGCTGGAAAGTGTTCAAGGCCAGCGCGCCGGTATACTACGCGGCCACTCAGTCTGTAACTGGTTTGACGCCAGGGGCGAAGTATCGCTTTAACGCCAAAGTATTCCCGGACATCGTGACCGGCTACAAAGACGGAAAGAAAGTTCGACCCGACGAAATCTGGTCTGCCGAGGCCCGATCCGGTTGGAGCGCGCCGGATACCCCCTGGCCCCAGGCCGAAGATGGCGACGTCAACTGGAGCCAATGGTTCAACAAATACAGCAACAATTTTGTCTTTGGGGCCTACAATGATGTGTGGATTGAATTTGTGGCGCCGCCCAGCGGTGAAGTGCGCGTCTGGGTAGAGTGTAAGGCCAAGTGGGGTTTCGAGAACAACTGGTTTATGGACTCTTTCTCCCTTGAACCGCTCGGCCCCGGCGGCGAGCCGCCCGTTACCCCGCCGCCGCCCGTCACCCCACCGCCGTCAACCGGTTTGGTTTCTAGCGTGGTGCGCGGCGCCCCGCGTATGCAGTACAGCCGCACCTACATCCTGCTGCCTACTACCCTTGCCCCGGAGATGGCCGCGGCGGCGCTGAAGGTGGCCCAGGAGTACGGTTGTTCGATTGGCTATTCCCCGGATGACGGCGGCGTCGGCGACCTGGATATGCGCCGCGTCATCTGCGTCAGCCCGGACAAGATCGGCACCGGTATCAGCCAGGCGTGGTACGACCAATACTACCCGGACGTGTTGTTTGTGCCGATTGCGTTCGCCAGCAGTCCCGCCGATCTGGAGCGACAGCTCAAGACGCTGTTTTAAGGTGAGACCCTCGTTCTGAAGGCCAGGATCAAAAAATGTTGGCGCGGGCGGTTGTGCTGCCCGCGCCAACATGTCCTTTAACCTGCCGCTTGAGCGGCTATGTTGGGGAATTGTTATGACCACCCTCTCAAAATCCCGCATGACGTTGGAAGCCGTCGCTACTTATCCTTCACCGGGTATGGCTGCTCCGAGCGCGTTCGCTTTCAGCCCGGATGACACGCTGATGACGTATCTGCACAGCTCGGAAGGCTCGCTGCGCCAGCAGTTGTACGCCTTTGACCCGGAAACCGGGCATCATTGGCAGTTGGTGATCCCGCCGGGCGCTGGCGATCAGGAAGAAACGCTTTCTCTGGAAGAAAAACTGCGCCGCGAGCGCGCTCGTTCCCTGGCCCTGGGCGTGACAAACTATGCCTGGGCTGCTCAGAGAACGCGGCTGCTGCTCCCACTCGGCGGCGAGCTTTACGTTCAGGACGGCGCCGCGGCGCCGTTGCGCCTCTTGGTGAGCAAAGAGAACGGGCCTGCTCTCGATCCACAACTTTCTCCCGATGGCGCCTGGGTGGCCTATGTGCAAGACGCTGAATTGTACCTCGTCTCTACAGATGGCGGGACGCCACGCCAGCTCACCACCGGAGCGCGCGGCACGGGGCGCACGCACGGCCTGGCGGAGTATATTGCACAGGAGGAGATGGATCGTAAACACGGCTTCTGGTGGTCGCCGGACGGCCAATGGCTGGCATTTACTGAGGTGGACGAAACAGCCATTCCGATCTACCGCATCGTCCATCAGGGCAGCGACGCCCTCGGAGACGCGGCGCAGGAAGATCATCACTACCCCTTTGCCGGTCAGAAAAACGCCAGGGTGCAACTGGGAATAGTTTCCAGCGTGGGCGGCGATCCACTGTGGCTGAATTTAGGCGACGCCGAATATCTGGCGCGCGTGACCTGGTTCCCGGATGGCAGCCTCGTCGCGCAACTGGAGAACCGCGCGCAGACCGAACTGCGCCTGGTGCGCTTCAATCCGCAGGCCGGCCAGGGGACGCTGCTGCTGACCGAGACCAGTGACGTGTGGATCAATCTGCACGACATGCTCTGGCCGCTGCGCGATGGGCGCTTCATCTGGGCTTCCGAGCGCACTGGATTTCGACACCTGTACCTCTACGATGTTGCCGGGACTTTGCTGCGCCCATTGACGCAGGGAGAGTGGCTCGTGGATGCGCTGGAAGGGGTGGACGAGGCGTGTGGATTGGTGTACTTCTCCGCCACCCGCGAGCATCCCACCGAGCGCCACCTCTACGTCGTCCCGCTGGAAGGCGGCGAGGTGCGCGGCATCACGCAGGAGTCGGGGACGCATCAGGTGACGTTGGATCACGCCTGTCGTCGCTTTGTGGACCTGCATTGTAGCCTGGATCAGCCGCCGACGGCGACGCTGCGTTCTTTGGAGGACGGCGCGGCGCTGACGCCGGTGTATACAGACTTGGATCCACGTATTGAGGCGTTGGGTCTGCGCCCGCCGGGCATGGTGGAATTCAAGAGCCGCGACGGGGCGACGTTGTACGGCGCGTTGTACGTGCCATCGGAAGAGCGGTTCGGGCCTGGGCCGTATCCGACGATTGTGTACGTCTACGGTGGGCCGCACGCGCAGATGGTCGTCCATCACTGGCGCATGGCGGCGACGATGCGCGCGCAATACCTGCGCAGTCTGGGCTTCCTGGTCTTCGTGATGGACAATCGCGGCAGCGCGCGGCGCGGGCTGGCTTTTGAAGGAGCCATCAAGCACAACCTGGGTGACCTGGAAGTGGCCGATCAGGTGGATGGCGTCCGCTGGCTGGTAGCGCAATGCCTGACCGATCCCGCGCGTGTGGGCGTCTACGGCTGGAGTTATGGCGGCACTATGGCTTTGATGTGCCTGGCGCGCGCCCCGGAGACCTTCCGGGCCGCCGTAGCCGGCGCGCCAGTGACGCACTGGGACGGCTATGACACGCATTACACCGAGCGTTACATGGGCACGCCGCAGTCGAACCCGCAGGGATATGCTATCAGCAATGTGATGGCGCACGTCGCCGCGATCCAGGGCAAGCTGTTATTGGTGCATGGCCTGATTGACGAAAACGTCCACTTCCGTCACACCGCTCGACTGATCAACGCCCTGATTCGCGCGCGCAAACCCTATGAACTGCTACTCTTCCCTGACGAGCGCCACTCGCCGCGCAGCCTCGCCGACCGGGTGTATATGGAGGAGCGGATCTGTAACTTTTTCGCGGAGAATTTGTGATATTGGCTCGGCGGATTCAACGGAGGGGGGACTTGGCTTTGGCCTATCCGTTGAATCCGTTCAATCCGTTGAGATATTTTTTTGCGGGAGGGAACTATGTCAGCTTTTACGTTCACGCAATTGGAAGAGGGTGAAATGCTGGTGATCGGGCCGGTGGCGTTTTCCAGCAGCAGCTCGGTCAGCTTCAGCGGGGGCGGGGGGCAACAGGCCCAGGTGAGTCGCGCCAACGTGCGTAAAATTGGGATCACCAACCGGCGTGTGATTGTGGAGCAGGGCGACCAACCGCGTGACGCGCAGGTGATCTCAAATGCGGAGGTGACGCGTGTCTACATCCGGCGGGAGCGGATGGGCAGTAAGGTGGAGAAGATCGAAACCCGCCAGGGACAAACGGTGAAGCTGGACATCGCCGGTCTGAAGCCGGCGGAGGAAGCGCGCCTGTTCGAGATTTTCCCCAATGCGGAGATCGGCGAAAAGAAAGGCCTGTTTGGCGGCTTCTCCAAACTCGCGCCGCAGCCCGTACCGGCACCGCGCGCACCCTCCGCGCCCCGGCCGCCGGCGCCGGCCAAACCCGCGTCGCCCGTTCCCCCGCCATCGGCGTGGCCGGCGCGGAGCCACATTGATGACCCGGACATCCACTCATTGGACGATCTGCGTCGTTACTACCCGTTGGCGCCGGAATACGATTACGTGCAGACCGACGATGGCGACTACTGGGTCAAGCGGCTGAGCGACGGCGCGCAATTCGCCCTCCTGGTGGAAGAAGAAATGCTGGGGTTCGACGTGCCGCTGCAAGACCCCAAGCGCAGGAAAATCACCATCGAAGTGATCAAACGGAAATAGGTTCCGAAGGCCATGACGACAATGAGCAACCTTGAGGAATATGCGGATCCTGAAATTTATGATTTGGAGAATTTCACTTTTGAACCGGATGGGGTGTTTCTTCTCAATTTTGCTCAAAAACTTCAGGGGGCAGTTCTTGAGTTAGGGTGTGGCACGGGCAGAGTGACCATTCCTCTGGCTCAAAATGGACTGGACGTAACGGGCCTTGATGTCGTTCCGGCGATGATTGAGCGAGCCAGGCAAAAAGCTGGGAATCTACCCATCCATTGGATCACGGCTGATGCGCGTTCTTTTCGACTTGAACGGCCCTTTCGATTGATCTTTGAGACCGGTAGTGTATTTCAGCACATTCTTAGCCGCTCAGGTCAGGAGGATTTTCTGGCGCGGGTAAGAGAACACCTGGAGGACGATGGGCGATTTATCTTTGCCCTGCTGTTTCCCCATCCTGATTTGCTCACCTCTGTGGAAACCGAAAAGGATTGGTTCACTTACAAAAATCATGCCGGGCAGGAGATTCGGGTATCAGGTACAGAATCTTATGATCCGATTCGTCAGATAAAGCTGGAAACTGCCTATCGCAGGTGGATAGATGCCAGTGGGCAGGAGGTTCTCAAGATAGCTCCCTTATCTCTGCGGTATATTTTCCCGCAAGAAGTAGAAGCGTTGCTTTACTACAACGGGTTTCAGATTTTGGAGCAATTCGGCGATTGGGATGGAAGTCCGTTGACAGACAAAAGCCGGCTGATGATCCTCATTTGCCGGAAGCGATGACAAGCCCTGTTCATATTCACGCCACACACCCTCCCAGTCTGGGAGGGTGTGTTTTTGTATCTCCTCACTGCTATTCTCAGGCCCAAATCAAGTAATCGGTAAGTCTACCCTAACAGCGTGCCCCCCGCATCCGATTGATCCGTTTGCTTGCTCCAATCCACGCCCTCTTCGTCTTCCATCGAATGGCTCTTGCGCCATTCCTCGAAGTCGGCCTCGATTTCTTCCGTCCACTTCGTATCCATCTGGCTGGAATTGTAAATCCCCTCCCGCAGCCGTTGATGGCTGAAGCGTTCGCGCATGTGCGTCCGCTCCGAGTGTTCCACCACCTCTTCGGCCAGATGCGGCGGGATGAACAGCACGCCGCTCATCGTCCCCAACACCACGTCGCCGGGCATACACGTCGCCGCGCCGATGCGACACGGCACATTCAGGCCCGTCAGCATCACATTGCGGATGGGGGTGGGATCGCAGCCCTTGCAGAACGTGACGGCGTTGGGGATGTCCACGATCTGCTGCATATCGCGGATGCCGCCATAGATGACCTGCCCCCGTCCCGTGCGCGTGGCGATGGCGGTGGAGAGGTTCGCGCCGGAGTAGGTGCCCTCGTAGACCTTGCCGAACAGGTCAATGACGATCACGTCGTCCTTCACCAGCGTTTCGATGACCCACGAGTTCATCGCGCCGATGCGCTTTTCCTCGTTGTGGCCGTAATCCATCAAGTAGTCGTGCAGATCGGGGCGGTGCGGCACGAATACGCCCGTCACGGCGCGGCCCACCAGCACGCGATCCGGGTGCGTGCGAACCCAGTCGCCCTCAAACTGGAAATGGTAGTTATGATTCCACAGCACGGCCCACGCCTCCTCGGTCACGACGCGCTGCATCCGCCGCAGAATGTCGTCCGGCACACGCGGGCGACCGTCCGGGAAACGCTCCCCCTGCCACAGCGGGGTCAACTGGATAATGTCGTCGCGGTTATTGAATTTCATGGCTTCGCTTCTCCTTGTTTGAAAAATTGGGGGTCAGGACTTACAATGTCCATGCTCAACGAGTATAGGTCAATTTCGTAAAACGTGAAACGTAAAACGTGAAACGTGAAACGTAGGGCTTTTGTTGTGAGATCATTACGTTTTACGTTTTACGCAGTATTTAATCCAATTCAACAAGGAGATACTATGAAGATCACGGATGTACAGGCATGTGTGATTGGCCGGGAAGAGCCACACAGCGGCGGGTGTGTGTGGACGTTTGTGCGGGTCTACACCGACGAAGGCATTGTGGGGACGGGCGAGTGCAACTCGGCGGCGGCGGGGGCGTCTGGCTTCGCCGTGAAGCAGGCGATCCTGGCGATGAAGCGGGCGCTGATCGGCAAAGACCCGCTGGACGCCGGGCCGCTGTGGGAGCTGCTGCGGCGGTGGGGACGCTACGGCGGCACGACTAACGCGCCGCTCATCTTCGCGCTGACCGGCATCGAAAACGCGCTCTACGACATCGCCGGCAAGGCGTTGGGCGTGCCCGTCTACCGGCTGCTCGGCGGCAAATTCCGCGACAAAATCCGGCTCTACGCCGACCTCCACGCGGGCGACGAGGAGACGCCGGAGGCTTACGCGGCGAAGGCCGTGGAAGTGATCGAGGGCGAAGGCTACAGCGCGGTGAAATTCGACGTGGATCACACCGGCGTGGGCAAGCTCGATCCGTGGAACTGGACGACCGGCGCGCAGGAGATGACCCACATCATCCACCTGATCGCCGCTGTGCGCGAGGCCATCGGCTACGAGACTGACCTGGCGATTGACTGTCACGGCCAGTTCGACGTGGGGTCCGCCATCACGCTGGCGAAGGCGGTGGAGCCGCTGCGCTTGATGTGGCTGGAGGAGCCGGTGCCGGCGGAAAACCTCGACGCGCTAGCGCACGTCAAGGCGGCGACCAGCACCGTCATCTGCACCGGCGAGAATCAGTACACGCGCTGGGAATTCCTGCAACTGCTCCAAAAACGCGCCTGCGACGTGATCATGCCCGACCTCTCGAAGGCCGGCGGCATCATGGAGGCCAAGCGCATCGCGGACATGGCCGACGCCTTCTACGTCCCGCTGGCGCCGCACAACGTTTCGTCGCCGCTGGGGATGATGGCCGCGTGTCACGTCTGCGCCGCCGTCCCCAACTTCCTGGTGCTGGAATTTCACGGGCGCGACATCCCCTGGTGGAACGACCTCTGCGACGGCGATAAGCCCTTCATCCGCAACGGCTGGATGCACGTCTCCGAGCGCCCCGGCATTGGCGTGGAGTTGAACGATGCCGTGGCGAAGTCGCTGCTGTGGCATGGGGATACGTATTTTGATTGAGCCTGCGAATGAGCGGATCGGCGGATCAGCGAATGAGCGAGTCAGCGAATGAGCGAATCAGCGAACCCTAAACTTACCCCCGCGCCCCCTCTCCCCCTCACCCCCTCTCCCCATCCTCTCCTCGCCCTCTGCATCCGCCTGCCGGGCAACGAAATCAACGACCTCGTCGCGGCGGAGTGTGCGGCGTTAACGGGCGGCCGTCCCGATGCAGACGGCGTGGCGTTCTGTGACACGTTGGAGCGCATCCCGCAGGCGGCTTACGTGCGGACGGGAGTGCGCCGCCTTGTTTATGCTCCCAGTTTCGAGGAATTGTTGGACGTGCTGCGCGAAGCCCGGCTCGATTTGCCTGATTTCCGTATTTTCTCCCTGGAGCTTTCGGCGCGATTCCCGCTCCCTTCTCACGAAGCCATCGTCGCCGCCGCCGATCAGATTCTCACCCGCCCTAATTTGACCCAACCGCGTCATCGCTGCTTGCTGGTGGCGCAGGCCGGCAACTTCTGGCTCGGCGAGATTCTGGCGGAATCCACGCAAAGTCACGCGCGCCACGCGCGCAAGCCCTACCACGTCTCCAGCTCGCTCGATGCGCGGATCGCGCGCGCCCTGGTGAACCTGGTCGCGCCGCCGGCCCGCTCGCTCATTGACCCGTGCTGCGGGACCGGCTCGATTCTGCTGGAAGCGCACGCGCTGGGCCTGGAGACCTACGGCGCGGACTACAACCCCAAGTTGATGAGCAAGGCGCGGCGCAACCTGGAACACTTCGGTTACCCGCCCCGCGTGGATCGCGCCGACGCCCGCGTGTGGTCGCGCACCGCCGACGCCCTCGTCACCGATTTGCCCTACGGCCACCGGCTGGAATCGGTGGACGCCATCCTCCCTGACATCCTGGCGCACGCCATCCAGCTCGCGCCCGTCGCCATCTACGTGGCCGGGGACAACCTCGCTCCGCAACTGGCCGCCGCAGGCTATACGGACATTGAAGTCCTGCGCATCGTCAAGCACAACAGCTTCATCCGCTACGTACACAGAGCAAAAAGCGGATCAGCGGATCAGCGAGAAAGCGAATGAGCGAAAAAGCGAGTCAGCGGATCAGCAAACTTCACAGCCCACAACCCACAACTCATAACCCACAACCCCATAACTCAGCACTCAGTCCTCAGCACTCAGCACTAAAGGAGCACTTATGAAATACACCTGGATTCTTTTCGACGCCGACGGCACGCTGTTTGATTACGACAAAGGCGAATGCGACGCGCTGGCGGGGACGTTTGCGCAGTTCGGCCTGCCGTTTGACCCGCTTTACCTGGCCCTCTACCACGCTATCAATGATCTGGTCTGGCGCGACTTCGAGCGCGGGACGACGACGCAGGAACGATTGAAGACGGAACGCTTTGCGCGACTCTTTGCCGCCATCGGCCTGCATCCCGCGCCCGATGCGGCAGCGTTCAATGTAGCCTATCTGGATAACCTGGGCGATTGCGCCGACTTGCTGCCCGGCGCGGAAACGGTGGTCAATGCGTTGCGCGGTCACGTGCGGCTGGGGCTGATCACCAATGGCCTGCATTCCGTGCAGCGCCCGCGTCTGCGCAAGTCGGCCATCGGCGACGCTTTTGAGGTGGTCGTCGTTTCGGAGGAAGTCGGCGCCTCCAAGCCGGGCGCGGCCATCTTCGACGCGGCCTTCGCGCTGATGGGGCAGCCGCGCAAGGAGGACGTGCTCATCGTCGGCGACAGTCTGACCTCGGACATCCGGGGCGGCAGCGATTACGGCATTGATACGTGCTGGCTGAATCCTACCGGCCGGCCGCGTCCGGAGGACTTGAATATCCGCTACGAGCTTCGCGCGCTGGAAGACCTGCTGCCGCTGATCGCGCCCAAACTGCCCCGCTCCTATCCGCTCAAGAATGGCGCGACCGTCGTCATCCGCCCGGCGCAACCGGCGGATGCGGCGGCTATGTTGGCGTATCTGGAGGACATCTCCGGGGAGACGGACAACATCACTTTTGGCCCCGGCGAATTCGGCAACACGCTGGCGCAGGAGGAGGCGTTCATCGAGAGGACGGGGCAGAGCGACAACAGTTTGATGCTCGTGGCGACGGTTGAGGAACGCCTCGTCGGGACGCTCACGTTTGATGGCGGCAAACGTCCGCGCCTTCGCCATCAGGGAGGCATGGGCATCACGGTGCGGCGCGACTGTTGGGGCTTGGGCGTCGGCGGGCGGTTGATGGCAACTCTCATCGCGTGGGCGCGGGCCGGCGGCGTCATCCGCAAAATCAACCTGCACGTGCGTGAGGACAACGCCCGCGCCATCGCGCTATACCAGCGCTTCGGATTTGTGGTCACCGGCAAGAATACCCGCGCCACGTGCATCAATGGCAAGTTTTGTGATACGCTGGCCATGGGATTGGAGGTGGACTGAGCAAAAAATCGTTTTGCCTTTGTGGGAAGTTGATAGTACACTGGGTTTGTGATTCTTTTCACTCAAGAAGGGAGTTGGGGAATGAAAACTTATCTGTCTAAGGTGTTGACTATCGGATTGTTGTTGGCGTTGTGCGTTAACGCCCTCCCGGCGTTTGCCGCGCCAGACCCGCCGGGCGAATTTGCGCCGGCTTTGAATCCTCCGCATCTGTTAACGGAGGTTCACACTGCGCCGGCCCCGGTTGGGACAGCGCCTCTCGCTGTCACTGCGCCCACAACTGAATGGACTCTGCACAAGACCGCCGATAATGCACACCCTGATGGCAACGAACAGCAAACGGTGTGGCTGATGAATCGCGCCCGCGCTAACCCTACGCAGGAAGGGATTTGGTTGGCGACGTCCACCGATCCGGATATTGCCGGAGGGCGGACTTACTTTGGCGTGGATATCACGATGCTTCAAAATGAATTTGCCGGTTATGCCGCCAAACCGCCGGCGGCCTTCGATGCGCGGTTGTATAACGCGGCGAAGGCCCATTCGGATGATCTCATCGCGCGGGACGCGCAAGATCACGACGGGCAATTCGCCCGTGTTACGGCTGCCGGATTTGTTTATGCGGGCGCGCGCGGCAATGTCTTTTCCTATGCTGATAACAGCCTCAATGCGCATGCGGCCTGGAACATTGATTGGGGGCCAGGCGGCACAGGGGGGATGCAAGCTGGGCGGGGACACCGCCAGGCGATTATGTCCCTGGATGGCGATTATACTAACGTGGGACTGGCGTTAGTTTACGAAAACAATCCGAATACCCAGGTTGGCCCTTACGTTTCTACCGGCAACTATTGTCACGCCGACACCGCGGCCGACCACTACAACCGGTTTATTGTCGGCACGGTCTGGGAAGATCAGGACGAGGACAACTTCTATGATCCCGGCGAGGGTCTCGGCGGCGTTACCGTCATGCCCGACACGGGAACGTATTATGCGATCACGGCAGACAGCGGCGGCTATGCGATTCCCATCACGGCGCCGGGCGCTTACGTCGTGACGTTTTCCGGCGCGGCCAGCGCCGTCAAAAGCGTTACGGTCGGGGACGTGAGTGTTTTGTTGGACCTGGTCACTACGCCTGCGGCGGTCCCCGACGCCCCCACCAACCTGGCCGTTGCGCTCACCGCGCAGACGGTCATCACGTTGACCTGGACGGATAACAGCAACGATGAGAACGGCTTCAAAATCGAGCGTTCGTTGGACGGCAGCAGTGGGTGGATGCAGGTAGGGACCGTTGTGATGGACGTGACCACTTACGCCGACACTGGCCTGACGTGTGAGACGCCTTACTACTACCGCGTGCGCGCCTACAATGCCACCGGCGATTCGGCGTACAGCAATGTCGCCAATGGAACCACCACGGCCTGCCCGGTACTCCCGCCGACCGCTCCCACTAACCTGAGCGTCGCCCTGGTATCGCAGACGGCCATCACGCTGACCTGGACTGATGCCAGCGACAACGAGACCGGTTTCCGCCTCGAGCGTTCGCCGGACGGCAGCAGCGAGTGGGCGCAGATAGGGACGGTGGGCGCGAACGTGACCACCTACGTCAACAGCGGGCTGACGCCGGCCACCCCGTATTTCTATCGCGTCGCCGCTTACAACACCGCCGGCGATTCCGCTTACAGCAACGTTGCTGCCGGGACAACCGCCGCGCCGCCGCCGCTCAGCATCGTCAAGACCTACGACTCTGGCGGTCTGAACCGGGCGCCGCTGGGCAGCGTCGTCACCTATGTGCTGACCATCACCAACCATACGACCGGGATATTGCACAATGTCTCCATCACCGACGTGCTGCCTCTTGCCGTGAGCTTCCGCGCCTGGATTGGCTACACCGGATCGGGCATCCTGCCGCCGCCGGGAACAGTTAAAATGCCATCTCTTGTAGTATGGTCGCCGGGCGATCTGGAGGGCAGCGGCGTGCTCACCCTCGCCTTCAGCGTCAACGTGACCACTAGTGCGGAGTTTGCCGGGACTACCGTGCTCAACATGGCGTATGCCTATGCCGATGGCGCGCCGGCGGCGTCTGGCTCGGCGGCTTTCCGCATCGAAAGCGGGCAAACCACTATCTACTTGCCGCTCGTCATCCGCAACTGGCCGCCGACCTACGCCATCTCCGGCACCGTGACGGACAATTACGGGTCTCCGTTGGCGGGCGTCGTCGTCAGCGATGGCGCGGGCCACAGCGTCACCACTGACGCGACCGGCGTGTATGCCCTGGCCGTCGTCGCCGGCTCCTACACGCTCACGCCGAGCAAGGGTGGCTACGAGTTCACCCCCGCGTCGCGCGCCGTCACCGTTCCGCCAGAAGCTACGGGACAAGACTTTGTCGGCGCGGCGGATCTACAACGGTTGGTTGTGTTCGAGGCGTTCCTCCGCCCTACCTGCGGTTTCTGTCAGGCGGCCGCACAGGTCATCCGTGAGCAACTGATGTCAGAATACGCCGGCCAGCCGGTGTTGTTCCTGGAATACGACGTGGATGGCGGCGACCCCCGCCAATCCCGTTGGTGGGATGGTTATGCTGTCGGGGGCAGTGTCTATTTGCCGCTGACGATGGTGGACAGCGGCGATCAAATCGCAACCGGCGACGCCTATTCCGCCCCAGGGGGATTCTACGGAACCTTTAAGGGCATGATTGATGCCGCATTAGCCGTACCCGACGGGCAGGCCGTGATCGCGGCCACCGCGCAGCGCAGCGGCAATCACGTCACAGCCAGCGTGCAGGTCACAAATCGCGGCGGCCTCACCCTCGGCTCGGCCAACCGCGCGACGGTGTGGCTGTTGGTCTACGAGGACTTCGACGCCGCGCCGGTAGCGGGCGTCCGGCTGACCAAACAGTACGTGCGCGCCACCGTTTCGCAGGCCATTTCTGCTAACATGGCCCCCAACGCCAGCCAGTCCTTCACTCTGAACACCGCCGACTTGAGCGGGGTGGATTGGAATCGTCTGCACGCCGTGGTCATTGTGGATTACCGGCCCAATCCGTCGGCGCGGCCGTATGACACGTATCAGGCCGTGGCTGTGCCTGTTACGCAATAATACAGAGAAAGAGGGGTTTTTCGTTTGCGAGCCACGCTCGCAAACGAAAAACACCCCTCACGAATCCAATGGATACGCGACAAGATTTTTCAATTTCGATGCTCGCAGCTAATCTGTATGGCCTGCTCATTGCCATCCCCTTCTTCGTCGTGTGGCCGGCGCTTTATGGGGCCGTTTGGGGATTGGAAAAGCTGTTGGATGCGTTGCTGACCACGTTTCAATCCTGGCTCTTTCTCGTCCTTCTGATCTTGGGGATGGCGGCGCACGAGGGACTGCACGCCATCGGTTGGCAGATTTTTGGCCGGCTGCCGTGGGGAACCGTCAAATTTGGCTTTCACCTCAAGACGCTCACGCCCTACGCGCATTGTCCCGTTCCGCTCCCCATCCGCGCCTACCGCCTGGGCGGACTGCTGCCGGGGGTGGCGCTAGGACTACTCCCGGCGGCGTTGGGCGTTATCACCGGCAGCGGCGCGTGGATGCTCTATGGAATGTTGTTCAGCGTGGCCGCCAGCGGCGACTTGCTGTCCCTCTGGCTGCTGCGCCGCGTCCCGTCGGACAAATTCGTCGAAGATCATCCGTCGCGTGTGGGTTGCTACGTCCGGTAATGGCGAAATTTAAGCCTCTTGAATTCATACCGCGTTTTGTCGCGGCCTCTACTCCGGCTGGATTGGGCGCCCAACAGCGTAGAAATCTGATTTACACACAGATGGACGCGCTGGGGGTGGGAATTGTCAGTGGGGTAGCGCCCTTCCTCGCCGTCTTCCTCACGCGGCTGGGCGCGACCAATTTCGAGGTGGGCCTGCTGAGCGCGATGCCGGGCTTCACCGGCCTGTTCCTGGCGATGGTGATGGGACGTTTTCTGCAAGGCCGACGTGACATCATCCCCTGGTACAGCGGCAGCCGGTTGATCGTCAATTCCGCTTATGTCCTGACGGGAGTGGCCGCGTTGTTGCTGCCGCATCAGGCCATTGTGCCGGTGGTCCTCATCATTTGGGGTCTGGCCAGTTTGCCGCAAACGCTGCTCAGTGTGTCGTTTACGGTGGTGATGAATGGCATCGCCGGGCCGCGCGGTCGCTTTACCTTCATGAGCCGTCGCTGGGCCACTTTGGGGTTGACGTCGGCGCTCTCGACGGCGCTGGCGGGGCAGGTGTTGGAGCGGCTGGCCTTTCCGGTGAACTATCCGGTGGTCTTCATCGGGTTTTCACTGGGGGGTTTGGTCAGTTTTGCTTTTTCCCGGCGCCTCTATTTGCCATCTTCCGTAGTGGATTCGCTTCCCGACTCTGGGGGAGCGGGTGCTGTAGAGGCAACCCCGGCATCTAAGTCGCCCTGGTGGGCGCCCTTCAAGCAAAGTCTGACCCTGGCGCTGCAAAGGCGGGCTTTTGTCACGTTCTCGCTCAAGCGCACGGTTTATATCCTCGGTTCTACCCTCTCCGCGCCGCTTTTTTCCCTCTACTATGTGCGCGAGGCGCAGGCGTCGGACGCCTGGATCAGCGTCATCACCATGATGCAGCAAGCCTTATTGTTGATCGGCTACTACCTCTGGCCGCGCCAGCGCGACAAGCGCGGGTCGCGCTTCGTCTTGCTCAGCACGACGCTGCTCCTGTCGTTATATCCCATCGCCACGGCCTTCACACCTTACGTCGGCTTACTGGTGGTCTACGCCGGCGTAACGGCCATCTTTCAGGCCGGATTGAATCTGGTTTTCTTCGATGAGCTGATGAAGACAGTGCCGCCGGAACACAGCGCGACGTTTGTGGCCGTAGACCAGACGCTACAAAACCTCCTGGTGATGATCGGCCCGTTGTTGAGCACCGGCCTATCCGGTTACATCGGCATCGGCGGCGCGCTCATTGTCAGCGGCCTGATGCGGCTGCTCGGCTGCGGCCTGTTTTTCTTGGGCAAAGAGGGGCGAGCTGTCGAGTCATAGGATTTCAGAGCTTACGCAAACGAGTGAAAATTTACCGCAGAGTACGCAGAACGCGCAGAGATTTTTATAGGGTCTCGGCGTTCTTCGCGTTTTCTGCGGTAAAAAAGCGCCATCCTTGCATAGGTTCTAATTTATGATCCGATTAAGTCCAGGATCATCAGGCGCTCGTAAAAATCCTGAACGGAATGTTGCACGGCTTTTTCGGGTGAGGGCGCGGCGGATAGGTCGCGCGGGCCATGGCCGTTGGCCCATTGCGGCAGTTCGCCGGCGGGACTGATGAGGCTGAGTGACTCGAAGCCCAGTTTAGTGTACGTGCTCCACGGCAGATGCCCGGCGGCCACGGCCATCTCGAACAACCCCTGGGGCGCGCCCAGCGCCAGCACGGCCACGTAGTCATGATCCCAGGCCCAATGCATGGAGGCGCGGCACAATTCCGTGCCGATGCCGCGCCCGAAGTAGCGCGGGTCAGCGCCTTTGGCGATGCCGGATTCGGTGGCTTCCCGCTTGAAGCTTTCCAGCGTGCGTCCCACGTGGCAACAGGCGTGACACCACGCTGGGCCGTTCAGGGCCAGATCGGCTTCCCGCGCCACCTCGGCCCACCACGCGGGACGCCACCAGTGATTCCACTCCGGCCAGGCGGCGTTGTCCCCATAGGGCAGGGTGATGCGATAGCAGTGAAGCTGCGCCACGCATTTATCCCCTTCCCAGGCTGCCATACCGAGGGTGCCCTGGTTTTCAAAGAGCTGCGCCAGGGCTGCGGGGTCTTCTGGCCAGCAGCGGAGCGGGATGCGCGCCACCTCAGCGGGCCGAATGGGGCGGATCGTGATCGGATTTCCGTCGGGGGACATCAAAGTCGTCATGGTCTGCCTCCTTTTTGCACTTATCAGAGACCGGGTTTGGTCACAAACCCGGTCTCTGGCTTAAAATTTGCACGGCGCTTTCAATGGAGCGGCGATCCTTCGCGCTTACCGTGGGATCGGCGGCCCATTCGGTATAGCGCGGCAGCAGCGGGACAAATTCCGGCAGCAGCGTCGTTGCCATGCTGCGGATTGCATCACAGAGTACCCACGTCGCCGCCGGATCGTTCGGCGGGACGTGCGCTGCCAGGAAGTCGCGCACGGGTGCGGGATCACCGCGCGCGCCGATGCGGATGGCGAAGCTGACGGCCTTTTTCACGTCCATATCTGCATCGTTGAGCAACCGTTCCGTCAGGGCGACACAGCGCGCGGTGTAGTCCTTGTGCTTCATCGGCAGCCGTGCGATCACGGTGATGACTGCCCGCCGCACCCACTTGTTCTCGTCGGTCAGCCACGGCTCGATAGCAGTCAGCCACCGGTCGGGCTGCTTGCGGACGATGGGTTCCAGTGCGTTCATTGCCAACTGGTCGGCGTCCTCCCAGGTGATACAGGTGCGGCATAACTCAATGATTAACGGGATCATAGACTCCGGCGCAGTCAGTTCCATCGCTCCTAGGACGTAGACGGCCACGACGCGGCCTTCGCGCCCATAAGCATCCCACAACTGGCGCGCCAGCGGTGTGTAATCGTCCACCCGCTTGCGCGCCGCCTTACCAATCTGCACGCCGATGTCCTTCAACACCGGCACAGGGATGCCGACAGTTTCTTGCTGCTCGCGCAGTTCAGCCTTGATGCCGGCTATACTCTTCGGCTCAAATTGTAGCCACGCCGTGCGCAGCGCATCGGCAGCGACCTCCGGTTGTATTGGAGTGTAGTCATTCAGGATTTGTGCTACTTGTTCAACTAGATCGCTCATTATCACCCCTCTTTTTTTCTGTTTTCCATTCGCCATCTACCCAATACACGCCGACGTTGGCCCCGGTACGCTCGGCGACTTCGGCGGCGATGTGCTTGAGCGCGTAAGGCGGCACGCGCGCGACGCCGCTTTCTGGGGTGGAGTAGTCGGTGCTGTAAAGCTGCACCTGGACCGGGCGGACGTCCGCCAGCGCCGCCAGCCACACCGCGTAAGCGTCGCCGCTGACGTTGGCAACCGCGCCGTCAATCAGGACGCTTTGCAGGATGAGGTGCGGCACTTGCTTCAGGCCGGCGACGATATCCACCAGCGTCACCTCCGGCGCAGGCCGGTTGAGCTTCGCCAGTGTGGCCGCATCGCCAACGTCTAATTTGAAGATAGGCAGGTCGAAATAGGTGAGGGCGGCGCGCACAGTGCCCTTTCCCAGTGTCGTCGCGTTGGAAAAGAGCGCCAACTTGACGTCAGGGCGGAGTCGGTCGCGCAGTTGGTGGACGCCGACCGCAATGTCCGCGAAATTCGGATGCAGGGTCGGTTCGCCGTTGCCGGAGAAGGTGATGGCCGCGAAGTGCAACTGGCCGCGCAGCGCGCTCTCGACGGCTTGCAGGACGCGCGCGACGGCCGGGAAATCCACGCCTTGCGGCGCGCGCGTCTTGATCCCGGTCGGCCCGTCATGGCAGTAGACACAGTCGAAGGAGCAGACTTTGGCGCGGGGCGGCAGCAAGTTAAGTCCCAGCGAAAGCCCCAATCGCCGGGAGAAAATCGGCCCGTAGATGAAGCCGGATTCCAATGGTAACGCCGACATGGGCATTTTCTCCTTCCCTATTTCAAGTTATACTGTGAAGTAGCAAACTCAGCAAATGGAGGGGCTATGGCAATACCGGTTTTGGCGGATGTATTGGCGGCGGCGCAGCGAATCGCGCCATACATCCACCGCACCCCCGTGTTCACATCCCGTATATTGGATGGGATGTGTGGAGCGACGATCTTCTTTAAGGCGGAATGTTTCCAGAAGGTGGGCGCGTTTAAGGCGCGCGGCGCGTGCAATGCGGTCTTCGCTTTGCCGGAGGCTCAGGCCGCGCGCGGCGTGGCAACCCATTCTTCCGGCAATCACGCGCAGGCGGTGGCCTACGCTGCCGGATTGCGCGGCATTCCTGCGACGGTGGTGATGCCAGAAGACGCGCCGCCGGTGAAGATTGCGGCAGTGCGAGACTATGGGGCGCGCATCGTGTGGGCCGGCGCCGACCCATTGGCGCGCGAACGCGCGGTGGAGCGCGTGCTGGCCGAGACGGGCGCGATTTTCATCCATCCCTCCAACGATTTTCACGTCATCGCCGGGCAGGGGACGGCGGCGCTGGAATTGCTGGCGGACGTCCCCGACCTGGACGTGCTGTTGGCGCCGGTGGGGGGTGGGGGACTGCTCGCGGGGACGGCGCTAGCGGCGGAGACGGCGCCGCAGGTGCGCGTCATCGGGGTGGAGCCGGCGGCGGTGGACGACGCGGCGCGTTCTTTCCGTGACGGTCGCATCTATCCGCCGACGGACGCTCCTACGGTGGCCGACGGCCTGCGCACCTTTCTGGGCAACGTCACCTTCCCCATTATCCGCACGCGCGTCAGCGATATTGTTACCGTGACCGAGGCCGGCATCATCGCCGCCATGCGCCTGGTGTGGGAACGGATGAAGATTGTCATCGAGCCGTCGGCGGCCGTGCCGGTGGCCGCGCTGTTTGAGCATCCCGACCTGTGGCGCGGGCGGCGGGTGGGGGTGATCCTTTCCGGCGGTAACGTAGATTTGGCGCGGCTGCCGTGGGTGTAGCGCGCCCTATGGTTTAACACGCAGTGTATTGCAGGCAATAGCAGCGGCTTGCTCTTCACGATGCGTAGAGGATAATAAAAGTATCACTGCAATGGAGTTCCTTTTGGAATCCTTTGAACCTTGAGGAGGGACAATGGCTGAAGAATTCAAATATCCCCGGCGACGTTTGATGCGAGCGTTAGTTCACCACATTACGCGGGCGGTGTTTGCGGCGCTGACCGATTTTCATTTGATCGGCGCCGAAAATTTTCCCCAAACGGGGCCTTTGTTGGTGGTAGCGAATCATTTCAGTTTTATTGATCCCGTGGCGATGGTGCGGATCGTGCCCTGGCCGATGGAGTTCCTGGGGGGCTTTCGCACCCCCAATGCGCCGCCGATTTTAAGCTGGCTGCGGGAGTTTTGGGGATTTTATCCGGTGTTTCGCGGTACGGGATCGCAAATCGCGTTTCGCGTCTCGGATGCGGTGCTGGGGCAGGGGGGGATTCTGGGGGTTTTCCCGGAAGGCACCAGTGCGGCGGGCGTGTTACGTCCGGCGCGCCCTGGGGTGCCCTTCATGGCGGCGCGTTCCGCTGCTCCGATCTTACCCATTGGTTTTTCGGGCTTCACCGAAGTATTTCCTCGGTTGAGGAAAGGGCGTCGCGCGTCTGTGATCGCGCGGGTGGGAAAAGTCTTCGGCCCTTTCGTTGCGCCAGGGCGCGGCCGCGCGCGGCGTTCCTATTTGGAAGAGATCGGTCACGCGATCATGCAGCGCATCGCCGAGTTGCTGCCGCCGGAACAGCGTGGTTACTATTCAGATGACCCCGAACAGCGGCGCGCGGCTGAGGCTGCGGCCTATTATCCGTTTGATGATGAACCGGAAGCCTGATTGGGAGTAACTTTGACGGCGCTGGGGGGTTGTATCTTGGGGTGCTCGAGGAATGGGACTGAGAATTAGTCGGGAAGGACGCTCATTTCCTAATTCCTTATCCCCGCTCTTTGACCCCTAAATTTCTAAAATAGGAGGAATTTGATGGAAGAGGCACTGGCTAAAAAGCGGCGACGACAGCGATGGGCGTGGTATTTGTACGATTTTGGTAATTCGGCTTATGCGGCGGTGATTCTGCTGGCGGTGTATTCGGCCTATTTCCACGGTCAGGTGGTCGTGAACGCAGAGAACGCCTCATTTTTGTGGGGACTTTCGGTGGGGATTGCCATGTTGATGGTCGCGTTCATCTCCCCTGTTTTGGGCGCTATTGCCGATTTTTCCCGCGCTAAAAAACCGTTCTTATTCGGATTTACGCTGATCTCATGTATATTCACAGCAATGTTGTTCTTTGTGCAGCGCGGCGACGTATTCATCGGGATGTTGTACTTCATCCTGGCCGAAATCGGCTACCGCAGCGCACAGGTGTTTTACAACGCCCTGCTGCCCGACATTGCCTCTCACGAGGAGATGGGACGGGTTTCCGGCGCGGGATGGGCCATTGGGTCGGCGGGCGGCGTGATTTGTCTGTTTATCATCTTGCCCCTGATCATGATTTTCAAAGGACCGTTGATGGTGCGGATATCGTTTTTGATCACAGCCGCCTACTTTGCTCTGTCCTCACTGCCGATTTTTCTGTGGCTGAAGGAGGGCAGCGCGCCAACCCCCCTGCCCAAGGGTGAAACTTATTTGAGTGTCGGTTTCAAACGATTGATCAGTACCTTCAAGAAAGTCCGTCACTTTGGCGGGTTTATCAAATTTATGATTTGCTTCCTGGTCTATAACGACGGTGTCATCATGGCTTTGAATTTCGCCTCCATCATTGGGGCCGTGTTGTTTGGGATGGAACAGCAGGCATTGATTATCTTTGTGATTCTGGTGCAGCTCACCAATGTCGCCGGCGCCTATGTCTTTGGGCTGATGGCGGATCGCATGGGCGGCAAGCGCGCCCTCATGCTATCCATTGCCGTGATGTTTGTGGCGATTGTGATGATGTTCCTGGCGCAGAGTCAGGGCTTCTTCTTCTTTATCGGCGGTCTGGCCGGGTTTGCGATGGCCGGCATCCAATCCTTGAGCCGAACCGTGGTCGGCATGTTGGTGCCGTCCGGCCAAAGTGCGGAGTTTTACGGCTTCTTTTCGGTGGCCGGGCAGGCTTCCTCGTTTGTGGGGCCAACCGTTTACGGTTGGGTGGCGACCTCGGTGACAACCTGGCAGTTAAAGCAGGGTATGGAAGATTTGCTGGCCCGCCAGCAAGGGCAGCGTATGGCCATTCTCTCCATCGGCGTGTTTTTACTGGTCGGGCTGTTGCTCCTGGGCGCTGTGCATGAGAACCCGGTGCGCAAATCGGCCAAACTGCCGGTGGATGGCAAGAACCTGGCGCAGGCCGGTTAGCCCCCGCCTTTTTCTCCAGCAGAGTGAGCGGTTTAGCGGATTTTGTGCAGGTAGCCTCCTGTTATCTGCTTAATCTGCTTAACCTGCTGATAAAATTAAGTAACTTGCAACTCTGCGACCCATATTGCGTAATTAGGAATGTGCCTTTCGTGTAAGGCAACTTCTTAAATACGTGGAGGTGATAAGATGGATCGTCGTCCGGGATGTCTGGTCGGGCTGTTACAACTGGCCTTCTTGAATACGATTTTTGACTGGTTGCAGGACAACTTCGGCTTTGGGCGGGGATGTTCGTGCTCCGGCATCGGGTGCGGGGTGATCTTGCTCATTTTGTTCTTGATTTTCGCATGCTCCATTGTGACCGGCACCGATTGGTTTAGCCTTTTCTAATCGCAAGGTTCCGGCGTAACTCTTCGCGCCATTTCGTGTTTGGTAATACAGGCGACAGGAAACTGCTCCCGTCGCCTTTTTTTTATTTTCCAACGGGTATGATTTGAAAGGAAGTGCATGGCTATTAAGATTATCTTGAATCCCATTGCTGGACGGGGATATGGGGCGCGCTCTGAGAGCGTTATCCGTCAGCATTTGCAGGAAGCGGGAGCGGACTTTGACTTGGTGCGCACGGCGTACCCCGGCCATGCCGTCGAACTGGCGCAGCAGGCGTATGCCGACGGTTTCGACGTGATCGTGGCGGCCGGCGGCGACGGCACCGCGCACGAAGTGCTCAACGGGCTGCTGGTTGCGTCGGGGGCGGCGGTCAACGGCGCCATCGCCGAAACCATGGGGATGCTGCCCGTTGGCTCCGGCAGCGACTTTGCTCACAACGTTGGCATCCCCGGCGAGTTGAAGGCCGCGTGCGACCGTCTAACGCGCGGACACAGCCGGTTGGTGGACGTGTGCCGGGTGAAGGTTGACGATGCCACGCCACGTTTCTTCGATAACACCGTCAACGTGGGCTTTGGCGGCCTGGTCACGCTGGAGGCGCGCAAGATCAAGTGGGTGCGTGGGATGGCGCTCTATTTGCCGGTAGTGTTGAAGACGGTTTTCCTCTCCACGCCCGCGCAAATGACCATCGAGTATGACGACCAGAGCATGACGCTGCGTGCGCCGATGGTGTGCGTGGCGAATGGGGCGCGTGAGGGCGGCGGCTTTTTCTCCACACCTGACGCGCAGCCCGATGATGGCGCGTTCGATGTGTGCATCGTGCGCGACATCAGCCGATTGGCGATGTTGGGCCTGGTGCCGCACTTTATGGATGGCTCTCACATTGACCGGGACGCTGTCGTGATGGCGCGCACTCACCATATCGTTATCACATCCCCGGATGCCCTCGTCGCCCACGTAGACGGCGAAATGCTTTGCACCGAAGCGCATCGCATGGAATTTGACGTCTTTCCGCAAAAATTGCGCGTCTGGTGCTAAAGGATGCAGGCTGCAAGATGCAGGATTCTTGCTTCTTGCCTCTTGCTTCTTCCCTCTTGCTTCTTATGGGAACATACCTTCTCTGCGCTCTCTGGGGCTACCTGATTGGAGCGATCCCCGCCGGGGTGGGGGTGGCGCGCTGGTGCGGCGGCGCGGATGTGCGGACGACCGGCAGTGGGCACACTGGCGCGACCAATGTGGCGCGGGTTTCCGGAACGCGCGCCGGGTTGCTCACATTAGGGTTGGATGCATTGCTCGGTTTGCTGGCAGTGAGCGCTGTGCGCCTACTGACGCCCGATCCGTGGGCCGCCATGGTCGCCGGTGTTTGCGCTGTGGTCGGACATAACTGGTCGGTCTATATTCGCTTTGCCGGGGGGATTGGGCTGGCGAAGTATGCTGGGATGATGATCGCGCTCGGTCTGTGGCAGATTTGGGCGGCGGGTCTCTTCTTCATCGGCCTGTGGCTGTTGCTGACCAAAAAGCTGCACTGCCACCGCGCCCGCAGCACCATTTTGGGAATGATGCTCGTTTGCCTGTTGTTTGGAGTGCTGAGAACTCCATTGCCGGCCCTGGTCCAGGGAATTCTTGGCGCGCTGCCTGTGATGGTGAAGTCGCTGGCGGATTGGAACCGGGTGTATTCAAAAGCGTAGAACCCGATTACGTTAACTTGACCACTGGATAATCCCGGTACACCAGCGTATCCGTCTGCAAATCCCGCGCCGTCATCAGCAGACGTTTGTTGGCGTCAATGGAGAACGCCACTTCAAAGCGCGCCTCGCCCGGCTGACCGGGCGGATCGGCGAGCAGGAAGGTGGGATGGTGCTCATTCATCCAGAAGTACGTGCGGCGGTCTTCGTCGGCCGGCGTCGTCGCCACCACACGCGCCGCGCCGGAAGGGTCGAAGATCAATTCCAGCGGGCCGCCGGATTCGCGGGAGCGCCGCTGTTCGCTGACCTCAAAGATCGCCAGCCCCAGGTGCGTCTGCGCCGCGTGGGAGGCCTTGACCCGCAGCTTCGCCACCGGCTCGGTGGTGGGATACGGCGTGCCGTGGCTGACGATGGCGCGGTAGTCGTAGCCGCCCTTCTCCCGATTGACGAAGCGCACGGCGTAATCGTGCTGGATGTGGTCGTAGAAGTCCACGCCGGCCACGAAGGCCGCCGCACCGCGCGCCACCGCATCCATCGGCCGGTTCAGCATCACCCGCTCGCGCCCAAAGATGCGATACAACATCTGTTGGACTGCGGGAATCTGGCTGCTGCCGCCCACCAGCAGCACCGCCTTGATGGCGTCGGCGTCGTAGCCGCGCTCGCGGGCGGCGTTGAGCGCGCGCCGCACCGCCCGGTCAATCATGGCGAAGGCGTCGTGAGCGTCCAGCAGCGCCTCGAAATCCGCGCGCGTCAACGTCGCGGTCAGCGGCGCGCCGGTGTAGGGGTTGAACACGCTGATGTCGGCCTGCGGCTGGAACGACAGGGTTTCTTTGGCGCGCTCACATTCCACCAACAGGGTATTGCTGATCTGGCGCACGTCCTCATCGAAATCGCTGCATCCGTTCTGCTGCAAAACCTCCTGGAAAATCCACTGGTCCAGAGTCATGCCGCCCAATTCCACGCCGGCCTTGCCCAACACCCGGCAGCGGCGTCCCACCGCGGATTCGGGCGCGTCGTCAATCAAGATCACCGAAATGTCCAGCGTGCCGCCGCCGAAGTCGAAAATCAGGTAGATGTCGCCGGGTTGGATGTGCGCACCGTAGCCGAGGGCCGCCGCCGAAGGCTCGTCAATGAGCCGGAAGCGCCGCAATCCCACCGATTCGGCGATGCCGGTCAGCCAATCCTCGTAGTGCTCAAAGGACTCGACCGGCACGGTCAGCGCGACCTCTTCATCTTCGATAGACAGTTCCTCAACGGCGAAAAGCAGCACGCTCGTCAAAAAATCGCGCCCGGCGTCGAAGGGGGAAATCTGTTTCCCGTCCACCCGCACTTTGAGCGGGCTGCGGTTAGCGATGTAACGCTTCATCCAGCGGAACGTGTGCGCCGCCTGATACAGGTTGCGCTCCAGCACCTGCGCGCCAATCCAGCGGCGGCGCTCATCCGCATAATGCACCAACGACGGGATCAGCGAAATCGTCTCGTCGCCCTGCTTGAGCAACGAGCCGTAATCCGGGATGTGCAGCGGCGTCGCGTCCTGCAACGCCGCGTCCCACACGGCGAGGACGGTGTTGGAAGTGCCAAAGTCAATGCCTAAGCGTCCGGCCATAGGAGCATACCCTACTCAGGCTTAGCCTGCCCCAAAGTGTTCGGCGGCGTGATGCCTAAATACTCTTCATAAATCCGCTTTTTGTATGCCGGGCCGATCTCATTGACAGCCGCAATGAACGTTTGATAGGTACCTAATCCGCCTATCTTCTCCCAAAATTCATCCCCAATCAAAACCACTTTGTCCGTTTTCATGTTGAACCATCGCGCCGGGAAACTCCAGTCATAGGTCTCTCTGCTTTCATAGGGATTGTAGGGAAGGGCGTAATACGCAGCGGTTACTTGTGGCGGCTCCATACTGTAGAGTTTTAAGAGCTTTTCTTTGCTCACTTTGGATTGATCGCTATTGGGTAAAGGGGCTTTGAGTTCAAAAGCATACTTTTCGCCGCTCGTTGTGTCCATAGCGTAGACATCGCAAACAATTTGCAACAGGACATCTTCCCCACCACCCTCCAAAACGTAGGTCAATTCGGTGTCCCAGTCGGGTTTCTGCCGTTCTTTGCCTTTCTCGGGGTGTTCTAAAGCATTGAGAACTTCCGTAATTCTTGCAAGTCGTTCCGATCTAACGGCGCCAAAGATACTGTGTCCTTTAGCGCCAAACCCCAGACCAAATTGCGCCGCAGTCACCGCCAGAGTTTCCCACACACCGCCAAAAGGTGTAACAAATCGGCGCTCAAAGTGCGCGCCTTTTAAAATTTCCTCTGGAACTAAAGCTGCATATAGCGGTTTCGTTTTATGGATTTTTTCTATTTCAAACTTATCGTCAAATAAAACTCGCTGCATGACTCGATCCATCAAATCCTTTATGACGGACTGAATGGCTGCTTTCATCTCTCGTGGATCACCCGGCATAATCAGTTTCTCCTATCAGGGTTTTCGCCAGATAAAAATTGACTCGTAAAATTCGCTAGACCTTCTTCCGGTGCGGCGGTTCACATGACGGTGCAGGATAGCCTCTACTTCTACATCACAAAGCTCTGCAATGCGCCCATAAAGATTGTGCCGGTCGCCAGCCACCACGATCAACCGACCTCCCGATGACATAGACTCACACGCGCGCCGAAAAACCTGAGCAATGGCCTCCTGGTACTCGCGTTGCGCCTTTTGACCAGCGCCCTGCTTCGCCGCGCCGATTTCAAAGCCCCGGCGATCTTCCAGATCGAGCAATTCATAGGCATAACGATGTTGTTCATGGTAATCAATCAAGCCAACATAGGGAGGACTGGTGATGACGCCATCTACTTGCGGAAGAGTCAGGTCTCGACTATCTCCATGAATGATCGTCACTGCGGCATTGGTTCTTTGTGATGAAAATTCTTCCAACCGGCGCAAGGTGTCCAGGCTATAACGTTTCAAAAACTGATAAGCCTCAGTGGTCGGCGTACAATAACGGCTATGCTTATAGCACCAATAAGGTTCAGTCTGCGGCGCCTTCGGAAAATCAAGGTCAAAGTGCGTGGTTAAACGTGCGGAACGGGCGGATCGGGAAAGGATTACTTTAAGTAGGTCCTGTTCCTGGTAATTTTCGATCAAATCCCGATACGTCAGTAACTCATTGAGCGCCTGTGGCGCAAACCATTGATTCAGATACTCGCTGCGAGAGGTAACTTTTTTTCCCCCGTCATTACCACCAGCACTCCACAAGGTCGGTTGATAAGCGTCTGAGTCGGTCCGCTGTCTTGCCTTCTCCAAAATATCCAGAACCTCTCGTCTGACGACGCTCAAATCATAGCGGCGAGTTTTGGCGCGTATCAGTAATACATTAAAAGCAGAAATGTCATACCCTACAGCATGGATGCCTAGTTCATTCGCTTGAACCAAAGTGGTGCCTGAACCGGCAAATGGATCGAGAACTGTCTGCCCAGGACTGAAATATTTCCGCAAAAATATCTCCACCAATTGGGGGATGAACTTGCCCAGATACGGATGCAGGCGATGCACATGCTTTGTCCGCTCGCGCTCCGGTAAATCTCGCTCGCGCCAATTGAGATTCAGTTCATCAAGAGGAGTGTCAGGAGTAACACTATCAGCCACCGTCGGCTCACCCGATCCCTCATAGATGCTGACACGGCGCTCTTCATTGGTAAGCTCAGAAATTTGATAGGGTGTCATTGAGAAAGCTCTTCCAGATCATAATTGCCGCTATTGAATGTGACCACCTTTAACCAATCTATCGTGCCGGTGTCATTGCAAAATTTCTCCATAAATTCTTTGGTAAACCGATTCAGAATTCCGCTGTCCTTCAAATCAAAAGTATCAATGTACTCTCTAATACGATACCCAATCGGCTCAATGATGTCTGTATAAAGAGTCTCACTTTCACTGATGAGATACCAGAAATTCCGTCCAACTACCTTCAGATAACCGTCTGGTGTATTAGTTGTATGCATTTTGCCATAACAAATACCTAACACCGGCTGAACCGCTAATGTTACCTGCTCTTGTCTCACCTGGCTCGCCGCTTTACCCAAACCCTGGACGAATTTTCTGTGCCGTGAACTATTTTCCCAATTTAGCCCGGATTTTACAGAGACAATGTAGTACGTTCCATGATTCACAAACTCTAAATCCACACCCGGCATCGCCGATTTGCGCGCGTTGCACGTTTTGTCTGCCACAAAGAACGCCAACCCTTTCAAAAAGTTTGTGAAGTATTTATCCTCGGATGAGGTTAAAAATCTCGTCAATAAATCTTCCATCAAGTCCCACGCTATCAGGATGTCCTTGGACCCGAAAAGATAGGGATTCCTTTGAAGCAAGCGGTTTAGTTTCAGTTGTTTCAAAGAGGCGATCCGACATTGATAGAAATACTCAATGTTGGTACTGGCGTATTCACGAACATCATCCAGATTCAAAGGTTTCATCTGACCCCTCCATCGTATACATCCTTTGAGTCTCAAGCCACTCGAACATTTATTCTATCATACCACATCTTCGCGGCGCTGCGCGTTACTCAATCTCAATATCAAATTCCCCGGCCATGATCGTATGGGTCACGCCGGTTTCCAACTCAATGTCAAAACGGGTGCGGTGACGCGCCAGCGCGGCGACGAACTGCACCGCGCGCCGCGCCTCTACGCTGAGTTTAGGGTTGTGCGCCCAGGCGTCAAGGATGCCCACCGCCGAGGGAGTGATATGCGCCAATGGGGTGCGCAAGAGCGCCGCCACGTCGGGCATTCGCAAATCCCAGAGCGAAAAGGAAGCATCCGCGCTGCCCACCGCCATAAACGCGCCATCGGGCGACACGTGCAGCGCCGTCACCCCGCCGCCGGGAATGACCGCCTGCCCCAGGCTCGCCCGGCTCGCCAGGTCGAAGAAGCGTACCTCTCCCTCGTGTCCGGCGGTCAGGATGTAGTTCCGTTCCGGCAGTACCTCGATGCCCACCGCCGCCTGCACATGCTCTGTCATAAAATCTGCCCTGGCAATCCACTGTTCCCACTGCTGATTCCTTCTGATCTCGTAGAGCCGCACCTGGCCGTTGCTCCGCCCGATCAGCGCGGCATCATTGCCGGGCAGGAACGCCGCGCTGCGGGGCGTCGAGTCGAGCCGGCCCCAAGCGCCGGGATCCAATGCGGGCGCGGTCAGCCGGTAGAATTCGCGTTGCAACAGCACCAGCGCCGCGTCGCCCTCCCGCGCGGCGCAGACCGCGCGCGGCCACGCCGGCATGACACGCCGGGCGCGCTCTTTGCGCCCCGCCACGTCCCACACCACCACCGCCGCGTCCCGCCCGGCGGAAAGCGCCAGGTCGCCCGCCAGCGCCGCCAACGCTGTGATGGACCCTTGATGTTCCCCTAATTTGAAAAGGCCGTCGCCGCTCCACCCGTAGACGCCGGTGGCGGACGTCGTGACGTTGGTGCGTTCCGCGCAGACCAGTTGGCCGCTGCGGGTAAAGATCACCTGCCCCACCGAGTGCTCGAAACCGCTCAACACCCGCTCGGTTTGCGCCGTCTCGTAGTTCCACAACGCCAACTTCCGCACACCGGTCGCCACCGCCAGCCGGGAATCGGTCGGCGAAAAGGCCACATCGTTGATGCGGCCCGGCGCGCGCAGTTGCGCCTGGAAGAGAGCGCAGGGGAAGTGCTGCGGCATCACAGCCTCGTCCAGCGCCAGCTCTTCCGCCGCCAGAGCCGCGCACTGCGCAAACACGGCGCGATCCGCGGCATCCCGTGGCTGCCAGCCGGCCCGCCGCAGGATACCCAGCGCGCGCGCGCTCCACAGCGGCAGAATTTCCAGCGCCAGCGCCCACACCCGATCCCACGCCTGCTGCCCCTGCAACATCCGCAGGACGAACTCCAGTTCTTCGGGCGTCATCGCGGCGGCGCGGGCGCGATAGTCGTGCCCCACGACGATGGTGAGGAAGTCCGCGCGCCCCGTCAGACGCAGCTTCTCGCGGACGCGGCGGCGGATGCCCTCGGCGGCGGCTTCGTAGGCTGTGCGCAGGAACCGTTGGTCGAAGTCCAGCGCGTCATACCGCTCCCACTGCTCGGTGAGGAACAAAAAGAGGGCGCGGCGCGGCGCTTCCTCCGGCAGATAACCCATCTCCAGGGCGATCTCGCGGGCGATCGGGTGGTCGTCGTCAATGACGAAACCGCATAGCGCCTCGCGCGCCGACTGCTCCGTCAGGGAGCGCAGCACCGCGCGCGCGTTGGCGGCGATCTGCGGCTCGGAATCGCCGCAGGCTTCCAGCAACAGCCCCATCAGCCCGGCGGCGTCGTGGCTGAGGAGCGCCAGCGCGCCAACGTGAAGCGCGCTGTATACTCGCACTTCCGGCGTCGTCGTCGCCACCCAGCCTTGCTCGCGCAACAAATCGCCCAGCGTGGGATGGCGCGTTTCGTACCAGACGGCGCAGACGGCGTTGATGGCGGACGGCTTCGCCACCTGGGAGATTGCCGCCAACGCCAGATCGCGGATCACTCCATCGCGGCTCTGCACGGCAGCTTGCGCCAGCTCGCGCACGGCCCCGGCGGAACCGTCGGCGGCCAGCGCAGCCACGGCCCGGCGGCGGAGGCTGCGTCCGAGCAGCGGGATGCCGTTGTACAGTTCGCGGCGGCGTTTTTCCAGCGTGCGAGCGTCCATAAAACTCCGATCAACCTCCAACGATAAAAAAAGTTTCACGCAAAGGCGCAAAGGTGCAAAGCTTTTAAATAATTTTTCTTAGCGCCTTAGTGTCTTTGCGTGAAACATTCCTCAAAAAGTTATTCCTTCTTTTGGAACAACCATTCCCACTCCTGGTAGGTCTCCGGGAGGGCGGCGAGCTGGGCGCGACCCTCCCCCACCCACGCGCGCAACCCGGCCACTGCTTCTCGCTGCGAGACCGACAGCGGCACCAGCCGCCGCAGGGCGTCCAGCACGTCGTCGGTGGTGAACTCGCGGCCCCCGTCGTTGAAGCCGATGTACATCGCGTCAATGATCGCCTGCTCGATTTCTGCCCCCACGTAGCCCTCGCAGGCCTGCGCCAGTCGGGGGATGTCGTAATCCTGCGGCAAGCGCTTGCGTTTGCGGATGTGAACGGTGAAGATTTCCTCGCGTTCCTGCTGGTTGGGCAGGTCGAGGAAGAACACCTCGTCGAAGCGGCCTTTGCGGAGCAGCTCCGGCGGCATGGCCGAAATGTCGTTGGCCGTCGCCACCACGAAGCACGAAGCGACCTTCTCCTGCATCCAGGTGAGGATCGCGCCGAAGACGCGCGTGCTGGCGCCGCTGTCGGTGTTGCCGTGCGCCAGCGCTTTCTCCATCTCGTCAATCCAGACGATGCACGGCGCGACCGTCTCCGCCAGGTGCAGGGCGCGACGGGTGCGCGTCTCGGATTCGCCGACGAGGCCGCCGAACAGCGCTCCCACGTCCAGGCGCAGCAGCGGCAAGCGCCACAGGCCGCCGATCATCTTGGCGGTGAGGCTCTTGCCGGCGCCGGGGATGCCGATGAGGGCGATGCCTTTGGGCGCGGGCAGGCCGTAATCGCGCGCTTCCTGCGTGAAGGCGCGCTCCCGCAGGCGCAGCCACGCCTTAAGCGCGCCCAGCCCGCCCACGTCGTCTGGCGTCTCGGTGACTGAGTAGAACTCCAATGCCTCGCTTTCGCGGATGATCTGCTTCTTTTCCTCCATCACCAGCTCGATGTCGCGGTCGTCCAGCACGCCTTCGCGCACGACGGCCTTCGAGAAGACCCGCTGCGCCTGCGCCGTCGTCAAACCCAGCGCGGCCTGCACCAGCTTCTCGCGGCCCAGCGGGGTCAGGCGGACTTTGACGGCGGGCACTTCGGTCAGCCGCTCCAAAACGGTGCTCAGCGCGTCCGCCGTCGGCAGCGCGAGTTCGACCACCACCGCTTCGTCTTTAAGTTCTTCCGGCACTTTGGTCAGCGGCGTGGTGACGATGATGGCCTTGCGCGCCTGCTTCAACTGCTGCGCCGCGTTGCGCAACTTGCGCTTGATGCGCGGGTCGCCCCAGAAGTCGTGGAAGTCCTTGAGGACGAACACGGCGTTCTCCTCGCCGCTTTGCAGGAGCGCGTCCAGCGCGGTCAGGGGATCGCGGGCGGTGGGCAGCGTCCCGCGCCCGGCCAGTCGCGCGAAGCCGTCGCCGGCGTCCCACGTCAGCGCGGGACGTTTCGCGCGCTCGCAGAGCGCCTGCACCGTCTGCACCGCGCGTTCCTCTTCCACCGTCGCCAGCACGATCAGGGTGAAGCGGGCGCGCAGGTAAATGTCAAGTTGTTGTTCAAAGTCCATCGTTGTCCCCTCTGACAATAGGCTCAACGGATTGAACGGATTAAACGGAAAATGTCCGGTTAATTTCGTTGAATTCGTTGAGAAAATTTTTCGACCTGTGCAATAGCATTGCTGAATAGCCTATTTTCTGTCAGCAGATTGAGCAGATTTAGCGGATTAATAGAAAAAATCTGCTCAATCTGCTGATAAATTTCTCCCTATGGCACAGGTTGAGATTTTCTTTTCATTCGACCGCTGAGGTAGTCCGGTTCATCAACCACATCGCCGCCGCCGGCGCCAGGATCGCGCCGAAGAAGGCCAGCAGAAAGGAGTTGACGTTGGAGGAAAACGCGCCGACCGCCGCGTACACCGCTGAAATTCCCAGGTTCGACAACGCCGTCAGCAGCATAAATCGCCCAAACGCTACGTGACTGATGCCGGCGAACATCACGGACGCCTCCGCCAGCATCGGCACCGGCCGCGCCGCCAGAATCACCCAATCGCCGAAGCGCTTCTGAAGGGCCGCCAGCCGTTCCAAATCGCGTTCACCGACCAGGCGGACGGCCAATGGGCGCCCCAGTTTGGCGCTGAGCCAATACCCCAACAGGCAACTCACGGTCATCCCCGCCCACGAAGTCAACATGCCGCGCACGAATCCCAACACAAAGCCCGCCGCCGTGCTGGCCAGGCTGGAAGGGACCGGCAACAAAATATCCCCGCCGAGGAGCAGACCCAATCCCAACGCAATCTGGGGCGTATGCTGCGCGCTTGTCGCAATAAAGTTTTCTGTCCACACCTCAATGTGTTCGCCGAACAGCACAAAGGGTATCAAGATCAACGCGAAAATTCCCACCACCAACACCGCCCAACGCCCCATCTGATACTTCATCGCGCCTCCCTGTGTTCTCGTTAATATAGACGCCATTTCCTAAGCAAACGTTATTATAACTTGCTTTCACACAACGCGAAACCGCCTGGCCGAATGGTGAGATGAATCAATTGTTTAAAACCATTCAGGGGCGACACATTGTGTCGCCCCTGTTATTTGTACCCCCGTCAGGACTTGAACCTGAAACCTTTTGGTCCGCAACCAAACGCTCTGTCCAATTGAGCCACGGGGGCTTATACTTTGAGATTGCTCTCTGGCGGGGAGGCAGGGATTCGAACCCTGGAGGGAGTCATTCAACC
>JAKQHY010000233.1 GCA_029555965.1 Chloroflexota bacterium | reverse complement strand
CAGTCCTCAGTCCTCAGCCCTCAGTCCTCAGTCCTAAGCCCTCAGCCCTCAGCCCTCAGCCCTCAGCCCTCAGCACTACTATCGTTCTCAACGAGCTTCACTATCACCCCGCCTCGGACGATTACGGCGAAGAATACGTGGAGTTGTACAACGCCGGGGACGCGGGGGTGGATTTGAGCGGCTGGTATTTCAGCGACGGCTTCAAGTATACCTTCCCCACCGGCACAGTGTTGCTGCCGGGCGATTATCTGGTGGTCGCGGGCAACTCCGCGCTGGTGGAGGCGAAGTATGGCATCACGGGGACGCTTGGCCCGTTTGAGAGCGGGCGGCTCGATAACAGCGGCGAGCGCATCGCGCTGGCCGATCCGACGGGCGTGGTGGCCGCCGCCGTGACGTATGACGATCACCTGCCCTGGCCGGAGGCCGCCGACGGCGACGGCTCGTCGTTGGAATTGATTAACCCGACGTTCAACTCCGACAGCCCGTGTTCGTGGGCGGCGAGCGTGGGGCCGGGGACGCCCGGCGCGCAGATCAGCATCTACCACGCGGGCAACCTCCCGCCGTGCATCCTCGCGCCGGCGCACGCGCCGCTGCTGCCTGCCTCCACGCAGCCTGTCACCGTGGCCGCCTACGTGGACGACAACAGCGCCGTCGTCTCCGTCACCCTCCACTATCGCGTGCAGGGAGAGGCGGAATATACGGCTGTGCTGATGAGGCAAGAGGCAGGAAGCAGGAAGCAAGAAGCAGGAAGCGAGAATTCTCAGTCCTCAGTCCTCAATCCTCAGTCCTCAGTCCTCAGTCCTCAGTCCTCAGTCCTTAGTCTTTACTCCGCCATCATCCCCTCCTTCGCCATCTCCGAGACGATTTTCCTGCCGGGGCAGGGGCGCTACGTGGAGTTTTACATCACGGCGACGGACGATGAGGGCGCGACGCGCATCGTGCCGGAGGGCGCGCCGGGCGGGACGTCGGCGGAGACGGGACTGCCGCTCACGGTGAGCTTCCTCTACTGGGTGGAGGACGTCCCCTTGTCAAGCAACTTGCTGCTGTACCGTCTCATCCTCACCGACCAGAACCGGGCGGAACTGACGACGCGCGATATGGTCTCCAACGAGCTGCTCGACGCGACGTTTGTGTGTTCCGACACGGCGTACTACAACGTGGGCCTGCGTTACCGGGGCGACACGCGTAACTTCACGCCGCGCCCGTACCGCATAAAATTCCGCGACGCGCAGGAGTTTGAGAGCCGCGAGCGCCTCAACCTGATCAGCGACAATCTGGACCGGGACGCGATGGCCTACAGTGTGTTCCGGCGGGCCGGGTTGCCGGCCTCGGACACGCGCTTTGTGCAACTCGCCATCAACGGCGCGCTTGAGGGCAACTACCTGGACGTGGAAGCTGTGGATCGGGACTTTCTCAAGGCGCACTTCGGCGACGACAACGACGGCAACCTGTATCGTGGTGAGAGCGGCGCCGACCTGGCGTACCGGGGCGCCGACCCCAATCTCTACCGGGATAACTACGTCAAGAAGACCAACGAGGAAGCCGACGATTTCACGGACGTGATTTCTCTTACCTACGCGCTGACCCACGCGCCCGACGCCACGTTTGTGGCGGACACCGAGGCGGTGGCCGATATGCGCCAGTGGCTCAAGTGGTTCGCGGTGCAGGCGGTGCTCGACAATCACGAAGGCGCACTGTGGATCGGCGGCGGCGACGACTACTACCTCTACCATCGCGGCGCGGACGACCGCTTTGTGCTGCTCTCCTGGGATCACGACTCGACGTTTATCAACCCCACGCACACGATTTGGGAGCCGGATTGGTACGCCGGAGACACTGTGAAACGCATCCTGCACACGCCTGTCTTCACGCGCTGGTACTACCAGGGGATCGCCGAGCTGATTTCCGGCTCCTTCTCCGTGGAAGAGATGTTTCCGCGCATTGATGTCATGCCGGCGGACGTCGTCAGCGCGGGCGACAAGCAGGAACTCAAGGATTTCGTCGCCGCGCGCGTCCCCCACCTATGGACGGAAATTCCGGGCGACCGGCTCGCGATCATCACCAACGACGGCCAAGACATCGTGACGACCGACGCAACTGTCATTCTGGAGGGGACGTGCTCGCCGCTGCGCGACGTGACGGTGAACGGCAGCGCCGATGGGCTGACGTACCTCACGCCGACGAGCTGGCGTTACGTGGCGGAGCTTATCCACCGCGACACCATGGTTGTGTTCGGCGACGGGACGTATACGCAGACGATCACCCTCTTCCGCGACGTGTTCCACGGCGGAACGCTCACGGCGGACACGGTGCTGGAAGGCAGCCGCCTGCCGTACACCATCCACGAAGACATCCGGCTTTCCGGCGGGATTACGTTGACCATCGAGGGGGGCGCGACGCTGCACTTCGCTTCGGAGCGGCTGATCCGCGTGGAAGACGGCGCGCGGCTGTGGGTTCACGGCGCGGTGACGCAACCGGTGACGCTGAGCACCGGCAACCCGGCGGCGTTTTGGGGCGGCATTCTCCTGTGGAACACCCGCGCCGACAACCGCATCGAGTACGCCGTGTTGGAATACGTCCATGAAGTTTTGACCACCCCCCGCACCCACGGCATCACTGCGTTCGCATCGGACATCACTATCGCTCACAGCACGCTGCGGCACATGCGGCATAGCGTCGCCGTCACGGCGGATTACGGCTCGGCGCTGACGTTGCTGCACAACGACATCTACGACATCGGCACGGACGCTGTCCACGCGACGGGCGGGCAGGCGCTCATTGAAGGCAATACCATCCACGACTCGTTCTATGATTTGAGCTTCAACCCCTCGCCGCCCGAAGGCATCGAAATCAGCAGCATCCAAAACCCTCCCGCCGTGTTGCGCGACAACCGCATCTACCACATCACCGACGACTGCCTGGACGCCAACGATTCTTCTGTCATCGTGGAGCGCAACATTTTCCATCACTGCGGCGACAAGGGTGTTTCGATAGGCGGGCCGTTTTCCAACACCCTCGTCAACAACCTGGTCTACGAGTGCCGCTACAACGAAGGCGACTACGACCGCACTGGTTTCGGGATCGCGCTCAAAGATGGGGCGCGGGCGTTCCTCGCGCACAACACGCTCGTCAGCAACACCCATGGCCTGGGTCTGTACGAAATGCACTTTGGAGATGGCGGCGCGACGGCGACGGGGATCAACAACATCCTCTGGGGCAACGAGCAGAACGTGGCGACGCGCGATGGCTCGACGTTGGCGCTGACCTATTCCCACGTTGGCGGCGGCTTCCCCGGCGAGGGCAACCGCGACGCCGATCCACTGTTCCGCGATCCCCTGAACCGCAATTACCGCCTGAAGCAAGCGTCGCCGTGCGTGGATACCGGCACGTCCCTCGGCGCGCCGGATATGGACGTGAATCGCGTCGCGCGGCCCAAAGGAGAAGGTTATGACCGGGGAGCGTTCGAGTTTTTTGAGTTCTACACGGTGTATTTGCCGTTGATGACGCGGGAGGATTGAGGGCTGAGGACTGAGGCCCGCCGATCCACTGATCCGCTGATCCGCCGATCCGCTGATCTACTGATCCGCTCATTTGCCGATCCGCTGATCCGTCGATCCGCTCATTCGCCGATCCACTCGCGTTGGCTTCTTGCCCTTTGCTTCTGTTGTATAATGAGGGCGTTTGGATGTAGGCTATGACACCTTAAGGGAGGGTATTTCATGACCAAATGGCAACACTGCAAACTACAAAAAAGCCGCGTGACCTTTCTCGGCGCGTCGGGGGTCTTTGAGAATAAACGCGATGTTTACGTCCGCGAGCCGTCCGCGTTCAGCAACCTGGAGGATGAGGGGTGGGAACTCGTCACGGTGTTGCCGGACCCGGATGGCGATTTTGTCTACTTTTTCAAACGCCCGGTGACAGACAGCAAGACGAAGGCGGGATAACACTTCCGCACACTATGCTTCTCCATCCCGGCCCTGGCAAACTCATCGTGCTGGAAGGCTTGGACGGGGCGGGCACTACGACGCAGGCGCGGCTGCTCGGCGAGTGGCTGCGGGCGCAGGCGTTTGTGCCCACCGTTCATGTCACCTGGGAGCCGACCGATGGCTTGGTCGGCCTGCTTATTCGCCGCATCCTGACCCACCAGGAGGTGGCGCAGCCGCGCACCCTGGCCGCGTTGTTCGTGGCTGACCGGCTGGAGCATCTTTACCGCCCGCAGGGCGTCGCCGCGCAACTCCAGGCGGGCGCGTGGGTGGTGATGGATCGTTATTATCTTTCCTCGTTGGCTTACCAATCCCTCTCGTTGACGCCGAACGAAGTTGGCTGGCTCTACGAAATGCATGCGCCATGCCTACGCCCCGATGTGACGTTTTTTCTCGACGCGCCAGTGGCCGAGTGCCTGGCGCGCATCCGGCGACGGCGCGCCGAGCAATTCGATCTTTTTGAGAAGGAAGAGTTGCTGACCGCGGTGCTGGATAAATATCATGCTGCCATTCGGCGCCTCCGGGCGCAAGGCGAGACAATTCATGTCGTGGACGGCGGGCAAGAAATACTCCAAGTGACTCAGAGTCTGCAAGAATTCCTTAATACGCCCTAGTCCCCCATTTCTCCCAGGCTGTTCCTCTGCTCTCCTAACCGTTTCTGTTAGTTTTATCCTTTTTTTGAAGAGCTATGTTATAAATTGGTAAAAATGTCGTATAATTAGGGCTTAGAATCTATCCGAAAATTCGTTTTGGCCCGCAATTTGCGCCTAAAGGCGCGGTTTGAAGGGGGTATTTTTTCGTTGGCGGGCGCAGCCCGCCAACGAAAAAATACCCTCCTGAAAGCGGCTTTAGCCGCAAGCCCTGGCGTAGCGGTGCAGCATCGCCATAATTTTCGGATAGGTTCTTAGATTTCTGTTGCGAGCGATTTTATCGAGGCCATGATGGCAATACAAGTCTTCAATCGGCGTTATAAAGTGATCCGGCAACTAGGTCAGGGCGGCATGGGCGCCGTTTTCCTGGTGGAAGACTTGCTGCGTGATAATGTCCTGGTAGCTTTGAAAACGGTGCGCACGGATCAGGCGGATGAGTATCGCCTGGCGCAGTTCAAGCACGAATTTGCCGTCCTGGCGCAACTTCATCATCCCAATCTGGTGAAGGTGTATGACTTTGGCTATGGTGAGGATACTCAGGAATCCTTCTTCACTATGGACTATGTGCCGGGTGAAGATTGGGCAGCAGCGACCCGTCGGCGCGTATTATCGGGTGTGTTCGATATAACCTGGCTTTACAATGTTATCACACAAGTTTGTTACGCTCTACAGTACATCCACGCGCGCGGCTTTATCCACTATGACGTGAAACCTCTCAATGTGCGGATTACACCGGAGGGACAGGTCAAGCTGATGGACTTCGGGCTGATCGGGCAGTCACAGGCCGCCGGCGGCCGGCCGGCGCGCGGCACACCGGAATATGTCGCGCCGGAAGTCATGCAGGATGCCCCCGTAGATTACCGGGCTGATTTATACTCCCTGGGCGTCGCGCTTTACGAGATCGTGACCGGGCGCTTACCCTCCGGGGGACGGCCCGGCGATTGGGCCGAGACCGATCCATTCCTGACCGGGGCGGAAGCGTTGCCCACCTCTTTCAAGTTGCCCTCTGAACTGCGCCAGATCATTCGCACCTTGCTGTCGCCAACCCCCGAGGGGCGTTACGGCAGCGCTGACGCAGTCATTCGCGCGCTCAATGCGTTCACCGGGGAAAATTATCCCCTGGGAATTGAGTCTGCCCAGGGGGGCGCACACAGCGGTTTACTGGTGGGCCGCCACTTTGAGATGGCCTATCTAAAGGAAAAACTCCTGGATATGTTGCAGGGCCATGGCCGCCTGGTGCTGTTGACCGGGCCTGCGGGCGTTGGCAAAAGCCGTTTGGCCCGCGAGTTGAGTGTATACGCGCAAATGCAGCGCGTTCTGGTCTGCGAGGGGGGGTGTGACGAATACGTGCTCACTCCTTATCGTCCCTGGGTGACGCTCTTCAAACAGTTGCTTATGCAATGTTCCTCTGCCTGCATGGAAAAACTACAGCCGTATAGCGACGCCCTGGGCGGGTTGATGCCGGAATTGACGAGCCTGTTTGGCGCCGATTTGCCATTGCAATCGTCCCCTGAAGAAAAAGCGCGTTTACTGATGTCTGTGGTGGATGGTCTGATGCTGTTTGACAAGCCCTTGCTGTTGATCCTGGAAGATTTGCAGTATGCGGATGCGGAAACTCTGGAATTATTGGAGCGTGTGAGCCAGCGCGTGTCCCAGGGCAAGGTATTGCTGCTGGGCCTGTACCGCGACGCCGAAATAGATGCTGCGCATCCCTTGGGGCTGCTGGCGCGTGGCGCGTGGCCGGCGCACGCTCAAGCGCAGCCTTCTGTTGCTGAGGGGGCGTGCCTGCCTGAATTGTTGCGCCTTGAACTGTTGGATGAGGCCGCCGTCGCCGAGCTGACTTGCGCGTTATTGGGCGCCGGCGCCGAAGGTGCGGCGCGCCTGCCTGAAGGATTTCTGCCCTGGTTGATGACCGAAACTGGCGGCGAGCCGCTATTCATCGAAAGTCTGCTGCACTCTCTGATTGAAGATAACCGCTTGCGTTATGATGGCGAAGCATGGCGCGTAGCTAGCGAGGGTCTTTCCCGAACATCGGAGCACGCTCAGGAAATGTTGCAGCGGCGTGTGGCCCGCCTGGAGCCTGCCGCTTTGCGTGTTTTACAGTGGGCCGCCGTGCTGGGCCAGTGGTTGAATCCCCAGGTATTGGCTGCGGTCAGCGGGGCCTCCGCCGACGAAATCTTCTCTGTGATGACGCAGGCGACCCGGCATTACGTCTTGACGTTGGGCGCGCGTTCCGGTCAGTCGGCTTATCGGTTCAGCAACGATCAGGTTCGCACCCTCATCTATGAAACCCTGACGCCGGTGGACTGTGCGCGCCGGCATGCGCTCTGTGCTGAGGCCTTGCGGCAGCATTGCCCCGACAATGACATCGCCGAAATGTTGACCTGGCATTATGAGCGGGCCGGTCATTTGGAACAGGCTATGCACTATGCCCAGATTGCCGGAGATAGAGCTGCCCAAGTCTACGCGCACCGCTCGGCGGCGCGTTATTATAGCCAGGCGCTGGAGTTCGCTCAACGCTGCACCCAGGAAACGCCATTGCAAACACTGTATGCCCTGCTGCACAGTCGCGCCGCCGCTTTTGCTTATCTAGAACAATATCAAGCCCAACTTGAGGACCTGGTCGCTATGGCGCAGTTGGCGGCCGCCCTGGCGGATCTGGGGCGACAGATCGAGGTCCGCAACTTGCAAGTCGCGGCTTTGGCTGTCTTGGGCAAGTATGATCAGGCCCTATCTTTGGGTGTAGAGACCTTGACCCTCGCCCGCAAGCAGGCGGATGTGCTGCTCCTTGTGGATAGCCTGGACGTGTTGGGCGAGGCGCATTTCAAGGTTGGTAAAGTGGAAGCGGCCTACGCTTTTCACAAAGAGGCCTTGCAGTTATGTCGTCCGTTAGGCGACCGCCGCCGCCAAGCTCACCTGCTCTGGCATTTGGGGAACTATGCCCGCATTTTGGGATTGCCTGAAGCCCGCGCTTATCTGCAAGACTCCCTTGAATTGCAGCGCGCGCTGGGCAACCAGGCCGGGGTCGCGGATGCCCTAAATGCCCTGGGGTTGACATTGGAGGACTACGCCCAACAGCGAGATTACCATGAGCAGTCGCTGGCGATAGCTAACGCCATCGGCGATCGTAGCCGACAAACCCGTTCGCATAACAACCTGGGGTTGACGTATTGGCGTTTGGGGCTTTACCCGCGTGCGCGGGAATATTTGGAGCGGGCCATTCAACTGGAACGTGAAGTCTTCAATCGCAACCGCCTGGTGCCGCTGCTGGAGAGTTTGGGGCGGGTATACTGTGCGTTGGAAGAGTACGCGCGCGCGCAGCAGGCGTATGAGGAGGGACTCGCGCTGGGCAAGGCCATTGGCGATGACTATGGCGTTTCACTACACTACTTTGGCATGGGACAGATCAAGCTGGCGAGCGGCGATCCTGAAGCTGCGCGGTTTCTGTTTGCCCAGGCGTTGGGAATTCAGCAGGAGCGGAAATTGTTGGCGATCCTGTGCGCTTCACAGGCGTGGTTGGGGGCGGCGGAACTGGCCTTGGGGCATTGGGAACTGGCGGAACGCCACACGCGCGAGGCCGTCCAAACTTTGCGCGTGAGTGGCGTCGGCGAGTTTTTGGCGCAGGAAGCGTGGTGGTGGCGCTATCAAGTGCTTTCCCGGGCTGCCCCGGAACGCCGCGCGTCGCTGGCGGCGGAGGCCTGGAGGGCGTTGCAGCGCGCGCACGAAGCTATGCTGGCCGGGATTGCGACGCTCAATGACGAAGGCCTGCGCCGCAACTATCTTAACAAAGTACGCATTAACCGCGACATCCTCACCGAATGGACCCGCTGCCTTGCCGCACAGCAGACATCGCCGGAAGCTTTCGACCTACCGGCTGCTTCGCCGGCAGCGTCTGGGCCGCTCAGTGAATCTGAGCAATTCCGAAATCGCTTCAAGCGGGTGTTGGATATCAGTGTGCGGATGAATGAAACCCACGATGTGGAATCGTTGCTGCACTATGTTATGGATCAGGTCATCGAACTGATCGGAGCCGAACGGGGCGTCCTGGCGTTGTTCGACCGCCAACATCAAATGCATTTCCGGGTGGCGGTGGGGATGGCCCTCTCCGAAGTGGTGGACGGCAAAGCGCAGATTAGTTACACCGTTTTGGAAACGCTCGCCCAGTCGCGGCAGCCGCTGCTGCTTCAGGATGCCTTGACCGATGAGCGCTTCGGTGGACGGAACAGTGTGTTGGAATTGAACTTGCGCTCGGTATTGTGTGTGCCGTTGATTGCTCGCGCCGAACTGACCGGCTTGATCTACGTGGATAATCGCTCGGCCAGCGGACGTTTCTCCCCCACCGATCTGGATTTGCTGACGATCTTTGCCAATCAGGCCGCGACTGCCATTGAAAACGCCCGCCTATACGGCGACCTGATGCAGGCTAACGTCCAGTTGGAAAATTGGGCGCATACCCTTGAAGAACGAGTGACCAAACGCACAGCAGAAGTCAAGACGATCAATGCTGTTCTGTCGCGCCGCGCCATCCAATTGGAGACCAGTCGCCAGGTCGCGCAGCAAATCATCTCGATTCTGGAATTGGACGCTTTGCTGGAACGGGTTGTCTCCTTAATCCAATCGCAATTTGGCTACTCCTTCGTGGGCGTGTGGTTGGTGAATACGGCGCGTGGAGAGTTGGTATTGCGCGCCGGCGCCGATTTGCGGGGGCGCCGTTTTCAAAACACCGGCATGGCGATTCCCCTGGAGGCCCCCAGCTTTAGCACATCCGTTTACCGCACGGGTAAAGCGCGAGTCGCGCAGAATGGGGGAGAGTCTCCAGATTTTTGGAACGCGCCGGCGCGGCCTCCGCTCGCGGCAGAGTTGGGGCTGCCGCTCCTGATCGGCGCGCAGGTCGTTGGCGTCCTCAATGTCGGCGGCGATCAGGCCGGCCAGTTTGTGGAAGAAGAGATCGGCGTCTTGCAGGGATTGGCCGATCAGTTGGCGATTGCCATCCGTAATGCGCAACTCTATCAGGCAGAACAACGCCGCCGCAAATTGACCGAGTTGCTGGAGCAGACCGGCCGTGAATTGACCAGCAGCCTGGACATGCACGAGGCGCCGGGACGCATTCTGGCTTTGCTGAATATCCTGACGCCCTACGTGCGCGGCATGGTTATGTTGCGAGAAGGCGATACCCTCAGATCGGTGGCGCACTATGGGATTTTGGACATCCAGGGCGATAAAGACCTCGTGGTACCGATAACGGAAGGGGATGTTTTTCGTCAACTGGAAAGTTTAGGCCACCCCTTAATCGTCCATGACACTATTCAGGAATCTGGCTGGAAACAAGTGCCCTGGTTGCCACGCCACCGCTCCTGGATGGGGGTACTCTTGATTGCCAAGGGGCGCGCTATCGGCATGATTTCTCTGACGCGGCGTGAGCCTTACGCTTTCAGCGAAGAAGATGCTACCTGGGTGCAGGCTTTTGCCACGCAGGCCAGCATTGCATTGGAGAATGCCCGGTATCACACCGAGCTGGTGCGCTTCAGCGCTCAATTGGAGCAAATGGTGCAGCAACGTACGCAAGAGTTGGATGAGACCAATCGCATCCTGGCGCAACTGAACAAAACCAAGAGCACTTTCATCACGGTGGCGGCCCATGAATTGTTCACACCTTTGACGGCTATCAGTAGTTTTGCGCAATTGTTGCAGCGTTACAGCGGGACACAGCCGCCCCCGCATATGAAAGAATATCTCGAGGGGATTGTGGTCGGCGCTAAGCGTATGCAGGATATTATTGACCGTATGCGCGACACCGCGCGTATCAACTTGCAGACATGGGAGGTATCTCACGACAGCGTCGTGTTGGCGGAATTGCTTCGGCAGATCACACAAGCGTTCGCCTGTCCCTTGTTGGAACGCCGCCTGACATTGACATTAACGGGACTGGATACGCTGCCGGTCATCTCAGGGGATGCGGAGATGCTCTCCAAAGCGCTCTATCATGTGATCATCAACGCGATCAAGTACACCCCGGATGGCGGACGCATTACCGTTTCAGGTTTCGAGACCACGATGGAAAACAACCGCCCCTCTGTAGAACTCATTGTGGCGGATACCGGCGTCGGGATTGACCCTCAGAACCTGGAACTGGTTTTTGAATCGTTTTATCAGACCGGTTCGGTCGAACACCACTTTTCGGGGGACACCGAGTATAAGGCCGGCGGACCGGGGTTGGGGTTAACCATTGCGCGTGGCGTGATAGAGGCGCATGGCGGCAAGATTTGGGCGGAAAGTGAAACCTACGATGAAACTCGTTATCCCGGTAGTCGCTTCCACATTCAACTACCGGTTTACAAGCCGGATACGAAACCAGAAATAGGTAATGAGAAATGAGTCACGGAACTTATTTCCCCTTACCCATTACTTAATTCCCTCAGGAGCATACTCATGTCTGAACTACTCAAAGCTGTGTTGGTTGGCTGCGGTGGCATCAGCCGCGCGTGGCTGGACGCCGTCCGGCAGATTCCCGACCTGGCGCTGGTTGGGTTGGTGGACCTCAACGAAGCGGCCGCGCGGCATCGCGCCACGGAGTACGGCTGGAATGAAGCGCTGGTTAGTACAGATTTAACTACAACTCTGAAAAAAACATGCCCGGATATTGTCTTTGACTGCACCGTGCCGGCAGCTCACGTTCAGGTGACGTTGACGGCGCTGGCGCACGGTTGCCACGTCCTGGGGGAGAAGCCGCTGGCCGATTCTATGGACAACGCGCGGCGGATGGTCGCGGCGGCGCGGGCGGCCGGCAAACTGTACGCCGTCATCCAGAATCGCCGTTACGACCCGCAAATCCGGCGGTTGCGCAGCTTCCTGGCGTCGGGCGCGCTGGGCGACCTCACCACCGTCAACTGTGACTTTTACATCGGCGCACACTTTGGCGGATTCCGTGATGCCATGCAGCACGTCCTGCTGCTGGATATGGCGATCCACACCTTCGATGCGGCCCGCTTGATTGCCGGCGCTGATGCGCAAGCGGTCTACTGCCACGAGTGGAACCCTGCCGGTTCATGGTATGCTCACGGCGCCTCGGCGGCGGCGATTTTTGAGATGACTGGCAGTATCGTCTACACCTACCAGGGCAGTTGGTGCAGCGAGGGTCTGAACACCACCTGGGAATCCGACTGGCGTATCATTGGGACGCAAGGTAGTGTGACTTGGGATGGCGCGGAGGGTTTCAAGGCGCAGGTCGTCACCAAAACCGGGGGGTTCCATTCGGAGATGCGCGTCGTGGAACTGCCGCCTTACACCTTGGCGGATAAAACCGGCGGCCATACCGGACTGATCCGGGAGTTTGCGCAATGTGTGCAGGCCGGCCTGACGCCGGAGACAGTGGCTAGCGACAATATCCACAGTCTGGAGATGGTATTTGGGGCCATCGAAAGCGCGGAAACCGGTCGGCGGGTGACATTAAAGGACTGACTGGGAGAGCGAGGATCAAGAAAAATGGGGAAGTCGTTATACAGTTTGGCCTTACCTCCCCCCGCTTTCCCTCATTCCCTCACCCCATCGTTTTAAGCCGGGCGATCTCGTAGATAGACTCCGGGGCGGATTCACCCTTGAGCATTTGATTGGGGATTTCTTTAGCCTCTACCGCATCCTGCACGATGGCATAAGTCGCGTGGCAAATCCAAACTTTGCCCGGCGGCGCCATCTCCTGGAGTGTGTGCGCTTTGTTCACGGTGTGCCCTAGCGCCGTATAGTTGAGCACATGTTGCGCGCCAACGTTGCCTACAATGGCGTCGCCGGTAGCGATCCCGATGCCGAAAGCAATGCGCTGCTGCGCCGGTAGTCGCTCGTGAACTTTTTGCGTGATCGTCAGGATGCGCCAAGCCGCCCGCACGGCTCGCAGCGCGTAGTCGGGTTGGGGCAGGGGAGCGTTGAAGAAGGCCATCGCTTCGTCGCCCATAAACTTGTCCAGCGTGCCCTCTTCACTGATGATAGCGTCGGTGGCAATGGCCAGATAGTGGTTGATGACGTTCATCAGCGTTTCCGGATCAGTGCGCGCGCTGAATTGGGTGAATCCCCGCAGGTCGGCAAACAAAATGCTGATGATTTGCCGTTGGCCGCCGGGCCGCACCAACTCCGGCTGCTGGATGAGGCGCTCCACCACTGAGGGTGAGACGTAATACTCAAACAGATTGCGCAACTCGCGCTTCTCGCGCTCCCGGCGCGCCTCGATTTCGTTTAGCAGCCGGAAGTTCTCGATGGCAATTGCCGCATAATCTCCCAACATCCGCAACAATTGCTGGGTTTGCTTGCTCAACGGTTCCCGACTGCGTTTGTTGCTCACAATGAGCGAGCCGATACTTTGCCCGCCCACCTTAAGCTGCGCCGACATCATCAGATCGCCCGATATGGTGTACATATTGTCGTCCTTGTCTGGGGGAACGTATGTCTGTCCCTGGCGCTGCCGGCGCACCTGCTTTTGCAGTTTGCCGGTCTCCGGTTCCAACAAGAGCAATTGCCCGTCCAATGCTCCGGTGACGTAGAGCGCGGCATCCACGATGCGCTCCATCAATTTGTCGCGCTCTTGCAGCGTGGTCACTGCCTTGCTGACGTGGTAGAGCGTGTCCAATTCGCGTAAGCGTTGCGCCAGATCGGTATTACTCTTCTTCAGTTGCGCCGACGTTTTTTGCAGCCGCACCAACAACATATCCCGCTCTTGCTCAATGTGGGTCAATCGCAGCACATGGCGAATCGCATCCAACAACTCATCGCCGGTGTAAGGCTTGGGAACATAGTCGCGCACGCCCAGGCGAAAGACCTCCACTGCCACGGATTCCGAACCATAGGAAGTGATCAGGATGACCGGGAATGACACCCCTTTCTCTTGCAACGCTTGTAGAACTTCAATCCCGTTCATTCGCGGCATCTCATAATCCAACAGAATGACATCGGGTAGCACGCGCAGCGCTTGTTCAAAACCTTCTTGGCCGTCGCGGGCGCTCGTCACGCGATACCCGGCAGGTTCCAGGATCGAAAGTCGCGTAAATTCTCGAATTTCATCACTATCATCCACAATGAGAATGTGGGGGCGTGGCAGTTCTGCTTCGGACATACGCAACTCCTTTGCATGGCATTAACTACCCTCATTATTATTGAATTTTTCTTTGTGATAGTTACGGCTTAGTTAAAACTCTGTTAGCTGTTTGCGCTTCTATGGACGACCTTCTATACCTGTCCACCCCGCCGGTTATTCCGCGTTGGATGGCGTGAGATTGCCTCGTTTGGGTTTGGATAGTAAAATGGAAATAGGAAGGGCCAAGATGTCCCACCACATACTAATCCGAGGGTAGCCTATGCAGGAATCACAGGTAGCTGTTTTTATTGATTTTGAGAATGTAGCGATTACCGCCGAGGAAGTGTACGGGAAATGCGATCTGAAGGTCATCATGAACGCGGCGGAACAGTGGGGGCGCTGCACCATCCGCCGCGCGTATTGTGACTGGACCAGCTTTCCCCAATACCAGCAAGACCTGATCGAACACTCCATCGAGTTGACACAGCTTTTTCGTTACAGCGCGCGTCATCGCAAGAATGCTGCCGACATCCAGATGGTGGTGGATGCCCTCGAAGTGGCCTTTACTCACCCGGAGATTGACACCTTCGTCTTGGTCACAGGCGACAGCGACTTCAGTGCGGTGGCTCGCAAATTGCGCACGTATGGCAAAACGGTAGTTGGGATCGGGCTGCGACAATCCACCAGCGAGGTGCTGGTCAAAGCGTGTGACAACTTCACTCTGTACGACGTGCTGGTGACGCCGGAAACGCGCACGGCCACACATCGGCTGGAGCGGGCGCGATTGTTGCTGCTGGGCGCCATGCGCACGCTGTTGCCCCAGGTAGGCGGGGAGTCGGTGAACGCCAGTCAACTCAAACTGATGATGGTCAAGATGGACTCTACGTTCAGCGAGACCGATTTGGGGTATCGCCAGTTCCGCGATTTCCTGGAATCGCAATCTGATCTCATTCAGGTTTTTGTCGAAGACAAAACCCTCATGGCGGCGCTTAAACCGACGGCTACCATTGAGCCGGTACAAGACCAATTGTTGGAGTACCGTGTGGTGTTGAGCGCGACCGGTCTACGCCTGATGGATCCCCCCGCCCGCACCAGCATCCTGCGCGACTTATTTACGTTGCTGTCCGAACATCCTGACCTCTACACGTTAGATCAGGCAGTAGGCCAACTCAAGGCCAAATATGATGCGGATAATGTCCTGCGCTCGCGCGAGGAAGTCCAAGAGGTCGCCAAGCTGGTTAAATATGCTAACGTGTTTGCCATTGCGCCACAATCCTGGCAGTTGGATAAGTTGAATTTGCAACCCGATTTGCAGATATCGGATTTTGTGGATTACAGTGAGAGCGCATACCTTGTCGCGTTGATGCAACAAAATATCGAAATCAACCCGGGTTTGCTGGCCTTGCTTATCTTTGGGACAATGGATCAGCAGGCGCGGGTCGTGCGGCTGCTTGAATTGGCGCTTAAATCGCGCGCGCTGGATTCTCAGGCCAACCGGAAAGCGCGAGCGGCTTTGGGTGATTGGGGCGGCTACTTAAAAGAAATTCCGGAAATGCTCCCGATAACGCAAGACCTGGATGCGGCTGTGCTGGACGAGCCGCCTTCCCTGGCGCGGGCGGCAGAATTGAGCGATATTGGAATGCGGATTCGCACGACCGATTTTGAAAAAGCGCGATTGTGTTTTCTTCGGGCCGCGCGGATGATGTGCGAGTTGATGGAAACCACCGAGCCGGGCGCCAGCCTGGTAGACCTGGAATGGTATCTCACCAGCTATTGTGCTGCGACTGCCGGCGCGTACTTCTTCCGGTTTGAGTACGACCGCGCGCAGACTTACTACCTGGCCTTCTTTGCCCTCGCGCGCGAAACCGAGCCGGTGTGGGAGAAAGTGCAGCGGCTCGTCGAGCCGCTGACGTCGTTCTACTTCACCATTGCCGCCAACCTCTACCACGAACTGTTGGAGCATCCGCCGGGACGCACCCATCCGGCTCGCATCGCAGTGGCGCTGTACACGCACACCAATCCCGCCGTGCGTGAAAAATGGCTGGCGCAGGCGCACGCCCTCAAAAAGACCAACCCGGCCGTTTTACGTATTGTGTTACAGCGTTTTGATTACCTGGAGCGCACTGCCGAGGTCCCGGGCGCGCGCGCCACACGCCAGGCGCTAGAGGAAATTCTCGCGGAAGACTGAAACAGAGGGATTTTTAGAGGATAATGTTTCGCTGGCAGGCGCAACCTGCCAGCGAAACAACAACTTGCGGTAGATTGAATTTTTAGTCGGACGTGGCAACTTCCAGCCGCGCTACCTCAATTTGGGCGCCGTAAGCGTCGGGGACGTTGTAGTGGATGACGCCCCAGACGTGAATGAGCTTTCCGGTGTCGCGCAGGGCCGCCAGTTGGGCGGAAATCTCGTCGTTCCCGCTGATTCCCACGCGCGTGCCATTCTGATCCAGCAGTTGGAAGTAGTCATCGAATTGCGCGCCTTCGGGATTGCTAACGATGACGCCTTGCCAGTCCTCCACCGGCGCCGCCACCGGGGTGACGCCGCTGTTCTCGCCCATGGCCGGTGCCGGATCGAGGGCGTCTTTCGAGCCGGTCGGTTCCAGCAGTGGAACGCTCTCCATTCCTTGAACATCGGGCACTCTTTGCGCCTGGACGCCGCCGGCAGGATCGCTGTTTCCCTGGCCGGCGTCCGGCTGTGGCGGCGTATTCGATGTCGGCGCGCTACATTCGCCCCGGAAAAACGCCCATTCGTCGCACTCGCTGCCATCGTCGAAGACGCAGAAACTCTGCTGTCCGTCGGCGGTGTCGCGGATGTCCACCCGCCCGCCCTGCGCTTCGCAGAACACCGAGGCGGGGTTCGCCAGCCCGGCGCTGGTTTCCGGCGTTGCCGCGTCGGGTGTCGCAGTGGAATCGGCCTCGCCGCCGCAGCCGCCAAGACATAAACAAATCAGTAACCATACTACCCAGAAGCCCATTTTGCCTTTCATTGTTCTCTCCTTTTCCCTATTGTGTGAATAGATGTTCTTATGACGTTTCTGGGGCAGGGGGAAGTTCCCCGCTCTCCCTGGTCAGAGGGTTAGTTTTGGGATTATCCATCAGGAGAGGCCTTGTTTTGAGAAATTTGTCAACGGATTGAAACGTATTTCTGATCCTATCATTCCGTAAATCCTGTTATTTTTGGAGGAAGTCTACATGGATGACGAACGCTTGCAATGGCTCTTGACCGCGCCCGAACCGTGGACGCGCTATCGCGTGTTGGTGGACTTGCTCGACCGGCCTGCCGATGACGCCGAAGTGGTGGAGGCGCGCGCGGTGCTGCTGGCGCATCCGCAGGTGCAGGCGCTCGTCGCGGCGGCAGCGACCTGGGGACAGCGGCCATTGGTGCGTCACAACGACGCCGGCCATCCCCTGTACGCCCTGAGCACCCTGGCCGACTTCGGCCTGCGCGCCGACGATCCCGGCATGGCGACGGTGGTGGCGTACGTGCTGGCGCACTGGGCGCCGGAGGGGGCGTGGCAATCGCTCGTGAATGTCCCGAAAGCCTTCGGCGGCGCGGGGGAGGATCAGTGGACGTGGCTGGCCTGCGACGCGCCAACGTTGCTGTACGCGCTGTTGTCTTTCGGCCTGGACTCCGATCCACGTATGCCGACCGCCGTGGCGCATCTGGCCGACACGGTGGAGGAGAACGGCTGGCGCTGCGCGGCTGCGCCGGAACTGGGGAAGTTCAAAGGGCCGGGGCGGCGCACCGATCCGTGCCCCATCGCCAACGTCTATGCGCTCAAGGCGCTGTCGTTAGTCCCGGAGCTGCGCGACAGCGCCGCTGCCCACGCCGGCGCGGAGATGTTGCTGGATCATTGGATGCGGCGCGGTACGTGGCGACCGTTCCTCTTCGGCATTGGCGGCGACTTCCGCAAGCTCAAATACCCCTTCATCTGGTACGACATCCTGCACGTCGTCGAAGTCCTCAGCCGCTTCCCCTTCGTGTGGGCTGACGCGCGCTTTCAAGAAATGCTGGCCGTGATCACGGCCCAGGCAGACGCTCAGGGACGTTACACGGCCTCCTCAATGTACCGCGCCTGGCAGGGCTGGTCGTTTGCCGATAAGAAACAGCCGTCGCCCTGGCTGACGTTTTTGGTGCTGAGGATATTAAAACGTGAAACGTGAAACGTGAAGTCATCACGTTTCACGTTTCACGTTTCATAGGCTTTTTTACGCCGCCAGAGCCGGGGCGAGTTGCTGCCCCTTGAACTGGCTCACATACAAATGCTGGTAAAACCCCTGCTGCGCCAGCAGCTCCTCGTGGGTGCCGCGCTCGATGACTTCGCCGTGATGGATGACGAGGATGGCGTCGGCTTCGCGGATGGTGCTAAGGCGGTGGGCAATGACGAAGCTGGTGCGGCCTTCCATCAACCGCAGCATGGCTTCCTGGATGTGCTTCTCGGTGCGGGTGTCCACACTGCTGGTGGCTTCGTCCAGGATCAGGATGCCCGGATCGGCCAGGATCGCCCGCGCGATGGCGAGCAATTGCCGCTGCCCCTGGCTGATGTTGCCCGCCCGCTCCGAAAGCTCCGTCTGGTAGCCTTGCGGCAGGCGGTGGATGAACTGGTCGGCGTTGGCAAGCTTCGCGGCGGCGATAACCTCTTCGTCGGTCGCGTCCAGCCGCCCATAGCGGATGTTCTCCATCACCGTGTCGGCGAAGAGATACGTGTCTTGTAGCACGATGCCCAGCTTGCGGCGCAGGTCGGCCAGCTTCAACGCGCGGATGTCCATGCCGTCAATGCGGATCGCGCCGTTGTCAATGTCGTAGAAGCGCGTGAGCAGGTTGACGATGGTGGTCTTGCCCGCGCCCGTCGGCCCGACCAGCGCAATCGTCTGCCCGGCTGCCGCGTGGAGGCTGACGTGCTTGAGCACCGGCTCGGCGGCCTGGTAGCCAAAGCTCACGTCGTCGAACACCACGTCGCCCCGGATGTCCTCCAGCGGGAGCGCGTCCGGCGCATCCACCAGTTCGGGGACTTCGTCGAGCGTCTCGAAAACACGCTCGGCCCCGGCGATGGCCGACTGGATGCTGTTGTAGAGATTGGCGATCTGGTTCAACGGGAAGGTGAACTGGCGCGCGTAGCTGATGAAGCTGGCAATCGTCCCCACCGTCGCCAGCCCATTCACGGCCATCCACCCGCCGGCGCCGGCCACGATGGCGAACCCCACGTTGTTGATGAAGTTGCTCATCGGTCCCATCACCCCCGCCAGGATTTGCGCCCGCGTGGAAGCGTCCCGCAGTTGGGTGTTCGTCGCCTCAAATTGCGCGATGACGGTCGGCTCGCGCCCGTAGGCTTTCACCACGCGCTGCCCCGTGATCGTCTCCTCGATGATGCCGTTCAGGTTGCCGAGGTGTTCCTGCTGGTCGCGGAAGCCCTTGCGGGTGTGTTTGGCAATGGTCTGGCTCAGGAACACCATCAAGGGGAGCGTGACCATGCTCACCAGCGCCAGCCGCACGTTGATGATGAACATCATCGCGGCGACGCCGGTGAGGCTGAACGCGCTGGAAATGAGCTGCGTGACGCTTTCGTTGAGGACGTTGCTGATGTTTTCCACGTCGTTGGTGAGGCGGCTCATCAATTCGCCGTGCGTGCGTTGGTCGAAGAAGCGCAGCGACAGCGTTTGCAGCTTGGCGAACAGGTCGTTGCGGATGTCGCGCACGGTGCGCTGCGCGGCGCCGGCCATCACGTAAGTTTGCAGCCAGTTGACGACCGCGCCGGTGACGTAGACGGCGATCATCAGCAGCGCCAGGCGTCCCAGGCCGGGCAAATCGTTTTTGAGGATGTAGGTATCAATCGCCTTGCCCATCAAAAACGGCCCCAGCAAACCCACGCCGGAGGCAATGATCACCAAGAAAACGGTAGCGATCAGGGACCATTTTTGATGCCGTAGATACCCCCACAGGCGCAGCAGCGTGCTGCGCGTATTTTTGGCGCGTTCCGGCTCGCGCCCAAACTGCGCCCACGGCCCGCGCCCCGGACCCATCGGCCCTGGTCCGCCCGGCCCACCCGGTCGCTGACTGACGGTTGTACTCACCCTACGTTCTGCCATAATCATTCACCTCAATAATCCGTAATTCGTAAAACGTGAAACGTAATTCGTAATTCGTAATTCGCTGATCCGCTGATTCGCCGATTCTTGCATCCTGCATCCTGCATCCTCACTCCTAACTCACCCTTCCCCCCAACTGCGAGTCGTAAATCTCCTGGTAGATGGGGCTGGAAGCCAGCAGTTCAGCGTGGGTGCCTTCGGCGGCGATGCGGCCGTCGTCCAGCACCAGGATTTTGTCGGCGTTGAGCACGGTGCTGATGCGCTGCGCGATGACGATGCTGGTGCGCAGGGCGGCGTTGGGGCCGGTCAGTTCGTTCATGAGCTTTTCGAGGGCGTCCTGGATTTTGGTCTCCGTCTCCACGTCTACCGCGCTGGTGCTGTCGTCGAGGATCAAGACGGCCGGCTGCATCAACAGCGCGCGGGCGATGGCGAGGCGCTGCTTTTGTCCACCGGAGAGGTTGACGCCGCGCTGCCCGATGACCGTGTCGTAGCCGTGGGGGAATTCGGTGATGAAGTCGTGCGCCTGCGCGGCTTTGGCGGCGGCCACTACTTCCTCATCCGGCGCGTCGGGCCGTCCGTAGCGGATGTTGTCGCGGATCGTCCCGCTGAACAGCACCGCTTCCTGCATGGCGACGCCGAAGTTGCGCCGCAGCGCCGCCTCGTCCACGTCGCGCACGTCCACGCCATCTATCGTTACGCGACCTTCGGTCACGTCGTAGAAGCGCGGAATCAGGTTGATGAGGCTGGACTTGCCCGCCCCGGTCGCGCCGAGGATGGCGACGGTCTGTCCCGGTTCGGCCACGAAGTTGAGGGCCTTGAGCACCGGGTCGCGCCCGTCGTGGTCGTAGCTGAAGGTGACGTTCTCGAAGGCTACCCGGCCCTGCGGCGCGAACTTCGTAAGCGCGTCCGGGCGGTTTTGCACTTCCGGCACACTCGCCATCACTTCCTGGATGCGTTCCGCCGATGCCTGAGCGCGCGAGAAGCGCATCATCACCATGCTGACGAACATCAGGGACATCAACGCTTGCGTCAGGTAGTTGGCGAAGGCGATCAGCGCGCCGACGTGCATTTCCCCCAGCATCACCTGCCGCCCGCCGAACCACAGCGCGCCCACCAGCCCCATATTCACCGTGATCATCATAAACGGGCCAGCAACGGCCACGGTGCGCGCCGCGCCGACGGTGTGATCCATCAAGTTATCGTTGGCTCGGCCAAAGCGGGCGATCTCGTAGGCGGCGCGCACAAACGCCTTGACCACGCGCACACCGGAGAGGTTCTCCTGCATCACCGTGTTAAGGTTGTCGAGCTTATCCTGAACCTGAGCAAACAGCGGGTAGGCTTTGCGGATGACCCAGGTAAGCAGCGCGGCGATGATGGGCATCAGCACCACCAGCAGCAGCGCCAGGCGCGGGTTGGTGCGGACGGTCATAATCATACTGCCGACGAGTAGGAGTGGGGAGCGCACCATAATACGCAGCAGCATCGAGACCATCTCCTGCACCTGGGTTACGTCGTTGGTCAGGCGGGTGATGAGCTGCCCAGTTTCCAGGTCATCGAGGTTGCCGAAGGAGAGCGTCTGCGTTTTGCGGAAGAGCGCAGCGCGCAAATCGGCGCCGAAATGCTGCGAGGCCAGCATCGTGAAGACCGTGCAGCCGACGCCGCCCACCGCGCCGATGAACGCAAACCCGATCATCCACAGCCCCGTGGTGATGACGATATTCATGTCGAGCTGCGCCAGCCCTTCGTCCACAATCCGCTGGATCATGCGCGGCTGCAACAAATCCATCGCCACTTCCAACACCATCAACAGCGGCGCCAGCGTCGCCCATAGCCAGTATGGTTTGAGATAGCCCATTAAACTTTTGAGTGCTTTCATCGTTATGAATTGCTCCTTTGCGATTCTGTAGAAGGGGAAATGAGTAATGGGAAATGAGTAACGAGTAATGAGTAGCACTTTTTACTCATTTCTCATTACTTCTTACTCATTACCCCCCATCCTGATACTTTGCCGACTAACCATTTCGTCAAAAAAAGACACTGGATGCCTACGGCTCACGTTGGTTACTGGCGACGCGGAGCAGGTTGCTGCGCATGTGCAGGAAGAAACGGCGCAGCAGCACGCGCTCTTCGAGGGTGAAGTCCGCGAAGGTTTCGGCTTCCAGCGTGCGCCAGACCTGTTCCATGTCGCTGCGGACCGTGCGTCCGGCCTCGGTGAGGTAGACGCGCGACACACGCTGGTCTTCCGGGTCGGCCCGGCGCTCCACAAAGCCGGCCCTCTCCATCCGCTGCACCATTTTGGTCATCGTGGCGGCCCGGACGTGCAACTGCGCTGCCAGTTCCCGGTGGGTTTGCCCATCCTGTCCCCACAGCGCAAAGAGGACGTGCGGCTGGCCTTGATACAGCCCCAATGTTTCCAACAGCGTGTCCGCCCGCGCGCGGTGCAACTTGCACACCTGGGCGAGCATAAAATCGAGCGTTTCGTGCTCTGCGTCTGAACCCACCTGCTGCTCCTCTCTTGAAAATGGCCTCAACGGATTGAACGGATTAAATGGAAAAAATATCCGTTAAATTCCGTTACATCCGTTGAGGATGAATTTTGATGTAATTAGTTAGACGGCTAATATTTCGATGGCGAAATTATAGCAGGGGTTGTGAATTTGACAAGAGGAAAATCAAACGTCAAACGTCAAGAATTCTGACGTTTGACGTTTGACGTTTGATTATGTGGCCCAAGGGATTTGAAAGGTTTACGCCGTCTCCGAGTAGTCGCAGATGCCGTTGCCGTTTTTATCTGTATAACGGCGGCAGCGACCGGGGTAAGGGTCATTGACCAGGCCGTGCGGGCAGCGGGTGGTCGGGCGCGAGGTTGAAGGGCTTGTCGCGGCGGCGACCGTTGGCGTCGGCTGCGCCACGACCTCTACGGCGGCTTCCGTGCTTTCGGCGGCGACGGCTGCCGGAGTACTCGTGGCGGTGGGCGCCACAGTACTCTGAGCAACAATAGCGGTATTCTGGACGATGGCGACGGTATCTGTGTCCTGGGCAATCGCAGCAGCCTCGGCCGTCTCATCATCCGCCTCCCATTGCGGATTGCACTTCCCCAGGAGCGCCGCTGCACACACCGCGCCGCATCCGAGGACGAGGAACTGTCGCCGGTTGAGCGTCGCCTGCGCCGCGCGCTGGGGAGCCGGGACGGGGGCCGTTGGCGCGCTCACCGGCGTGCGCGCCATCCCCAGGACGTGACATTTTACTGCGTTGACGAGCCACTTCCCATGCAACCCCAACTTGACGATGAGCAGCGTCAAAGTCCCATACGAGACATACTTGTGGAACGTCGCCAGCAAGAGGTAGGGCGTACCGCGAAAATCGAACAACGGCAGGGCCGTTTGTGACATCAAGATACCGCTGCCGATGATGCTGAGAAATCCGGCGAGCAGGGCGGCGTCCAGCCCATAGTAATGGCGTACTTGCTGCGGCGTCTTGCGATTCAGCTTGGCGGTCACGGCGACAATCCAGGGCCAGTGACGCAGGATGTGAACGGCCAGGGCGACGCCGATAGCCAGTCCCAACCATTCGTGGATCGCCATTCCCGTGAGGAAAGGCTTCAAAGAGACCAGAAACGCGCCGGCCAGCGCGATATCCAGGAACAAATTAGCTTTTGTACGGTTCGTTTTATGGTTACGCATAGGTTCTCTCCTGTTGTTTGATTATACAGCATTAGCATACCAGGTCTTGTTGAAAGAATTCCAAGAGCGCGCTGAGAGTTCACTGAGAGATGGTGGAACAGTCACTATGACTCGCTTGACAACTGAGGGGGGGTGGGTAAAATAATAACTGACCGGTCAGTAAGTTATTCGAGAGTCAACCATAGTTACTTTAGGAGGTAATACAATGACACGATTTCATGGCGTGATGAGCGTTACGTTGGTTGGAATTGCCATCGGCATTGCGCTTTGGGTATTGGTCCCGGTCGCCTGGGGCTGGGCGGCGGGGTATATCGCGCTCTGTGGGGTGGGGATGGGTGCGATTCTCTACGCCTATTGCGCCAAGTGCCCGTGTAAGCAGTGCTGCGCGCACGTTCTGCCGGGGATGATCGCCGGGCGGTTCCCGCGCAAGCCGGGGCCGTATTCCACTGCCGAACAGGTCGCCGTGGTCGTCGTGCTGCTGCTGATCCTCGGTCTGCCGCAACTCTGGCTTTGGCGGAACGTGACGGCGGGTTTTGTCTTTTGGGCGCTGACCGCCATCGCCGCCACCCAAATCCTCGCCTTCATCTGCGGCAGATGCCCCAATATTCATTGCCCGGTGGGGAAGATGCGAGGGGGTGAGGGGGCGAGGGGGAGCGGGGGGGACAAGGTGACAAGGTGACAAGATGTCGCTTTCTCACTCATTCGCTTTCTCGCTCATCCGCTTTTTCGCTGATCCGCTGAGTCGTAATTCGCTATTCGTTATTCGTAGGAGGTTGTGATGTCTGTAAAGCCTATTGATTCGATGCCCTGCAATTTTCGGGGACAGGGAGAGTGTGCTGGATGCGCGCTTGAGGGGCGTTTGATGTGCCATTACGACGCGCGCGACACGGTGAAGTTCTTGATGGCGGCGCTGCCGCTGATGGCGACCGCGGCCTTTGGGGTGATTCAGGCGGGATATGGCTGGTATCTGCTGCTGTGGATCGCATACTGGCTGTTCTTCTTCTTCGGCTGGGAGGCGCGCGTGCTCTGTAGCCACTGCCCGATGTGGGCGGAGGAGGGCCGCGTGCTGCGCTGTCATGCCAACTACGGCGTGATCAAGTTCTGGAAGTATCGCCCCGGCCCGATGAGCAAGGCAGAGCGGACGCAATTCATCGCTGGCGCGCTGATCTGGCTGGGCTTTCCGCTGGCGTTGACGCTGCTCGGTGGGGAGTACCTGTGGGCGGCGGCGGGGACGGTCGCGGCGGTCAGCGGCATCTACAACCTGCGCGTCGTCAGTTGCGGGCGCTGCATCAATTTCTCGTGTCCGCTGAGCACCGTCCCCAAGGCCGAGGTGGATGCCTATCTCAAGCGCAATCCCGCCATGCGCGCCGCCTGGGAAGCCGCCGGGTGGCGTATCGAGTGATGTGTTGATTGAAGATTTGGTGATTGAGGTAAGTCCAAATCACCAAATCTGACATCACCAAATCTTTAAATCTTGGAGGTGATCTGATGTTAGGTTGGCTAAATTTCGCAGTATTGATCGTTTCTTCGATTGCTTTTTCGGTGTTGTACGTGCTCAGCGTGCGCCCGGCGCATCTGGAACAGAAAATCGGGGAGAAGGCGTACCGGCGGTGCGGGCAATATCGCCTGCTCGCCATGATCCCGATGGGGATCGCCAGTCTCAACTACGTGCTCTATCACTGGTATCCGTTGCCCATTGACCCGCCGCCCGCCCGCTTCCCCTGGCCCTACTGGGTCAGCGTGGTGCTCGCCGCCATCATCGGCATTCCGGCAATGGGGCTGATGATCTGGGGCGTGCGCGACGCCGGCAGTGAGGCGCTGACGCCCGACAAGTCGCACACGATGTATGGCGGCATCTACAACAAAATCCGCCATCCGCAGGCTGCGGGCGAGGCGCCGATCTGGATTGTGCTGGCGCTGCTGGTCAATTCACCCTTTCTGACGCTCTTCTCTTTGCTCTACCTGCCGGTATGGTACTGGTGGAGTGTGGAAGAGGAGAAGGATTTACTCCTGCGCTACGGACAAGCCTATGCCGATTATTGCGCGCGCACGGGGATGTTCTGGCCGAAGCGCCAGCGAGGCAGTGCGGCATGAATCAGGAAACGCCGACCTCTAACCGGCGTCTGATCCGCGCCGTCGCCGTACTGCTGGCGATCTACACCCTCATCGAAGTCACCGACTGCGTCACGTTGCTGTTGATGCACTTCGGCGTGATCGGTAACTTCTATCCCCGGCTGGCCTTCGCCGAGTTCAATACGCTGCTGGCTTCCCAACCGTTGGCGATGTTCCCGGTGTTCCTTTTCTTCACTATGATGCGCGGCCTTTCCGCCTGGGGATTGTTCCGCGAGCGGGTATGGGGATTTTGGACGGCGATCATCGTCTGCGGCGTCACGATCCTGTGGATACCGTTCCTGATGCCTGCCGCCGGATTGACCGCTCTGGAGATGCCGCTGGATGGGCTGATTCTCTTCCTGCTGCTCAAAGGACGCTTTGGGAATCAGACCCTATAAGAATGTTGTGAATTTATTCTCTGCCGGAGGTTAGTTTATGTCCCCAAAACCAGATGTGAGTGAAGAACGTACCGAACAAATCATCGAAGCCGCCCTCAAAGTCTTCGCCGAGCATGGCGTGGAAAAGGCGCGCATGGAGGATATTGGGGCGGAGGCCGGGCTGAGCAAGGCGACGTTGTATTTGTACTTCAAGACCAAAGACGTGCTGATCGGGGTGATCATGCGGCGGCTGTTTGCGTCTATGCTGCACGGCTTTCGCGTCCCAGACACGGGCGAGGGCGCGGTCAAGGAGCAATTGCGCCAGTTTGCGGCCCGGCTTGTAGCCGAACTGCGCCGGATGCAGCCTTTGCTGCCGTTGCTTTACGAGTTCTACGCGATGGGCCTGCGCAAGTCTGCCGCCCGCGAGGTGTTGGGGGAGTTTGTGGCGGAATTCATCGCCATCCTCGCGCCGGTGATCGGGCAGGGCGTGGCGAGCGGCGAACTGCGCGCTGTGGACGCCGAAAAAGTCGCCATCGCCCTGGGTGCAATGCTCGAAGGGACGCTGCTGCTGTGGGCTTTTGCGCCGGAGCGGGTGGACTTGGAAGCGCAGATGTTGTATGGGACGGAATTGCTGCTCAGTGCGTTGTAGCGCCTCGTCCTTCTTGTGTTCAGGACTTACGCCCTATATCTTTGAAAACATCAAACATCCCGGAAGCTCTCCTTTAGCTTCCGGGATGTTTGGAGGAGATCCCTGCTATGCATCCGTCCCCGGTTCGGTGATGGTGCGGTTCGGCGCACGCCAGCCGGAGCCGGTCGTGTTGTCGTCGGTGTTCGTGTCGGTGTCCGGCGCGCAGGGGCAGTGTTGCCCATTTCCGTCGCGTCCACGGAAGCCGCCGTGTCCGTCCGGCCCCATCCGGCCACCCGGCCCACGGTTGCCGGGCATCCCGCCCGGCATCAGCCCGAAGCCGCGCCTTTCGCTCTTCATCGCGTCGGCCTGTTCCTGGGTGATGACGCCATCCGTGACTGCCTGGGCGAGAGCTTCAGAGTAAGTTGCTTGCAGCTTCTCCCGCACCGTTGCGGCGTCCAGCCCTTTCGCGGTCATCAGATCGGTCAGGGTCTTGCCTTCAGCGTAGGCCGCTTGCAATTCCTCCGTCGTCATCCCCAGGGCCTTTGCCAACAGCGCATCGCGGTCGAGATAGCTCTTCACGGCCTTGCGCGCCTGCATAGCGTCAGCCTCTTCCTGGGTGATGAGACCTTGTTCCACAGCCTGGGCAATAGCGACCTGATTTGCCGTCTCGCGCGCGGCCTGGAGTTGCTCCACGGTGATGCCGAGCGCGTCCGCTAGCAGGGCCTGTTCGTCAATGGTATTCGCTTCGGCCACGTCCTTGTTGCCGCGGCCTAAACGGATGCCGCCGCGATTGCCGCCCCAGACCTTCATCTGGTTGGCCTGATCTTCGGTGATGAGACCCTGTGCCACGGCCTGATCCAACGCGGCATCGCGGGCGGTCTGAGTGGCGGTTTCGAGTTCTTCCACGGTGATGCCGAGCGCGTCGGCCAGCAGTTGTCCGTAGTCAATGTCGCCGCCCTTGAAGCCGGGGCCGCCGCCGTGATTGAGATAGCCAGTCCCCAGCAAGCCGGGGTTGGTGGTGGATTGCGTGATGGTTTTCAAGTCTTCCGCTGCACTAACCGTGTTAGCATGGCCGAACCACCATAGGCTGGCGATAGCGGCGAGTAGGGTCAAACTACTCAACAAGGGTATCCATAGTCGTTTCTTTGTCTTCAATCTCTTATACCTCCTGGTAGTGTTTTATCTAGCATTTGCCCTGGTAGGGCTATTCCAATTCTGTATGGCTATTCTTTCATAGAGTATCGGTCGTTTTGCCACCTCCTTTCTGGTTGGTCTTGTTTTATCCTTTTTTGTTATGCCCTTTCCTGCGTGGCATGATGATCATAGCGAAATAGTCTGAAAATCCTCTAAGAAATTGCTGAGAATATCCAGTTTTTGGGGAATCGGGGAGTGCTCGCGTCAATTCCCAAAGCGCCACAGACAAGCGCGGCTTGATGGTGGTATCAAGTCGCGCTTGTTGATCAAGTCTTGTTTTATTGGTTGTGGGGAATTTTCACCGGTTTACCAGTCGGCGTCAGACCCGACGCGAGGAAAACGATGCCGTCGCACACGTTGTCGTAGGTGCCGCCGTTGCGCTGCGGCTTCATCACGCGGATGGCGTGTTTGGCGACCAGGAAGTAGCCGATGAGGTTGACGGCGATGACGAGTTGCCATTTTCTGGCGTCAAATTCGTCCGCCGGCCCGGAAATGAGGACGCCGGCGTTGGAGACCACGATGTACAGCCGGCCAAACTCGGCGATGGTGTAATCCACCATTGCGGCGCCCCGCGCTTCGTCGGTGACGTCCACTTGAACGGTGCGCGCGCGGCGTCCGGCCTGCGCAATGATCGCGGCGGCGGTCTGCTGCACGCCTTCCAGATTCAGGTCGGCGGCGACGACGTGCGTGCGTAAGACGAGGTAGGGCTTGTTGGGGAAGTTGACGCCAGCGTCGGTGATGGGGGTGGTGTGTGCGGTTAGGGGGGCAGCCAGCACGCGGCGGATGATTTCGGGTCTGTGCGCGGCGATGGTCGCGCGGGCATACGAGCCAGGTTCGGAGGTGAGCCGGGGGGGAGGCGCCGGCATTATTCCTGTTTCTTTTGTTTGTCGAGTTCCCATGTGAGCAGCGGCAGTAGAACGTGAAATGTGCTGCCGGGGAAGGTTTGCTCGTTGAATCCAGGACTTTCGGCCCAGATGCGCCCCTTGTGCGCCTCAATGACACCGCGGGCCACGGCCAGTCCCAATCCTGGCCCGCCGCCTCTGTAGTTGGTGCGGCTTGAAGAATGGACCTCGACTTTGCCCAATTGATAGAATTTCTCGAAAATCAGTTGGTGATGATCGGGGGCAATGCCAATGCCGGTATCGGCAACACTGATGTGCAAAAAGGAATCGCTCGTGGCATCTTCCGTCTCGGTTGCGTAAATGTCGCCCGTCACTGTGATTTGGCCGCCGTCGGGCGTATATTTGACGGCGTTGCTGATCAACTCGTCGAAGGTGCGATAGAGCAGTTTGGCGTCGGCCAGCGTCGGCGGCAAACTGGCAATGTCTACGGTTAGCTTCAAGCCGCGGGCTTCCAACACTTTTCGGTAGGTTGCCTCAATCGGTTCAAAAAGCTCCCACATGTACACTGCTCGCTTGGTCAGACTGAGAGTGGAATTTTCAATCTTGGCGACATCCAACGTGCTGTTAACCAGCGCCTCCAGGCGTTCAGCGCCTTTCACCAGCCCATCAACAAACCGGTCTACAACTTCGTTATGGAGGCTGCCGGTAATTGACTGTAACATTTGCGCGTGCCCCTTGATGACCGTCAGCGGGGTGCGCAATTCGTGCGCTATCAGGTCAATGAAAACCGATTTGTTTTCATTCATTTTCTCCAGGACCTGATAAGCCGTTTGTAATTCGGCCGTGCGCTCGGCCACTCGTTGCTCTAACTGTAAATTAAAATCCAGCAATTCAGCTTGCAGAGAATCCGAGTGTTCTGCCAAAGATTCTAGCAACACTTGCTGATCCCGAATTTCGCGTTCCAGGGATTCTATTTTGGTGCGCAAGGCAGCGATTTCCGCAAGTGGGTCTTGCGTTACTTGGGCTTCTGACGGAATGTTCATTTGATCTGGTTTCGTATGTCTAAAGATGTGGAATTCAGGGATGCCTCACTTCCAAGCATAGCCTAAAAACGAAAAATTGCCAGAAGGCTTTAAAGCATTGTCCGCAACAGTTCGGCCTCCGCCTCGGTCGTCCACTCGCGCCCATCCTTGAGCTTGGCGGCGACGGTGGGCAGCATGTCTTTCAGGTCGGTCAGGGCGGTGAGCGGCAGCGGCTTGATGTGCGGATAGATGACAATCTTGCCGGGGAAGCACGTCTCGTCCACCGCCTTGAGGCCATCGTACGCGGCCTCCAGCGAGCCGATGGCCGCGACGGAGCGGTTGGGCGAGAGCTGGCCCGTTTCGGCCTGTTCCAGCATAAAGCGCATGTTCTCGATGGTGGACGCGGAATGGCCGATGACGCGCGCCTGCTTGAGATAGGCGTCGCTCAAGTCAATCTCCGCGGATTGGCCGCGCGGCACGCCGGCGAAGATGTTCATCACACCCTGGTCGGCCAGGTACGTCGCGGCGTCGCTGATGACCGGCGCGACGGGGGCCAGCACGAGGATGTCATCAAAACCGGTCTCTTTGAATCCCGCCATCGCGGCGGCGTAAGCATCTTTGTTCGTCGGATTGAGGCAGATGAACGTCACGCCCTTGCGTCGGGCTTCCAAACTGAAGCTGGTGTGGAGATCGTCGAGCCGCGCGTCGCTGACGTCGGTGCAGACGATAATGGCCGGGCTGGTCGCGGATTGGATGGCCGCCTGGACGTGCATCCGCCCCATCGGGCCGCCCGCGCCGACGAACCACGCCCGCCCGCCGGGTTTGAGCGCAGCGCGCGTGGGCACATCGCGGTAAGCCGCGGCGATGTCCGTCTCGCATGTGCCGACGTAGAGCCAGCGGTTGTAGTGGATACGGCCCACGTCCACCTTGACCGGACGAGACATAGGGGCATCGGCAATGATCGCCATAACGCCGTAGCTCGCCAGATTGGGGCTGGCGCGCTCGATCAGATCGGGGTCGGCTCCCAGCAGGATGATGTCGTCCACGCCCTTGCCGCTGCCGCCGCTATCTGCCGCCGGAGACACGGGCGCGTCGTCCGTCTCGATGGCGGCCGGATCAGGCAGTTCGGGGACGTCCACCACTTCCACACCCAGGCGCGCCGCGCGTTCCCGCAGCCACACGGCAAACCCGGCGGGCACCTTCGTCAACAGCAGTTTGGCGGGGTGCGAAGTTTCGTCAAAGCCCTGGCTGAAGCTGTACATCGTTTTGGCGTCAGAGGTTCCGATCATCCACATCGTTCCGTTGGCGCGCGGCGCGGTGCGGTAGCGCAGTTGGTACGCGGCGATGACGCAGGCCCACGGCTCGGTCAGCGCAGCCTCGGCGTAACCCGTCTCGGCTTTCTGGATGGGGATGAGGTAGTTGCCTTGATCGCCGTTGAGCACGCGCTGGTCAATGACCGTGTATTCCGAAAGTCCGCCCTCGATTTCGTAGCCGTAGGAGCAGTTCTGCCCGTGGTAAAAAATGTCCGCCTGGACGATGAAGCGGTCGCCAACCTGGTACTGGTCGCGCAACGCCTCCCCGACGCCGACGACGGTGATGCTGACCTCGTGGCCGAGCACCACGGGCTTATCGCGCATGTTGCGGTGGATGCGGGGGTGGTCTTGCCCGGCGTGGATTACCTTGATGTCGGAAAAGCAGTGCCCGCAGGCGTCGTGACGGACGAGCAACTCGTCCGGGCCGTAGGTCGGCATGGGGACAGTGATGGGCTTGTCGTCCACGCCGAAGTTGTCAAACCCCGCGCCGTAGAGCGGCCAAAGGCGATTGACGGCGGGCAGTGGGGCGTCGGCGCGGCGGTAAGCGGTGAGTTTGTCAGTCATGGAGTCCTCCAAATTAAGTTTGTTAGTCGTTAGTAGTGAATGGGGATTGGGGATTAGGGATTGGGACAGCCCAATCCCCAATCCCCAATCCCCAATCCCTAATGACAATTCCCATGCAGTTCCTGCAAGAACGCTTCTCCCTCTTCCGGCGTGAGCATCTCGACGATGTGGAAGAGGAAGCCTTGGCCGCCCAGCTCTTTCTGGATGGTGAACGCGCCTTGGCGATCCACGTAGACCTGGCAGAGCTTGCCGCCGTCGCGGATGCGCTTGAGCAGCGGCAGCCAGCCATCGGCGAGCGGTTGGCCGTCGCCGGGCTGCCATTGGATGCCGCGCAGCCGCTCGATGCTGAGCAGGGCGTCGAGGTGCGGAATCTCGCCCTTGCCGTCCAGGTGATAGAAACCGTAGTCCAGGTGATCGCAGCACGCGACCAGATCGGGCAGGACGAAGCGCTTGACCATGCGCGGCGAGATCATGTAGGAGAAGTCGCATTGCAGCATATAGCCTTTGCCCGGCGACCAGCACGGCCCCCAGCAGGCGTTCCCGCGCCCGGCGGCGCTGGTGATGGCGTAGAACTCGTCGTAGTAGCGCAGCCATAGCGGCGTGATCTCGTGTACCAACCGCTCTACTTCGTCTGGCGCGTCGGTCAGGTCGAAGAGCAGCTTCTCGGAGCCGCGCAGGCTGGCGAGGATGTCCAGGTTGCCGCCGATGTCGGTAATGCCGACGAGCACCTGGTCGCCCCAGCGATCCACGGCTTGCCGGGTCACGTCCAGCACACGGCGCAGCCAGGGATTGTCAGGATCATAGCTCAGGTGGATGTCTTCCAGGCGTTCGACGCCTTCCAGCGGCCAGAACCAGCTCGTGTCGGGCGTCCACGAGACGCGCGAGCCGAGAAAGGCGGCCATGACGCCAGGGCCGAAGTTGACCCACCACTTGGGGTAGGCGTCGCCGAGCCAATACGCGGCGTTGAGGATGCGCTCCCAGTTGTCGAGAATCTGCTCAACGGGCGTGTCCAGGCCGTACTTGGTGAACTGCGACCAATCGGCCTCGACCGGGTCAACGGTTTCCAGCACCACCAGCGGGCGTTCCAGTTCCCCGGCCCACCAGGCGTTCCAATCGCGGGCGATGCGTTCCCAATCGGCATCGGTAAAGCGGACGTTGATAGACATAGACGGTTCTTTGTAAGCCTCCGTGAGTGTGATGGCGTATTCCGTAAGGTATCCAGGATGTGGCCCCTACTTGGGAAGCAGGCACCCAAACGGACTATGGACTACGGACTACGAACTACGGATTACGAATAGCGGCAGTTTTCCTGTACGACTTTCATCAGCCAGCGCATGCGGCCCACGCCGACGCCGGCGGGGGTGGAGCCGGCGGTGGTGATTTCGAGGCCGCCGGTGGCGCCGGCCTTCTCGAAGTTGCTGATGACGTGCTGGCGGATTTCTTCTGGGCTGCCGTTGCGCAGGAGCATGGGCGGGAGCTGGCCGTGGATGATGGCGTCGGGCATTTTGGCGCGGATGAGGCCGGCGTCCACGGTGGGGCCGTAGTTGACGGCGCGGATGCCCAGCTCGTACTGCATTTCCAGCAAGTGGCCCATCGCGCTGTCGGAGTGTTGGTAGCGGCGGGCGGGGACGGGCGCCATGGCTTCGAGGACGCGCTGCAAGACGGGGAAGCAGTATTCGCGGTAGAGCTTCTTGTTGAAGAGCGCGCAGTTGTCGTCCGTGATCCACCAGCCTTTGCCGGTGTTGCCGCTGAACTCGCGCAGGAATGTGTTGAACTCGACCATCTTTTCCGCCAGGAGATCGCGGAAGCGATGCATCATGTCTGGGTGGTCGTAAATCCAGTAGAAGACGGTCTCCGGCTTGAGGATGGAGGTCATGATCGTTGCCGGGCCGCGGCTGCCTGTGCCGAGCCAGGGCAGGGGCTTGCCGGCGGTTTTGCGGGCTTCCCATTCCGCCAGAAATGGCGCAGGCAAGGCCCACGCGCGGATGTCGGTGGCCTCGGCCTTGTCGAGGATGCGGGTGAACGCGGCGACGTCGTCTGGCCCGTCGCCCTCGTTGACGGCGGTGAGCCAGGGCGTGCCGCCTTCGTGGTAGGTGAAGACGCAGTCGAAGAGGTTTTCGATGCGGCGCGGCTCGTTCTCCCAGGAATCCTCGTTGAAGAAGGCGCGGCCCACGTATTCCTGCATGATGGCGTTGACCTGGGCGTGGAGCGCGTTGCGGTACGCCGTGTCGTGGTAATAGCGCAGCGTCGAGGGGACGTCCACGAATTCAAAAATCCAGTGGTCGTCCGGCGAGAACGAGAGCGCGCAGCGCGGCTTGTCTGTGGTGAACGCCTGGCATTGCGCGTTTTCTTCCCAGAAAGCTGCTACGTCCAAATCTTTTGTCAATTCCATAAATTCAGGTTCGATGATAGGCATGGTTTCTCCCTTGAAAATACAAGACTGTTTCACGCAAAGGCGCAAAGACGCAAAGTAAAAACAGAAACTTGGCGATCTCTGCGTCTCTGCGGTGAAATTTTTATACGGTTGTGTGCGTCATTCTTCGAGCGCGCCGGAATACTCCGCGTCATAGGGTGCGATTTGGGTGAGCGTGTAGTCGAGCCGCCGTTGGGCGAGCTGTTGGATATGCCATTGGTCATGCGCCACCCACGAGACGAAGACGTCGCCGGCACGCAGGTCGCCGAAGTGTAGCGCGATGAAAGCATCCCAGTTGGGCGCGGCGAGGCTATCCAGCCATGCCAGGGACGCGCGACGCTCGGTGAGGAAGGCTTGCAACGAGGCGGCAAGGTCGCGCTCATTGTAGCGGCGCTCGGTAATCCACTCGAAGGGCGCGATCCCCGACCACGGCAGCCCGTGCAGGGTCTGGTCGAGGTGGGCGCGGAAGTCCTCCCGTTCTTCGTCGTACAGGTGGTTGATGATTTCCAGGAGCGACCAGGTGTCCGCATCGGGCTTCCACTGGGCTTGCTCCGGAGATATATCGGCCAGCAGTGCGCCGATCACATCGGCATCATGCGCCAGGGCGCGTTTCAGGAACGCTACGTTCATGGTTGTTTCTCCTTAGCAGATAACAGGATTTACGGAATGATAGGATTAAAAGGCGATTGCCTTTAGGCTTGTAGTAACGACTTCAGTCGTCAAGAGAACCACTGAAGTAGTTACTACGAATGGATTTTTCATCTACTGGTTTTAATGGTCACGGTTTCTTGAGCTGGTTGCCAATGGTGAAGGCTGATCCCAGAGATGGCCCGACGCCGTAGTAGCCACCGCCGTCGGGCGCAAAGATCAGCGGCTTGACTTTAAGGATGTCCAGCTTGCCCTCGGCGTCAAGGACGTTCGCTTCGCCCTTCACGTCGCGGATTTCGCCGATGAAGAGGGTATGCAGGCCGATTTCGAGGGTGTGCAACAGGCTACATTCTACCACTAATGGAAATTCGGCGACGTAAGGCGCGTCTACCAGTTCGCTCCGCACCGGCGTCAGCCCAGTGGCGGCGAACTTGTCCACATCCCGCCCGGAGACCATGCCGACGTAATCGGCCTCTTTGACGTACTGCTCCGAGGCAATGTTGACGGTGAACGCGCCGCGCGCGACGATGGCGCCGTAAGTGTAGGTCGCCTTGCGCAGTGAGACGGACAGGCATGGCGGTTTGGAACAGCAGATGCCGCCCCAGGCCGCTGCCATCAGATTGGGCTTGCCGGCTTCGTCGTAGGTGCCGACGATGAAGATGGGGGTGGGGAAGATAATGGTTTTTGGACCGCGTGATTGTTTCATAGGGTGTCTCCTCAGTATACAAGACTATTTCACGCAAAGGCGCAAAGACGCAAAGGGAAAAAACAAGGCCGTGGCGGGCTTGGCGGATTCGCGTGAAGTTGAAAAAAAATCTCCGCGTACTCAGCGGCCTCTGCGGTGAAACCTTCCATTTGTTGTCCGTTTCATCCGTTGAGAGCGATTCAGGATGATTTTAACTTCCTCAGGCAATCGGGGCAAATGCCGTGCGTGAAGGTGGCTTCGGAGTGGGATTCGATGTACGTGTCCACTTTCACCCATTGCCCTTCCTCATTCTGGATTTTGTTGCCGCACCAGGCGCAGATGGGGATCAGCCCGCTCAGGGTGTGGATGGCATTCAGGGCTTCCTGCAATTCCGCATTGCGCGCCTGTAGTTCGGCGTTTCGAGCCGTCAACTGCGTGTTGGCGGTTTCCAATTGTATCTGTAATTCGTGAATGTGCAGGTGGGTGCGGACGCGCGCCAGCACTTCCTCGGTTTGGAACGGCTTGGTGATGTAATCCACGCCGCCGAGGTTGAACGCTTTGACTTTGTCGAGCGGCTCGTTGAGCGCGGTGATGAAGATGATGGGGATCGCGGCGCTGGCCGGATCGGCTTTCAACTGGGCGCAAACCTCATAGCCATCCAATTCTGGCATCATAATGTCGAGCAAAATGAGATCAGGGGGCGTCGTGGCAACCGATTGGAGGGCGAGCTTCCCGTTGGGGATCACGCGCACTCTGTGACCCGCCTGCGATAGGATTTGCATCAGCAGGCGCAGGTTGGCCGGTGTATCGTCCACGATCAAGATGCTAGCTTTTTGTGTCTGGGTTTCCATACCAATAGCTCTTTCTCAACTAACGGTTAAGTTTGAAGGAGCTTTAAGATTTCGTCATGTTCGAAATTATAAAGCAATCGGGTTAATTGTCCGGCCAGTTCCGGGGCCTGCTCGCGGATCTCGCTCACGAGGGCTTCCATCTGCTTAAGGTCGCCTTCCACCGTGGCCCGCCGCATAGAAGTTTTCCAGTGCGAGGCGATCCTCGTGAGTTGTGCGCCAAGTTTTTCCGGGTTCAGTGGTTGGCTTTGCGGCTCAATGACGGGGAGCTGGTTGCCGTTCGGCGGCGCGTAGACGAAGCGCACGCCTAGATGGCGCGTGAGTATCTCGATAATGGTGGCCTCGCGGAACGGTTTGCGCACAAAATCGTCGCAGCCGGCGGCCAGGAAGCTCTCCCGTTCCTCCTCGAAGGCGCTGGCCGTTAAGGCGATGATGCGCGTCTGGATTTTTGCGGGGTCCGCCGCGCTTATGCCGGGTTGTGGATTGGGAAACCTGGATTTGATCGCTTGGGTAGCTTGCCGGCCACTCATCACCGGCATACGCATATCCATAAAGATAAGGTGGGGCTGCCAGGCTTCCCAGCGGGCCACCGCCTCTGCCCCGTTGCGCGCTTCTTCGACTTCAAAGCCCAGTGGCGCAAGGAATTTCACCAGCAGAACGCGGCTGGCTTCGTCATCTTCGGCGATCAGGATGCGGTAGGTCGGTTGCCCCGGCTTTAGCCCCACCATCTGATAGGTCGAGTGCGTGTCGGTCAGCATGGCCTCTATGATTTCGGCTTGGATGTCAAAGCTGAAAACCGAACCGGCGCCGACTTCACTCTGGACGGTGAGGTCGCCGCCCATCAACCGCACGTACTCGCGGCTGATGGGGAGGCCCAGGCCGGTCCCTTGTTGGGAGTGCTGCCCGCTGCCGGTTTGGACAAAGGCCTCAAAGACTTTGTCCATCTCCTCGGACGCAATCCCGACGCCGGTGTCTTTGATCTCAAAGTGCAGCCAGACCGTGGCCGGCGTCGGGGGCGCTGCGGGAGACATATCTTCCGGCGGTGCGCTGCGCCCGGTTAGCGACTCACGCTTTTCAACACTCATGGTGATGCCTCCCTTGGGGGTGAATTTCACGGCATTGCTCAGCAAGTTCATGAGTACCTGCTTTAGTTTTTGCTGATCGGCATAGATGTATTGTGGCACATCTGGGGTAATGTCAAATGCGAGCGTTAAGCCCTGCTGCCGGGCGCGCAGGCTGAACATTTCCCCCAGTTCCGTCAGCATCTGGTGCAAGTGGAGCATTTCCGGCTGCAATTCCATCCGCCCGGCCTCAATTTTGGAGAAGGTCAGTATGTCGTTGATGAGCGCCAACAAATGGTCGCCGCTGCGTTCGATGATCGCCAGGTTTTGATGCTGATCGGCGGTAAGGTTGGCGTCGTGCGCCATTAATTCGCTGAATCCCAGGATGGCGTTGAGGGGCGTGCGCAGTTCGTGGCTCATGGCGGCCAGGAAGGCGCTCTTGGCGCGGTTGGCGGCCTCGGCGGCTTCTTTGGCGCGGCGCAATACATCTGCCATCTGTTTGCGCTCGGTGATGTCTTCGACCACGGTGAGGGTGCGGTAGATGGTGCCGGCCTCATTTTTGATGGGGAAGTTGCGATCCCAGATCCAGCGCACCACGCCGTTGGGTTGGAGAATGCGATATTCCTGGTTGAAAAAAGCGTCGCGCGGTTCGGTCTGAATCTTTTCCCAAATGCGCTCCCGATCTTCAGGGTGAATGGCCTGCAAGAATGACCGAGGGTCGGCCATGAGACTCTCGCACGTCCGCCCCCAGATGTCTTCATACGCGGGATTGACGTACAGCAGTTCAAATGTCTCGGCGTTGCGCAGCCAGACGGCCTGGCGCATCGCTCCGGTGATTTGGCGCATCCGGGCTTCACTTTCTTGGAGCGCCTGGGTGCGCTCGGTGACGCGCCTTTCCAAACTATGGATGAGCGTGTGCAGTTCCGCCGCCATAACATTGAAGGATTGCGTCAGGAAACCGATTTCGTCGGGGTATTGCGCGGCGATCTGGACGTCATAGCGCCCAGTGTTCATCTGTTTGACCCCGGCCAGGAGGGTGTTGAGGGGGCGAACCAGGTTTGTATAAATCAAGATGGGAAAACCTACCATCACCAGCAGGCTGGCGCCAATGATCAAGTAAGCCAGGGGCGCGCAAAACTGGTGCAGGTAGCTGCGAAATTCCATCTGGTAATCCTGAATCAGCCCGCGCGCGTCGCCCTGGAGGGGCAGCGTGGCAAAATCGGCGCGCTGCGGCCAGGTGTCCAGACCGCCGGGCGCTGCGCCGATCAGCCAGGGGGTCTGGCAGACTTCCTGGTTGGGCAGGTACGTCAGCGCATTCGACAGTTCGTTGTAGGTGATGTCGAAGACGCCGTCGCGGTAGAGGACGACCTGGAAGGTGAAAATCGCCTGGGGCTTATAGAACGACGGCATCCGGTTCCAGGTCAGGATCAGCCGCTCGCCATCCTGCCGGGCAAACACGCCGCCGGGGGCCGCTTCCGGGTTCAAATCCATAAACAGGGGCAGGATCACCGGGGCGTCGCCGCCCTGGTGATAGTGCATGTAGGTATGGCGGAGGCTTTGTCCTATGCTGATGCTCCCATCGCCGCTTATGTATAGCTCGTGATAATTCTTGCCGTAGAAGGGAAACGTAAAATCGAGCCTCGTCTCCCATCTTTGGTTGCTTTCGGTCAGTTCTAAATTTTCGCCCAGGTCGGCCTCGAAGGAGAACGGTTGTGAGGTCACGTCATAGCCGCCGCGCGCGTTGGGGGTAAAGCGCAGCGTGTTCCGATCCGGCAGGGTGGGGCGATAGGAGGCGGCATAGCGCGGAGCAATGGCCCAGCCGACAGTTCCCAGCACGGCCAGCAGCGCCAGCAGGGTGACGCCGGCCAGTTTGACGACGAAGGAGGTCGCTTCAGGGCGGTAATCGAGATAGACGACGGCAAAACTCGCCAGCGCGATGAGGATGCCCAGAGAGAGGTTGATGTGGTAGGTGGTCCTGGAGACGATGTAGAACGTGGCCAGAAGGTTGGTCAGGCTCATTGCAAAGGGGAGGAGGTAAACCAGGGCCAGGGCGCGCGTCGTGCGCGCGCCGCGTCCCTGGGGCCGCCATAAGTCATGCAGGGCAGGGGCCTTTGCGCCGGCCGTTTCGCCAGAAATGCGTATCGTCTGTCGCGCGAAGACTACTGGCGCCCACAAGAAAGCCAACGCCAGGGGGAAGTCGGCCCACTCCGGGCGGAAGATGACTTGCCCCAGGCGCAGTAAACGAAAGCGGTGCAGGGCGAACAGCAACTCCCACAGGGTATAGGCCGCGCTCAAGCCCAATACCAGATACGATTCCCCTTTTTGGCGCGGCGACAGGGCCGGAAAGCGGTAGGCGAATTGCAACAGCAGCACCAATCCCACGCCCAACACGGCGGTCTGAGGATAGATGGCGTAGAAGTCGTCGCCGCGCGGCAGGGACGCTTCGGCGAAGAGCAGAAGGCTGAACCCGGTGATGGTTGCAAAGAAGCCCATGATGAGAAACAGGTGTGGCTGCCGGTTGCGCTGCGGGATGGCCCGGCTCCAGTACAAAAAGTAGCCGGTGATCGCCAGCGACAGGATGGACTGGGTCAAATAGCTGATGGCCGACGGCGTTAGATAGATAGCGTCCATAGGTTTTTCTTATCCGGCTTTTTGGGGAGGGGTATAGGTAGTTTGTACGCGGAGCATGATGCCTCCCTTTTCGGTAAATTTTATAGCGTTGCTGAGCAAGTTGATGAGCACCTGGCGCAGTTTGCCCGCGTCGGCGCGAATGACGCGGGGGGTGTCGGGAGCGAAGTCGAACACCAGCGTCACGCCCTTCTGCCCGGCTTGCAGGCTGAACATCTCCCCCAGCCCCAGGAGCATCTCGTGCAAGTCGAAAACTTCCGGCTGCAATTCGCTGCGGCCGGCCTCGATTTTGGAGAGGTCGAGGACTGCGTTGATGAGGGCGAGCAGATGTTCGCCGCTGCGCCCAATGATGTCCAGGTTTTCCCTTTGCTGGGGGGTGAGGTTGGGATCGTTTCCCATCAACTCGCTGAAGCCCATCACGGCGTTGAGCGGTGTGCGCAGTTCGTGGCTGATGTTGGATAGAAAGGCGCTCTTGGCGCGATTGGCGGCTTCGGCGGCGCGCTGCGCGGCTTCGGCGGCTTCTTTGGCCTGGCGTAAAGCACCTTCTGCCTGTATGTGCTCGGTGATGTCGCGCGCCGCCGCGTAAATGAGGTTGCCGTAGGACGTTGAACGCCACTCAATCCAGCGGTACGCGCCATCTTTGCAGCGATAACGGTTGACAAAACGGGCTACTTCCCGCCCGGCGGCTAACTCGCCGACGGCGGCCAGGGTCGCCGGTATGTCGTCTGGATGGACAAAGTCCAAAAATCTGTGGCTCTCCATATCCGCCAGCGAATAGCCTAACGTCTTTTCCCATGCCTGATTGAGGCGGTGGAAATACCCCTCGGTATCGGCAATGCATAGCAAGTCCAGGGCCAGACTGAAAAAGCGGTCGAGTTCCTCGGTCTTTTCATGCAGCGCCTCTTCGGCTTCTTTGCGCGCGGTAGTGTCCTCCTTGATGGCAATGTAGTGGATGATTTGTCCGGTATCGTCCTGGATGGGCGCGATGGTGGTGGATTCCCAATACAATGTGCCGTCTTTGCGCCGGTTGTGAAATTCGCCGCGCCAGATTTGCCCGCCGCTGATCGTGTCCCACAACTTCCGGTAAAATTCCATGTCCTGCTCGCCTGATTTTAGGAGGCGCGGGTTCTGCCCCAGCGCTTCCGGCTGGGTATAGCCCGTCGTCTCCTCGAAGCTTGGGTTGACATATTCAATGACGCCCTGGGGGTCGGTGATGATGATGGTGTTGCCGCTCTGCTCAATCGCCAGCGAGAGTTTGCGCAGTTCCAGGTTTTGCGCTTCCAACCGGCGTTGATAGGTTTGCAGTTGCTCCTCAGTGCGCTTGCGTTCGACAATACTCCAAATCACGTCGGCCACGTAGGCGACCCATTCGACATCTCTCTCATCGTAATCCACGGCCTTGTTGCCCACCCCCAGAATGGACACGATGTGTCCTTCGCGCATGGTGGGGACGACCAGCTCGCGTATCAGGGTGGCGTGCCCGGGCGGCATCCCCTTGCGATGGGGCAGCGCGGCGTAGTCGTTGTGGATGACCGGTTTCCGTTGGTGGACGCAATCCACCCAGACGCCGGCCTGCTCGACCCCGTAATGCATCCCCTGTCCTTCCGCCTTGCAAAACTCCTGTTTGGTGCGGGTAGACCAGGCTTGCAGCGTGAGCGTTTTCTGATCTTCTTCGACAAAGTGATAGAAACCAATGGAACTGCCGGTCAATGCCTCAATTTCATCGAGCGCCTTTTCCATTAACGCTTCCAGCGTATGTGTGGCCGCAAACTCCAGCAATCGCAGCCGCAACCGCAGGACGGCTTCAGCCTGGGCGCGGGCGGTGATGTCGTTCACGATGGTCAAGAGGTGGATTTCTTCCCCCAGGCTTATCATTTCCCCTGCGAAGAGGCCGCGCAAAATCTTCCCGGACTTGACGCGAAAGTCGTAGGTGTGATTGCGGATGCTGTGGTTTTTCTGCAAAGCCGCCGTGAACTTATTCCGATCTTGGGGATCGGCCCAGAGATTCAACGCCAGCGTAGAATGGCCCAATGCTTCCGCGCGCGAATACCCCGAAAGCCGGCAGAAACTCTCGTTCACTTCGATGATGTTGCCGTCATTGAGGCGGGTGATGAGGATGGCGTCCGGGCTGGCCTCGAAGGCTTTGGCGAATTTCTCTTCACTCGCCCGCAGCGCAACTTCCGCCTGCTGGCGCGCGGCGAGGTCGCGTCCCAGATCGGCCAGCAGGCGGCGATTGATCATCAAGGACAGGCTGAAGATGAGCACAATGGACAGCATCTGGTACGTCAGAATCAAGAGCGTGTCGTAGGGGCCGGATTCTTTGAAGAAGTCATGGCCTGGCGGCGCGACTACATCCACGAGGATGCGGACGACGCTGACCAGGCTATAGGCCACAGCGGTTAGCCCGACCCCCGTGGTGATGGGGCGCATCTCTGCGCTTACGCGGCGCAACATCAGCCAGGCGCACTGGAAACAGATCGCCAACAGTCCCACCGAGATATTGATTTCACGGGCGGCCAGGTTGGGGTGGACGAAAACGAAATACGTTTGAACGATGGTGAAAATTGCCAGCAGCGCGTAATTGTGGATTTGAGGGCCTTCTTGGGCGACAAAGCGTTCCAATCCGATGTATAAGAGGAACGTCCCACCCACCAGCAAGACATTGCTGACGATCATGGATACCCAATCGGGCACCGCGCCGCGTACAATGACCAGCAGCATGGATACCGTGTGCGCAGCAAAACAGGCCAGCCACCAATCCAGCCCGGCGAAGCGCCGGCGGTTTTGCAGCCACAGGCGGGCGATGAACCCCGTGCCGATCGCATTGCTGACAGCGTAACTGAAAAAGACGGTTTTCATGTCAAAAAAACTCATCCCAGCCTCCCGCCATCCCCTTCATAACAAACGCCCCGCCCCTTTGCCGTGGGACGGGGCGTTGACCCGACGCAAGGTGAGGGTATCGCCGGCTTACCGCCCGCTTTCCGCCAACCGCAGTAGATGCTGACCATACTCCGTGCTCTTCAGCGCCGTCGCCAGCTTGATGAGCTGCTCGCGGTCAATGAAGCCGCGTCGGTAGGCGATTTCCTCCGGGCTGGAAATCATCATCCCCTGCCGCTCCTGCACCGCCTGCACGAAGTTGGCCGCCTGGAGCAGCGACTCGTGCGTCCCCGCGTCGAGCCAGGCGACGCCGCGCCCCATCGGATCCACGCGCAGCGCGCCTTTTTCCATATAGACGCGGTTGACGTCGGTAATTTCCAACTCGCCGCGCCCTGATGGCTTGAGATTCTCCGCAATGTCCACCACCTGCCGGTCGTAGAAGTAGAGGCCCGGCACGGCATAATGCGAGCGTGGCTGCTTGGGTTTCTCCTCGATGCTCAGCGCCTTGCCGGTTGCATCAAATTCCACCACGCCGTACCGTTCCGGGTCGCGCACGGGGTAGGCGAAGACCAACGCGCCGTCCGTCAACGTCGCCGCCGCGCGCAGTTGATCCGGCAGCCCGTGCCCGTAGAAGATGTTGTCGCCCAGAATCAGGCACACCGGCTCGCCGGCGATGAACTCCTTGCCCAGGAGGAACGACTGCGCGATCCCCTTCGGCGCGGCCTGCTCGCAATAGCTGAACGTCATCCCCCACTGACTGCCGTCCTTGAACAGCGTCTTGAACCCCGGCAGCGCCTCCGGCGAGCTGATGATGAGCACGTCCCGAATGTTCGCCAACATCAACATCGAAAGCGGATAGTAAATCATCGGCTTGTCGTAGACCGGCAAAATCTGCTTGCTCAACGCAATCGTTAACGGGTACAGTCGCGTGCCGTACCCCCCGGCGAGAATAATCCCTTTCATCAACGTGTCCTCCTGGAAAAGAGTAATGATAGGAGTTACGCGGTTTCTCATTTTTTGACAGGATTTTCAGGATTAGAGCAGGCTTCGTAGACACTTTTTTATCCTGTTAATCCTGTAAATCCTGTCCAAAGAAACGAACCGCGTAACTACTGTAATGAGTCATGAGAAACGGGTGGCGGGAAACTGGAAAAGGGATCGGGACAGCCCAATCCCTAATCCCTAGTTCTTTAACCGAACGTCTGCCGCATCCTATCGCAATAATACTGCACATTCTCCCACTTCGCGTCCGGCGCGATGCGGTGGTCGGGGCAGGGGATGTAGCCGCCCAGCGCTACCAGGGGCTTGAGCCGCTCGATCTCGGCGTCTATGGCGGCGTGGTCGCGGCTGAAGACGACCTTGTCCATCCCGCCGATGCCGCGCAGGGCGCGGCCGTACTGCTCCCGCCACGGCGCGAGGCTGGAGCGCCACGTCCCGACTTCGATGGGGAACATCGTGTTGACGCCGTTTTCCAGCCACACTGGCACGAGTTTGGTCACGTCGCCGTCGCTGTCGAGCGAGACGATGTCAACGCCGTAGCGGGCTAACAGGTTCGTAATGCGCCGATAGTGCGCGCCGGTCAGCTTGCGGAAGGTGCGCGGGCTGATCAGCGGCCCGCTCTTGAAAGAAATGTCCTCCCAGAAGTGCCCGAAATCGAACGGAGCCGGGCCGCCGTCGGGGCAGACCATTTCCAGTGTCGTCTGGGTGGTCTGGTAGCACAACTCGGCGACGACGTCCACGATCTCTTGCAGCAGGTCGGGATCGTCGGCCAGCATGTACGACAGACCCACGATGCCAATCCAGTTGCGGATGACGCCGAACAGGCTGCCGACGTTGATCCCGTAGGGATTCGTCCACGCGCCGCGCCGCAGGTAATCCAGCCCACCCTGGTCGAAGCGCACCATCACGCCGTCGCAGTTCACCCAGGCGCGCGTGACCCGCTCGACGGCGAAGCGCAGCTTGGGGAGGTACAGCGCTTCCCACGCGGCGCGATCTTTGAGCAGGTGTTCAATTTCGGTGGGAATCGAGGTCGCGTCGTCTTTCTGCAAGATGATGACGCCCTCGTCGTTCTGGATGTGACGACCGCCCTCCGGCAGTTCCGCGAGCACGCGCGTCTCGAAGGGCGGACGCAGCCGGGTTTCCGGGCTGTAGCAGGTGCTCCAGTTGAAATCAAAGCCCAACTTCGCCGCGATCTGCGCGTCGGTGGGATTGCCGTCGCCCCAGGCGTGGGATTCCTCCCAGGTGATGTGTCCCTCGGCGGCCCACTTGTCCAGCGTCTCATTCCAATAGCCGAAATGCACGAGGGGCATCCGGTCGTAGGTTTCGTAATGTAGAATAGCGTGAACTCGTTCACGATGGTTCATTGGGCATAATCCTGCGCCGCGTAGAATTGCCCGCTGGGGCCATCATCTTCCAGCAGCGCCGGCACCAACGCACCGGGGAGCACACTTTCCACTTCGCCGGGCGCGTTGGGGCCGCCCAAATCCGTCTTGAGCCAGCCCGGATCGAGGGTGTTGACCAGCACGTTCGTTCCGCGCAACTCGGCGGCGAGGTCGCGCGTGTACTTGTCCACCGCCGCCTTCGAGACGCTGTACGGCGCGAGCTGCGGCGTGTCGCGGATGCCGGAGGTCAAGTTGACGATGCGCCCGTAACCGCGCGCCTTCATCCCCGGCGCGAAAGCGTTGCACAGTTGGATCATGGCAAAGAGGTTGATTTGGAACGTCGTCCGCCAATCCGCCATGGGGATGTCCCAGATTTCTTTCCAGGGATTCTGGATGGCGGCGTTGTTGTAGAGAATATCCACGCGCCCTGGCCCGGCTTGCACCGCGTCAATGAGCGCAGCAATTTCGACATCGTCGCTCAACTCGCCGGCGACGCTGTACACTCTGACGCCCATCGGCCTCAGCATCGCCAATGTGTGGGCAGTGTTTTCCGCCTTGCGCGCGTGAACGATGATGTCGCAGCCGTACCCGGCCAATCCTACCGCAATTTGCTGTCCCACTCCCCGGCTCGCGCCGGTGATGAGGGCGATTTTTCCTGCTAGGGTTTCCATATTGAACTCCTCCAAAAATAGTCTGATGGTCGTTAGTCAGATAGTTTTATAGTCAAAAAACTCTGCGGTTCTGCGCCTTTGCGTTGAAGTTTTCGTTCTTGTCGTGAACCAAGTTTATGGCGACTTCTGTGGCTAAGCAATCAAATCGAAGGGTAAATCACTGATGTCGCGCAAGCGTTTCCCATCCACCAGGGTAGTCAACATATCCATCTGATCTACATTTCCCGTCTCTATAATCGCTGCTTGCAATTCGGGCAATGCAAAGTGATACACACAGTCAAGATCGCCTGTTCCCAGAGCTAGAGAGGCAATCCGTGTGGGTAAGGGTTCGGCAGTGACTGCGGCAATGTGCGGGGTGTGTCCTTTTCGATTGCGAATCAGGTTAAGTGCTTCGAGGCGCGCGTTTTGTCCGCGGTCGCTGCGTAAAGTCCATTTGCATGAGATGCTGGCATGGAGAATGTAGGGGGCGTGCTCTGCATTGTTTTCCCTGAGAGGTGTTAATTGTGCAATTCCATCCTCATGAGAGACAAATATTTGTTCTCTATTGATGTCTGCGTCACTCACGGGGCGGCGACCGATGACGATGTCCGGCTGGACAATATAATCACGTCCCAGAACTGTGGCGAGGTCATTATTTTGTTCGACCAATCTGGAGAAATTAGTGAGATGTTCGTATTGGGCGAAAGCGGAGATAGGTTCTTCAGTCGAATAATACCATTGGCCAGGATGCAAATGCTGTAAAAATACCAGGGTTGCGGCCAAAAAATCTTTCGTCAATGTCTCAAACAGTTTTCCCACTGTTTGTCCCGAAATTGCCTGATAGTTAGCGGTGTAATCCATGCGGCGGACAATTCCCCAGGCAATGGTTCGACTGGAGACATTATCTCGGTCAGCAAAATTAGGGTATTCGATACCGCCTTCTTTGCTGAGTCGGATAATCTTTTCACAGAGTTGCGTATGATACTGTTTGCGTAGGGCGGCTAAATTCATCGTGTTTCCTTTGCGGTGATGTCTGGTTTGTACAGGCCGATCACATATTCCTCATGCATCCGTTGTTGGATTTGAGATTGTCTATCCACTTTGAACCCCGCCGGCATCATACGCCGGTCGCGATCAAGCCGCCGCACGCCGATCGCCGGGACTTCAAACCCCAACGTTTGCCCGATTTCGGCCAGACAGTGTTGGGTTTGGGTATCAATCCCACGCATAACGGACGTGCCGACGACGACCAGCGCTGCCTTTCCCGGTTTTAGGACGCGATACATTTCCCTGAGCGCGTGGGTCATTTCTGAGTAGTACCGGTGAATCGCGGCGCCTTTGGGCGCATCCAGTCGCCGGATTTCGTCCACAATCTGCGCCGCATGGGGCGGCAAATTCACAAAGGCAAAGTCGCTAATATTCTCGCCGCCAATGTAGGTCTTGCGTTTTTCGCCTAGATGGTTGATCGGGTGTCCCAACCAGACCAGCGAAAACTTATGCGCGCGCATATAGTCAATGGCATTGGAGGCGTAAGGTGGGGAGGTGACGATCAAGTCAATGGCCTCGGCCGGCAGCGGCAGGGCTTGAGCATTGCCGCGCGCCAGCGTGTAAGGAGCGTCAAGGTCGTGCAATTCCGTTAATCCCTTGAGGTTCGCCTGAACGCGCTTATTGAATTCTTCCAGCGGCGACCGCAATGTTTTGACATGATAGCGATGCTGGGATTCGGATAACGTTGCCAGCACATCTGCGCCCATCAGGATTTCGCCCGATGCGGATCGGACAACTTTGACGCGATGGGGGCGGGTATGCGCCAGATCAAAGGCTAACGAGACCCCGCCTGATTTGGTGATGATCGTGGCCGAGAAAGCCAATTTGAAAAAGGCTTGCAACCCCGGGTCCGTAATCTGCTCAATTTCGTGGAGCAGCGCCATCAGTTCCAACTGCGTTTCCGCGGCAAACCAATAATCAACAAATTTGCGGGTGGCTGCGTCCCACCGCTGATCTAACGATTGCCGTACCTGATCGGGATTTTGGCTGATCCATGCCTGCGCCCGCGTCGCCAGGTGATAGTGGCAGTCGCTAACAGTGCGTTTTTCCATCGCGGTGAGTTTGACCTGGGTGAGCATGAGGGCTAACGGGTCAATATCACAGCCAAACGCCGCGCGGCCGGCGAGCCGCGCTTCCAGTAAGGTGGTCCCCGATCCCATCATCGGATCGAGCACTTTTTCACCGGGTTGGGTCAAAGCCGCAATGAATTTGCGCGGCAACTGCGGCGGAAATTTAGCCGGAAAAGCGTGAAAGTTGTGGGAGGCATAACTGCTATCCGCATCATGGAAATCCAGTTCTCCGCCCAAGAGCGCGATCAAATTTTCCCGATAAGAAAGTGGTCGGGCCGTGGCTTCCAGAGTTAGCAAAGTGGGTTGCAGAATGCTCACCGTTTCTCGTTTCCTACCTGAATCATCGCTCGCAGCACGCCATCCCGGTATCCAGCCACCAACTCAAACGCCTCGGCGATGCGTTCCAGCGGGAAGCGGTGCGTCGCCAGCGGCGCAATGTCTACAAGGCCGCGCTGCACCATGCGGATGGCGCGCGGGTACGTGTGCTTCATCCGCCGCACGACTTTGATGGTCAGCCCTTTGCGCCGGATGACGGACGCCGTCATCGTCAGCGTGTCGTCGGCGGGGATGCCCACGGCGATGACTTTGCCGCCGGGCCGCGTGACGCGCGCCGCCTGATCGGGCGTCTCCACCGCGCCCGCTGCTTCAAAGGCGACATCCACGCCCCGCCCGCCGGTGGCCTGCATGATGGCTTTCACCACGTCCTCTTCCGCCGGGTTGAACGCCGCGTCGGCGCAGTAGTCCAGCGCGAACGTCCGGCGGTGCGCCAGCGGCTCTGTCACGTAAATCGCACCCGCGCCGGACGCTTTGGCGACGGCCCCGGTCATCAGCCCGATTGGCCCCGCGCCGAGAATCGCCACGGTTTGCCCGATCTTGAGGTGCGCCAAATCCACGGCGTGGATGGCGATGCCGAGCGGCTCCAACAGCGCGCCGTCGTCCGGCGAGAAGCCCTCCGGCAACGGGAAGCAGTTGGCGGCCGGCATCACGGCGTATTCCGCGAAGACGCCGTCAATCGGCGGCGTGCCGCAGAAGCGCACGGCGGGGCACAGGTTGGGATGGCCGTGTTCGCAATATTCGCAGTGCCCGCAGGAGATGGCCGGCTCGACCGCGCAAAGCTGGCCGACGCTAAGCTCGCTCACGCCCTCGCCCAGGCCCGCCACCCAGGCGGAGAACTCGTGGCCCATCGTAATCGGCTCTTTGACGATGGCGTCGCCGATACGCCCTTCGACGTAGTAATGCACGTCGGAGCCGCACGTCCCCACCGACGCGATCTTGAGCAACACTTCGCCCGACCCCGGCGTGGGGATGGGCGCGCGCTCGACGCGCAAATCACGAATCCCGTAGAGACGGGAGGTTAGCATGGTTGTTTCTGGCATAGTCTGTGCCTCCATTTGTAGGGGAAATGAGAAATGGGAAATGGGAAATGAGTAATGAGGGTATCGCACTTGTTACATCTTACTCATTACTCATTACTCGTTACTTTTTACCACACCTTCACAAACTGCGGTGTGACTTTGATGATCAGGTTCTCCGGCGAATTGGCCCACTCCTGTGGATCGGGGGCCAGGACGCCTTCAGGTCCCATATAGCGGGTGTAAATGCGGAGCGCCATGTCGCGTACAAAGTCGCGCGGCTCTGCGACCAGCTCCGCCTCGCCCTCGAAGAGCACGGCGGAGACGCCGCCCACGCTTTCGGCCACGTCCATCACGATGGCGCACTTGGGGTTGGCGCGCAGCTCGCCTACCTTGCGCGTGCTCTCGTAGGAACTGATCCACAACATCTCCCCATCCCACTCGTACCACACAGGAACGACGTGCGGCTGCAACGTATCGGGCGACGCCGTGGCGAAACGCGCGAGCAGCGGCGCAGCGAGAAAAGCGTCGAGTTTGGCTTTTTGTTCAACGGTTAATGGCATGATTTGTGCTCCCTCCTCTGAAAATAGCCACAGAGATCACAGAGTTCACAGAGAAAACCCTTTGTGTCCTTCGTGTCCTTTGTGGTGAAAATTTTCATCCAACCGCTGGTGAACTGCCGGTTAATGGGTAATTCCCTTGAAAATAGCGAATGGCGAATAGCAAATAGCAAAATCTTTGCGTCTCTGCGCCTCTGCGTCTCTGCGTAAAAAATTTTCATTATCGAGACTGTCCCGCAGGTTCGGGCATACCCCTGCTATGCGCTCAAAGCTCCAGAATTTTTAGCGCCTCTTGCCGCATAAACGCCTCGATGAGGTGCGGTTTATGCTCGGCGCGTGCAATCACTTCCGCCGCACGGAGGTGGACTTCCACGGGCCACCGGTCGTTGCGATCTTCCTGCGTCGCCGCGTAGACCACGCCCGCCATTTTCGCCCAACAGATGGCGGCCATACACATCGGGCAGGGTTCATACGTTGTGTATAACCAGCAGCCGCGCAAGTGATGGCTGCCGAGTTTCTTGCAGGCCTGGCGAATCGCATTGATCTCCGAATGTCCCGTCACGTCGTGCTCCGCCGAAAAGATCGTGCCGCCATTCATAGCGATGATCTCATCCCCTTGCACGATGAGACAACCTACCGTCCAGTGGGTGAAGCCAAACTCAATGGCCTGTGTCATCAACGCCGCACTGGGATGTTGCATGGTTTTCATGCCTCAAAGTACAGCGACTTCAGCGACGCATGGACGCCCGGCGCGGCGAGAAAGGCCGCTATCTGGATTTTGCGCTTGTCGGAAGGTGCATTGTCCATTGTCTGGTTCCTATCATGGGATAGGTCGTTTTAGTGATTGCTTGACGCAATCATTCTACTTTAAGCCGGGATAAAATCAACGCGCGCTATGATTGCGGCTTTTGCCCTTTGACTTCCGATTATTTTGGCGAAAGTGCAAGATTTTTTCGGTTATGGTATAATGAAAACGGTGAATTCTAAGTCAAACTTATCCATTTAACCTCACAATCACAGGCGGAGTAGAATGGAACCACAACAAGTCGTCGCGTATCTGAAGAGAATGCCCCTTTTCGTCAATCTTGATGATGAGCGTGGCGAGATGGAACTTTACCAGATTGCCAAAATTGTTGAGGAGAAAACCTTTAACGAAGGCGAATGGCTGTTCTCTCAGGGGCAAAATTCCGACCGATTGTATTATATCCTGGAGGGCCGGGTGCAGTTGACCCGAATTGACCCAAACGGCGTCAAGCACGATTTGGGCATACGGGAGGCTGGTGGGATTTTTGGCGAAACAGGCCTCGTGATCGGTGATTTTCATGATGCGACGGCGGCCGCTCTGACGGTGACGCGGGTGCTTTACATCTTGCGCTCCGATTTCACCGTGCTCCTTGAAAAGCAAGCGCATCTGCGTCGTAAGCTCAAGGTGCGGGCCGAGGTGGCCCGGCGCCAGAAGTTACCGAAATTTTCCTGGTTGCGCAAAGACGAGTGGGTGATCTTTTCAGAGCAACGGCATTGGGCGCGCTTGTTCCGCAAGGTAGGCCCGCCGCTGCTTCTGTTTGTCCTCCTGTTGCTGGTTTTTGGGCTTGTGCTTTCAACCAATACTACCTGGGGGCAAATTGTCGCTGTGGGCCTGGGGCTGTTCCTGATTGGTTTGATGCTTCTGGCGGGATGGCAGTATTTTAACTGGCGGGACGATTTCTTTGTGCTGACCACCCAGCGGGTGGTTCATATTGAGCGCGTCTGGCCGCTCCGGGAAAATTTTGAGGAAAGCTCTCTGGCGAATCTGGAGAATACTTACCTTGTGCGTTCCGGATTGATGGCTAATCTGCTGAATTATGGCAGCTTGGTTTTGCAGACGGCCGGCGAAACCGTTGAAATTGACATGGACTTTATCGGCCACCCTGCCTATTTGAGTGAGCTGGTGTCGCGCGAGATCGAACGCGCCCGCGAACGGGATGTGTTGCGTTCCATAGGGGCGATACGCGAGGAATTGGCAAAACGTCTGGATGTCAAAACTGTAACGGCCCCGGAGCCGGTCCCGGTGCGTGTGGAGCCGCCGCGCCCTACCATGGGGGCCGTGATTTTTGGTTCGATCCGGGATTATTTCTTTCCGCCGCCATGGTCGGTCAGCCCAGATGGAGGCACGGTGATCTGGCGGCGTTTCTGGCTGCCCGGTTATGTGCATTATCTGCGGATTTTTATCCCGCTATTGGTGACAACGTTAGGCGGCGCCTATTTGCTGCTACGGAATTGGTATCTCCCTTATATGATTTGGTTGATGGTGGCCTGGTTGGTGGTGGAAGTCTTTCTGTTTGCGATCTTGCTGTGGTACATCGAAGACTGGCGCAACGACTATTTTCAGCTTACCGCGAATCGTCTGGTGCTGGTGGAACGCAAGCCCTTGTTACTTCGGGAGAGCCGGCGGGAAGCGCCCCTGGATCGTATCCAGAACATCAGCTTTACAGTTCCGGGCGTGTTCGGGCGGATGTTTCATTATGGGCACGTGATGATGGAAACTGCCGGCACCACCGGGAAATTTGAATTGAAATGGTTGCGCGATCCGCAGCGTGTGCAGTCCGAAATTTCGCAGCGGCAGCGCCAGTATATTCAACGGCAGAAACAGGCCGATGCCCAACGCCGCCGGGAAGAGTTCTTGAGTTGGTTTGCCACCTACGATTCTTTACGGGGAGGAGGCGCTCCTAAATCGTAGTTGGGGCGTTTTGCAGAGTACGGGAGTGAAGTATGCACTCCGCTTCTATCAGTAGATAAAATACAATGGAGTTTTGTTTAGCGTGGGAGGCAGTGGTTTATGGCAGTATTAGACATTGTGACGGTGGGCGATCCGCGTTTGCGCCAGCGGTCGCGGCCCGTGCGGCAGATCACCCCGAAAATTCTTCGCCTTATTGACGACATGATTGACACAATGTACGAGCGTGAGGGCGTGGGTCTGGCAGCGGTGCAGGTGGGCGAATTGCTCCGGTTGATCGTCATCGAAGTGCCTGAAGATGAGAAAATTCCCGACAGCGGGAAGCTCTACATGGTGATCAACCCGGAAATCGTGAAGATTTCACGGCAAACCGAAGTGGGCCGGGAGGGCTGTCTGTCTGTTCCTGGTTACGTTGGAGAAGTAGAACGGGCCACGGAGGTGGTCGTGCGCGGTGTGGACGTGCGCGGGAAACCCCTGCGGCTTCGCTTGAAAGGCTACGTCGCGCGCGTTTTCCAACATGAAATTGACCATTGCGAGGGCGTGCTCTACATTGATAAGTTGACCGCTCCCGATCGCATTTGGGAAGTCCGTCCGGGCGACGAGGAGAAAGTCGAAGCGCAGGAAGCGGCGGAAGCTGCCGTTGCGGCGTAGTGCCAATCGTTTTGCGTGCTGTGTTTAGCCCCCCCAGCCTTGGGGGGGTTTATAATGCTAATACCCTGAAGGGCGAGTCCTAAAATATTTGCGGGCGGCGCGCCACCCGCAAAAACACACCCTTTGAATCCGCTGTTTTAGCGGCTATTTTCGGGAATTCGTCATGAACCGGTGATTCATTAGCGGTTGGATGAAAATGACTATCAGACTACTAGACTAAAGACTATCGGACTATTTTCAAGGGAATTCATCATTAACCGGCGGTTCACCAGCGGTTGGATGAAAATTTCACGCAAAGACGCCAGGCTCGCCAAGTTCTCGTTTTTTACTTTGCGCCTTTGCGCCTTTGCGTGAAACAGTCTTTATTTTCAGAGGAGGCTTTGAGTGATTACCAAAGAACAAGTGTTGGATGCTCTCCGCAGCGTTATGGATCCCGAATTGCACCGCAATATTGTGGAATTGGGGATGGTGCGTGAAGTACAGATTGTCGGAAAGACGATTAACGTCACGATTGCGCTGACGGTAGCGACGTGCCCTTTGCAGGATCAAATCGCGCAGGACGTGGGGCGTGTGGTGGACGCGCTAGGGGATGACCTCGAAGTCCGCGTTGCGCTCACCGCGATGACCGAGGAGGAGAAAGCGCATCTGCGCGAGGTGTTGCAGGCCGGCAAGCAGCAGGGATCGGGATTCCCGGCGGCTAACTTGAACCGCATCAAGGCCGTAGTCGCGGTGATGAGCGGCAAGGGCGGGGTGGGGAAATCCACCGTGGCCGCGATGCTCGCGGTGGGGCTGCGGCGCGCGGACTTGCGCGTGGGCGTGTTGGACGCGGACATCACCGGCCCTAGCATCCCCAAATTGCTGGGCGTCGCCGAACCGCCGCTCTCTTCGCCGCTCGGTATTATGCCGCCGACCACGGCTACGGGTATCAAAATCATGTCCATCAACCTGATGCTGGAACGCGAAGAGGACGCCGTTATCTGGCGCGGCCCGCTGATTGCCGGGGCCATCCAGCAATTCTGGAATGACGTGTTCTGGGGCGACCTGGACATCCTGGTGGTGGACATGCCGCCCGGCACGTCGGACGCGGCGTTGACGGTGATGCAGGCGCTGCCGCTTACCGGCATTGTGTTGGTCACGTCGCCGCAGGATTTGGCGGAGATGGTGGTGCGGAAGGCCGCGAACATGGCCGGTCACATGAACACACCGTTGATCGGCGTGGTGGAAAACATGAGCTACGTGATTTGCCCGGACTGTAATGCGCGCTTCGAGTTGTTTGGCAAGGGCAAATCGGAGGAAATGGCGCGAGCGTTTGGGACGGCTTTCCTCGGCAAGATTGGCATAGACTCCCGGATGACGCAGTTGGGCGACGCCGGACACATCGAGGCTTACGAAAATGACGAGTTCGCGCCACTGGTGGCGGCAGTACAGGCCGTGGTTGCTGCCGCGCCGGCTCCAGATTCTCACTAAAGTGAGGATTGGGTTGGGTGTAACCGCTTTAGCGGTCTTTGGACGGCTGAAGCCGTTACTACGAACCTTTCCAAGGCTGTGCGGATTGGGGTTAGTCCTCATCCTGGCGGCCTGCGCGACGCCGCCGTCGGTTCCCACCGCCACACTCTCGTTGCCGCCGACCGCGACGCTCACGTCCACACCGACGGCCACACCTACCCTCACACCCACGCCCACGCCGCTTCCGCCGCTGCAACTATCGCTGCACTTGCCGGAAGTGGCCTCCGCGCTGCCGCCAGCGCGCCTTGAAGTCAGTCTCGCGGCCCCGCCGGGTGTGGTTCCCTCGGCTATTGTGGCGGCGACGGTGTTTGAGCCTGGCACGGTTCTCTATGGGACTTACGAATTGCTGTCATTGGGGGGAGAACGCTACGTCAGTACGACGCCGCTACAACTGCCGCTTGAACCCCGATCTGGCGACTGGCTGGTGGTGGTAGACGTGCGCTCCGACTTGCCGGTGGTGGGCCATCACGCCGGCCTCTTCCGGGCGGCGCCGTTGCCCTACCGAGTCCTGTCTGAGACGCTGCCCTCTGGGGTGATGTTGCGTGTGCCTGAGATTTTCGTCGAGGTGGAGAGGCAGGGAGACGCTTGGGCGGGTAATGGCGTGTGGCGTTCTTGCGAGCGCGATACGATGGTGTTATGCCCAGGGGTGGGGGAAGTCGGCCTGTGGTGGGCACCGGGGCCAACGGAGCCGCTGACGTCGAATACGGCGCTGGTAATGCTGGAAGCTACCTATCCCGCAGAGCGCCCCCCCGCCCTCCTGGCAACCGAGGAAGCGCAGTGGCAGGGGCGCCCCGCCTTCCGCTTCACCGAAGAATGGCCCGGCTATATGGGCGGTCCGGCGGAAACCTGGGTCATCCAGGGCGACGACCGCTGGCTCTACGTCCTGCGCATGCGGGCGGTGGGCGAGGATGCTATTCCCACGTTAGTGCGTGAGGTGGGAGAGACGTTTGCCTTCCTGGAATGAGGTGCTGCGTCAAACGTCAAGCATCATACCTTGACGTTTGACGGCTCACGTTCTGGCACTCCCCACAACTGCGAGAGCAGCGTCCCCGCCAGCATCAGCGCGCAGCCGACGATCCCGCGCAGGGCCAGCGATTCTTGCAGCAACAGCATCCCCCCGACCAACGCGAACACCGCTTCGAGGCTCATCAGGATGGAAGCGTGGGCCGGGTGCGCGTCCCGCAGCGCCACGACCTGAAGGGTGTAGGCGATCCCGACCGAGATCAACCCGCCGTAGAGAATCGGAATCAGTGCGTCGCGGAGTCCCTGAGCAGTGATGGTTTCCTGGATCAGCGCCGCGCCAAAGCTGAGGATGGCGCAGACCAGGAATTGGTAGGCAGCCAGTTTGATCGGCGCGATGTGTGTGGATAGGTGCGCCAGGAGTTGGATGTGGACGGCCCAGAAGCCGGCGCCGATCAAAACCTGCAAATCCCCCGTAGCCATAGTGAATTTTTCGGTCACACTGAGCAGGTAGAGTCCCCCGACGGCCAGGAGCGCGCCCAGCCACGTCCCCGGCGCGGTGCGCTGTTTCCATAACAGCCCCAGGATCGGCACCAGGACGACGTACAGGCCGGTGATGAAGCCGGCCTTGCCGGCGGTGGTGTTGGCGACCCCCACCTGTTGAAACGTCGCCCCGCCGAATAGGACCACGCCCACCAGCAAGCTATTCTTGAGCACCGAGCGCGACGCGGGTGCCGGCGTTTGCGGCGACGCTGACCGCGTCAGTAGCGGCATGAGCAGCAGCAGCGCCAGCCCGCCAAGCGCGAAGCGCACCGCGTTGTAGGTGAACGGCCCGACGTAATCCATGCCCACCCGCTGCGCCACAAACGCAAATCCCCAAATAATCGCCGTCAACAACAACAGTCCATTCGCCTGCCAATAGTGCTTTCCCACTTTGTTTCCTGTTCCCTTTGCAATAGCTTCAACGGATTCAACGGAAGACTATCTGCTAAATTCCGTTGCATCCATTGAGAGAATCATTTTTTTACCGGATGATGATGGGCGTCCCCACCTTGCGGTCGCTCTGGATAAACTCGTCCTCGTGGCCGCCAATGGGATGCGTCCAGCGGTAGATGAACCGCGCGGCTTCACACGCGACATTGAGGCAGCCATGACTGCGGGGTATCCCAAAATCGTTGTGCCAATAGGCTCCGTGGATGGCCGTACCTTGCAAATCGAAAAAGATGTTCCACGGCACGCCGGGCAGATCGAAGATGTCGGCCGGGTCGGGTTGATCCTCCTCGGCCATCCCCGCGTAGGGGACGTTGCTCATGTGCCGCGAGGCCTGTTTGAGCAGCACGCAGTGTTCGCCGGTGGGGGTGGCGAGATGGCCGCCAACGCCGGAGGCCGTGCGGGTAGTGAAGACGACTTCATCACCCTCATAGCACGTCAGCGTTTGCGTGCTCAGGTCAACCTCGATGCGTTTTGCGCCGGCGAAGGGGCGGATGGGGGACGTCTCCGCGCGGGGGATGCGGTGCACGTCACGCGCCAGCACCCATTGGTAGGAGATGGTCTTGGGCGGGTAGTCGTCCATCACCTTGTACCAGCCGACGCCTTCTTCGTCCACCTTCGTCTCAACGACGTGAAAGACTGTGCCGCCGTAAAAGCGATACTTGCGCCCGGCGTTAGTGGCCGGCTGGGTGTAAGCTTCGGTGTAAATCTGCGCGATTTGCCCCCAAAAACCCCACTCACCGCTGTCCTTGATAAAAGGCTGCGGGAGGTACACTTTGACCGGCAGAACCCACGCGGAATGGACGTAGCCCAGCTCGGTCTCGTACCACAAATCGTTGTGCGCGCTGAAGGGCGCGTGCGTCTCCCCCAGGATGCGAAATCCCTGGTCGCGGTTGCGCGTGTCCAGCTTGGTGGACTTGGTCGAGGGTTCTTCGTAGAAGGCGACGGCGTGAATGGCGCGCCCGTACCACTCCCAGGCGTCGCTGTTGGCGGCGAGCGTCTGCGCGGCGGCGTAGGGGATGCGCGCATGCAGTCGCGGCGCCAATGTCGCCAGCGCGCTGCTCATGCCGAGCAATTTTAGAAACTGTCGTCGGGTTAAGGTGTGGGTCAAGGGTTCATCTCCTCAAAATGCTCAACGGATTCAACGGATTCAACGGAAAGAGAAAATCCGTTAAAATCGTTGAATCCGTTGAGAAACTGTATTCTTCACGGTTCCCAATCCGGGAAGGTTTCGACGGCGAGACTGTCGGTCAGCCGCCATTCCTCGGAGCCATCGGCGCGCGCCAGGTACAGGTCGCCGTTGCCGCTGCGCTCCGAGACGAACACAATCCATTCGCCGTCCGGCGACCAGCGCGGCCCCCAGTCTTTGGCGGGATGCGTGGTCAGTGCGTGCAGCCGGCCATCGCCGGCGTCAATTACGTAAATGTCCCAGTTGTTGTTCAGCAGCCCGGCCACCGCCAGGCGCGTCATATCCGGCGACCAATCGGGGTGCG
>JAKQHY010000231.1 GCA_029555965.1 Chloroflexota bacterium | reverse complement strand
TGCAGACAAGCGCCGCTGACCATCTGCCCATCCACCGCGGCAACAAAGACGCCGGTGGTTTGAAAACGCTCACGAAACCGTTGGGCTTCGCCGGCGTCTACGGCAGAGGCATCCTCATTGCCAAAGCTGCGCCGCTGGATGGTCAGAAATTCCTGGAGTGCAGACAGGGGCGCTTCGACTGTCAGTTCCGCCACCGTCACATCAGGAATCGGCATCGCCGGTTGATAGGTCGCCGGGGTGCAGACCATGAGCAGGGCACGCATTTCTTCAGTGAACCCATAAGCCGTCAACACAGGAGCCAGTTGCGGGGCAAATTCCTCAACAAACTCAAAGCGGGGCAAGCGTTCACGTGCGCGAAAGGCAACCACTAATGCTGTTAACGCTGCCGTCAGCTCGCCCTCGACAGGAAAGTCGGGGATGGCGTAGTTTGACCACGGGGAGGAATCGTCGGGATTGAAAAAGTAGGTAAACGGGGGTGCTGCCACTGCTTCATAGTTTTGGTGAGCGCTGGCACGCAGTTGCGCCTGGATACGGTCAAACGTGATCATGGATTTCCCTTCTACGCCTGAACTAGCTGGTCTACCTGTGGCAATGTCGGTGCACCGAGCGCCCCTTGGGCCGAGGCGACAACAAGCGCCGCCACGGCATTGGCAAAGCGCGCCGCCTCTAGGGGCGCTTTGCCCTGTCGGATCGCATAGAGAAAGCCGGCGTTGAACGAATCCCCTGCGCCAACCGTCATGTGGGCATCTACGGCAAAGCCCGGCACATGGACAGCCGCCGGATCATCCTTGGACTGAACGAGCGCCCCTGCCGCGCCACGTTTTATGACGGCGCAACGTACACCACCCGCCAAGATCTGCGCCATGCCCGCGGCGGAACCGGCGGCTGTCTCATCTACCCCGCAACAGACGCCCAATTCATGTTCGTTGCAGATAAAATAATCGACATGGGGCAAAAGAAAGGCGATTTCGGCCAGCGTCACCGGCTGACCAATCGCCGGTCCAATATCCAGCGCCGTGATCGCCCCTTGCGCTTTGGCGGCGGCCAGGAGGTGGGCAAAGCCTTGCGGTCGCCACTGCAAAAAGAGGGTAAAGGAAGAAAAAAGCAAAACCGCGCTCTGTTGGAGGAGATCGACCGATAAATCCTCTGGTGCATAATGATGAGAGGAACCGGCGTGATGAAAGGCCAGCCGGTTCTGTGCGCGGTCGCTGACAATGGTGGTGGTCGAGGTGGCGGTTGGGTGACGCAGCAAGCCACGCGTATCAACGCCTGCTGCTCGTAGCCAACCCTGTAACAGATCACCTGACGGGTCCTGGCCGATGGCGCTACCTAGCGCAACCCGTGCGCCCAGCCGGGCCAGGACATAGGCAACAATGCCGCCATTCCCCCCCAACAACATCTGGAGCGGCTCTTGGCAAAAGACCAGGCTGTCAACGGTAAACTCATCACCGCGCATGGTGGGCATCTGGGTAATCCCACTGTTGAAGAGATCGAGCGTCGTGGTGCCGATAACAAGAAACATAAGCGCTTTTGGGATTCTATTGGATTTTCTGCGGCTGGATTAGGTAAACAAATTGCAGTGTCAGCATCTTACCGCTTTCCTGGTACTTTGGCAAACAGCTAGCCAATAAAAAAACACGCTGCTGTTGAACGCAAGCGTGTTTTTCTCTGTCTCTGGGCAACTTTAGTACGCAGGATAGCGGTCCAAATAGGCTACTGCTTTTTGTTGTACATCGACTGCTCCTGGCCCAGGTAACGGCAGTTGATCGGCAATATCAGGGCAGCAGACCCACAGCCAGGCCAACGCTTCCCCGCGTAAAGGCAGATCACAAGACTGCGTGGCGTCCTGAATGGCATGCTGCACCATTTCATCGACCATGACAAATGACAGGTCATTGGTGACTGTGTCGGTTAGGAAACTAGATTTCATGTCTGCCCTATTAACCAAGCTCGCTTCCCCCCAAAGTTTGTCCATATTGTTGTATGGCAAGACGCCTTCCCTGTCTTGCCGTTTCATCTGTTTTCTGGGTCCATTGACAATCGAGCGCCGGCGTGGCACAACTGCACTTTGTTCGATTATTGACATTTTGCTCTCCAACCACAGCAAGTGAAAAGAAACCGGTCGCGTGCGTGGCACTAGTCATGAAAGAGATTATGGAACAACCTACACCTGACCCACGCCACGCACCGATATAGCCGCCTAACCGTTTAAAAAGGAATGTCAACGGCAACGCGCGGCTTGCGCGCTTTGCCGTTGCCGTTGGTGGCCGCCGTTGTTGTCGGGGCGGGGGCTTGCGTGCTGTCAAGCGTCTCTTCTTCAAAGTGCGTGTCATCGCTGTAACCTGAATCCAGGAAACGAATGGTGCGGGCAGTGATTTCATTGGTGGCTGCCAATTCGCCGGTC
>JAKQHY010000230.1 GCA_029555965.1 Chloroflexota bacterium | reverse complement strand
TATCGAGCGGGTCGCCGAACACTGCCCCGTCCACGCCACCATTAAGACGATGGAGAGCCTCAGCATCGAAATCTTGGGCGTGGGCGAATGTGAATTAGAAGCGTAAACAAGCGCATATTAAGACAGCAGTGGCACAATCCTGGAGATTGTGCCACTTTCTGTTAGTCGAGCGGCCAGGTGGCTAAATCGCCGGCCCAACGACAGAAGTCATACCAATCCGCCCGTCCGCTCGCCTTCACAGCCGCAGCGTGCTTGGCGGCCGATCTTCCACCAGGGCCGTCTCACGCCGGTGCAATAACGTCGTCTGTACGATGAGCCGCAACCGCGCCGTGTTGTCAATCTTCACCGGGGCGGGGGACGTAGGCTTGTGCAGGGCGTAGCACGCGGCGTTGCGCCCAATCTGCCGGTAGGTGGTCAAATCCATATTCGGGGCCATCGAAAACAGCTCCAGGTTCTCCAGTGGGGCGAGGTCGCGCTGGTGGATGACCGTCGTGCCCTTCGACTGGATGCCGATGGCGACGCCCGATCCACTCAACTTCGCGCCCGCGTGCCCGATGAAAGCGCAATCCGACGTGTGGTGGACGCGCACCACCCGCGCCGGAACACCCTCATCCGCAATCCCCGCCAGCAGCGCCTCAAGAACGTCACGTAAGTCCAGCCCCCCAATCGTCTCCTGAATCGCCGCCCCAAACGCCGGTCCGACGGCAATCACCACCTCAGTTTCCACCCCTACTTGTGCCACTCCCAATTCTTCGAGCCAGCCTTCCGATTTTCGATTTTGGATGGATTCGCTTCGCTCACCACAAGTTTTGGATTTTGGACTCTCCCCCTCTCCCCCTCTCCCCCTCTCCCCCTCGCTTCTCGGGTTCCACGCCTGTGGTATAGCCTGTATCCGCTCCCACCGTTCGCCCTCCACGCGATAGCCCGTTCCTGGGCCGGCATAATCATTCGCATCGGTGAGCGCGCTCTGGACGTGAAACCCCTCGGCGAAGATGCCGGACGGTTGCAGGTAGTCGCCGATGACGCGCTGGCGCTGCATCTCCAGCAAGTTGTTGGCCGCCTCGTGGAAGCCGGCCTCCGCCAACGCCCGGATAACTTCGATGACCGTGATCGGCCCGTTGAGGAGCATCTGCGCGGCCTTGATGTCTGCCACTTTATCGCGGTCGGGCATCTCCGCGCTCGTCTCGGCAGTGATCGCGGCCTGCACCTCCACGTCGCTGATGGCGGCGAAGTCGAAGGCGTCGAACACGGCCTGAATCGCCCGCGCCGCGCGCTCCCGTAGGCGCAGTACGTCCGCTTCCTGGATGGGATGGATGCCGCCATCCACCTGCATGTCGCGCTGGATCACGTACCAGTCGTCCAACTCGGTCGTGTCGAAGTTGCCGCCGCCGAACATGTTGTCGTAGCGCGGGATCGCGCCGTAGCCCGACGTGACGAAATCCGCGCCGGGGATGAATTGCAGCATCAACTTGGCGCTCTTGCGCATCTCCGAGTGCGAGGCCAAGGCGTCGTTGCCCGCCGCCACTTCCAGGCCGAGCATCATGGCAATGAGGTTTTCCGCCAACACCGCTCGCACCCCGCCCGGCAATGATTCGGGCAGCGCGATGCAACTGATCGAACCGTTCTGCGTCCCCTGACTGCCCGCGCCGCGCGTGACGAGCAGGCACCGCGCTTCCAGGTAGAGCATAGACTTGCCCTCCGCGTGCCCCATCAGCGCCTCCGACCCGGTGCCCGACGTGAAGCGCGTCTTGACGCCCCGGCTGGCGTAGGCCGCGTTGAGGAACGCCTTCGACCAGGGCGTGTCGTCGCCGTCCACGAAGGCGCGCTCCGTGCCGTAGACGGACAGCGTCTCCGAGTACGTCGTCAGCCCGCGCATCCCCAGGCGGAGGTTGGTGGCTTCCTCAACGGCGCATTGCGTGAGCACGCCGCCGCGCCCGATCTGCGCTCCGACGAGGATGGCGAGCGCGTTGAGCGGCGCGTAACGGCTCACGCCCACCGTCGTCTCGATTTCGGCGAAGCCGCGCCGGGCGGCCTCGGCGGCGTCGGCGGCGAGGAGCGCGGGATGCTCCTTGCGGTTGGTGACGTGCGCCTGATTCGCGGGCGTGCGCCGGGCGCGCAGCTTGGTCAGGCCCAGCATCATCTCCAGCACATTCATCGAGCGGACGATGTCCACGAGTTTGGCGGCGGTGCAGCCGCGCGTGAGGCGCAACACGGCCTCGCGGCTCACCTGTATGTCCACAATCATCCGCGCGATCTCGCAGGAGGGCGTCGTCATCGCTTCGGCCGCCACGTCCAAATCCAGGCTGTGCGCGGCGATGAAGCAGTCGAGCATGTCGAAATCTGCGCGGCGCACGCCGTCCATTTCCACGATGACGCCATCCTCGATGACGAGGCTTGGCACGGAATCGTAGGGGCTGTCGGTCACGATCAGGCCGGCTTCGGGCCAGGGCTGGATGAAGGTTTCGCGGTTGAGCGGGCGGGCCTCGCGAGTTTGAGCGCGTTTAGTTGTCATAGAAAACTCCTTAAGACCTGGATTTTTAGTGGGCGCTTCAGGCCACTGAACCGCATTGTAGGAGGATTAAAGGGTAGTGCAAGAAATCATCCGGCAAACAAAAAGGGCCGGTACTTTACAGTACCGGCCCTTGTAAGGACAACTTCTTTGCGGGGTGAGTGTGAGTGACGGTGGCGTCGGACGTCACCGCCTCACGGTCACGCTTACCACCGACGCTGTTCGCGGCGGCCGCCCCGGCTGTTGTTGTTCGAGTAGCTGCCGCGCTCTTTGGGAGGCTGCGCTTCGTTCACGTTAAGCTGCCGCCCGTCCACTTCCTTGCCATTCAAGGCAGTGATTGCGGCCTGCGCGGCTTCTTTAGTCGCCATTTCCACAAAGGCAAACCCGCGTGGGCGCCCTGTATCACGATCTTTGACCACATTGACCGAAGTCACTTCGCCATGGGCTGCAAACAGCTCACGCAGTTCGCTTTCTGTGGTGTCGTAGCTCATATTGCCGACATATACTTTTGTAGCCATAATTCTCCTTATTGTACCTTACGCAAGCACCACGTTGGTGGCCTGTAACCCCTTCGGGCCTTGCTCGACCGAAAACTCGACACGTTGGCCCTCGTCCAACGTGCGAAATCCCTCCACCTGGATGGCGGAATAGTGAACGAACACATCCTCGCCGCCCTCGCGCGAGATGAACCCATAGCCTTTCGACCCATTAAACCATTTCACAGTTCCTACTTCACGATTACTCACAGCTTATTTCCTTTCAATACATACTAGGCAAGTATCTCAAGCATGATAAAACAAAACTCGCCTGGATTTGTAGAAATCCAGGCGAATGTAATGTTATTACTATTAACTTGGAATCTTACCCGTTAATTCACATAGTATAACAGAATGTTGAAAATTGACAAGTGCGTTCAACGGCAACAGAGCACGGCTCGCCGGTTACGCAGCACGTCGTTGACGGCGCTGCCAAAGACGACTTCAAGCATCGCGTTATGCGCGTAGCCGCCCATCACGACCAGGTCGGCCTGTATGGTCTCGAGGTAGACTACAATCGCCGCCCCGGGCGCCGCAGATGGTTCACATATCCCGTCCGCGCATACGCCATACTCGCGCAACGCCGCCAGCGCCGTGTCCAGGGTGCGTTGGCCGGCGGTGGCGTCAGGGTTGACCGTGAGCACAGTGACCTGGACATTCCAGCGCGACGCGAGGTAGGCGGTCACGAAGAGCGCTTCCTGGCTTTTAGGACTGGCATCGTAGGCCAATAAGAGGCGGTTGAGGGGAAAGAGCGGGCACGGCACGGCCAACACGGGGATAGGGGCGCGCAGAATCAGTTCACGGAAACCAGATTGGAGTTTGGCAAATGGGCCGGCTCCGGGCGGATAGTCAAGGCTGACCACCAACAAATCCGCCCAGCGCGCGCGCGCGATGATGGCGGCGGTGACGTCGCCCACTTCAAGGGCCAACGCGCCGGGGACGCCCACCGCGTCGCAATGCTGTTTGAAGGCGGACTCAAGGGTTATGACAGCCTGCGTTTCCTTGTGCGCCTCGCTGTGGACAACGTGTAACCCGTAAACCTGGCCGCCCTCGCGGCGCGCAAACTCCAGCGCCTGGGCCAACGCAACCCAGCCGCTCTCCTGCCCATTCAAGGCGACGAGCAGCCGTGGGAAGAGACGCTCCGCGTGCTGGCGCGCAGCCCGCCACGTCCCCGGACGCGGGCCAGAAAGCAGCGGATTGGGCGTCAACAACTCGCGCAATTTCTCGCCCATCCGTGTGATGATATGCCTGGGTGTGGGACTGAACTGCTCTGCCAGGTCTACTGCCGCAGACGAGGCAGGAATATCCCAACCCAGACTCTCGCGCAAGTGCTCGCGGTGTTCGGTCAACCATAGATACAAGTCCGCCTCGGTGCGACCGGGGAAAGCCGCCAACAGTTCCAGCCGGTGGATAATCTCGCTCACCGGTTGGTAGACGGTGTCATACCAGTGGGTGACGGCCTCGTCGTCGCTGATGGCGCGCTGGGACTCCACCCCCATATAGTAGCGATGCACCTGGATGTGTTCCGCAAGAACGGCGTACATCCCCGGCGCGGTCACACTCAGCGACGCCTCCGGGCGCAGAACGTCCAGGTGCGTGCGGCTGAGAAAGTCCACATATTCCGCTTTCAAGATTAAATCATCCGCCCGCACCTCTGGGGTCAACGGTACCTTGCTCTGCACCTCCGTCACGTAAGCCTGGATGTGCGTCGCGCCCATTTCACGGGCAATCGAAACCCGATGATTGCCGTCCTTCACGAAATACACCTGGCCGATCTGGTACACCTCAATCGGCGGCAGCCCCTGGAATTCCTCCATAGCCACCTTCACCTTCACCCAGCGGCTCCTGTCCTGATCTTGTCGGGGCAAGAAGTTACGGGTGAAGTCCGTATAGCGGCTCACACTGCCAACGATGGCCGCAATGGGAATGTCCTGCAAGCCGCGTTCGGACCCGGTGTTGGCGCGCAGCATCTGGCGCACCTCCTCATAGGGCAACAATTCTGCGGAGGTGCCGCGCAGCCACGCGAACAGCATCTCCCAGTCCGCTTTGCGACGAGCCTCAAGGAAACGATTGGCTGCGTTAATATGAGTTGTCAGAGATTCTTCGGACATAGTCTCTTGGATAACGTAATTTCTATGAGCGGATTTAGCGCTTAGGTCACTTTCAATCCGCCGACAGATTCTTTATCTTTTGTAATTCCCGCGTCAACAACCACCCGGCCAGTCCATAGACGCCGGCGGCAATGAGGAGCGCGCTTTGGAAACCGACGTGGATAGAGAGCGCCGTCGCCAGCGCGGAGCCGAGCACCGACATCACACCGTTGACGCCCCACAACCACGGCACGACGCCTGGTCGGTGCGTCCCGGCCCAACGCACGCCAGTAGGGAAAGGGATCCCCATCAGAAAACCCAGGATGGAGAGCAGCAGCACGGCAACGAGTAGCCGCAATCCCAGCGCCAGCCCCAACGTCACTTTGAGCACGGCGATACTGAGGAAGGGGTGCAGGATAAGGAGAACGAACAGCACGACGAAGACCTGTCGGATACGCCGGGGAACGTCTTTCTCAGCCCAACTGCCGCTCCACAGGCTACCCATTCCGCTGAACAAGAGCAACGAGAAAAGGACAACGGCCAGGGAGTAGACCGGGCGGCCCAGGTACACGGTCAATTTCTGGATGGTGGGGATTTCGACGAGCATAAAGGCCGCGCCCAACGCGGCAAAGTAGCCGAGCAGCCGCCCAGAGGGGCGCACCAGCGGCGTTCGCCTAGCGCGGGGCTTGCTCAGCCAGAACAGCGCGCCGATCAGCAGCGCGCCAAAGGCGACACTGATACCGATCACGCCGAACAGGATGAGGATGGCCTCCATGCTGGTGCGGTAAACGCCACTGCCGCTCAACGTAGGATCAAACAGGTCGCCGAGCAGGATCAAGTTGAAGAAGAACGGGCGATTATCGGTAGCCGGCGAAATGTCCAGCGGATAACTGGCGATGAAGGCGGCGTGCTCGTCTCCGGCAATGAACGCGCCCACTTCCTCGGTGGGGAGCGTCCCCGGCGCATAGATGACCGTGTAGCCCAGTTCCTCGGCCTGAGCCTGCACCTTTGCGACCTCGCCGGCCGTGAACGGGGTGCGCTTGAAAAGTACGGTGGAGAGGCCCTCTGTTTGTGCGCCGGAGGTGAGATTAGCAATAACGACAATGTGTTGACGCGGGTCGCTGACGCCACCCGCGCGCCAACCGGCCATCCCCGTCGAGACCAGCCGCAGGGTTTCCGCCGGGCGGTCGGGCAGATACCAGCGCGACACCGTCAGATAACCGCGCTCGGTCAGGTGTTCGTAGTAGGTTTGGAAGGCTTCCTGCGTGTAGAGGCTGTTTTCCGAGAGGGCGAACGCGCCGGAGCCGCCGGCCGCCCAGGTGTCAATCAGCGACGCCTGGATCACGTCGTACTGCTTGGGACTGCGATCAATGTAGCCGCGCGCGTCGGCGACGACGACTTCTACGTCCGGGCGCGTGTACAGATTCCCGGCGAACTCGGCGAAGGGGCCGCGCACCGCGTCCACTACCGCCGGGTTGACCTCAACGGCGGTGACGTGGGGCGCGTCTGTCGCCAGGGCCGCCAGCACGTCCCGTCCGCCGCCCGGCCCGATGACCAGCGTGTCGGGTTTTTCAATCATGTGGTAGACGAAGGAGGTGAGGTCGTAGCGCAGGAATTTGACCTGCTCCAGGTCGCCGTTGAAATTTTGGATAGGCGTGCCGGCCACACCATCAATGAGCAACAGCGCGTGCGCCATCCTGACGTCTTCCTGGGCAACCGTTTTATCCCAATATTTTGGAGTGACCGCCCAAAAGAAGGGGAAATTTTGCGGTTCATAGACCGTGACCCGCGAGTGCGCGTTCCACTTTTCGTAAATGGGGGGAGATTCCACCCCGCCGGCCTTGTTGACGCGGATCAACAGCCAGGGCGCGAGCACGTTGCTGCCGACCAGCGCCAGCAGCAACACGGCCACGCCCACAGACGCCCATTGCGCGCGACGGCGAGGAATCCAACCATTGGTGAAAGCGACCCCGCCTAACGCGAGTAAAACGCTGGCGCCCAACAGGGCATTCGCGCCGCCAAGCCATTCCAAAGCCACAATACTAAACAAGCAACCCAGCGCCGCCCCCGTCAGATCAGCCCAGTAGATGCGCCCGGCCTCCGCCGCCCATCCCGACAGCGCCAGGGAGATGGTGAAGCCGGAGAGGAAGAAGGGCAGCGACAAATCCAGGTAGATGACGGCCAGCCAGAGCCATTGTCCGCCGGAAAACCATTGATCGCGGTTCATCAGCACTGGTTTGAAGGGAATTTGCAGGTAGATGAGGAATGTGAGTGGGACAGCGGCGGACAGCGCCAGCGCCAACCAGCCAATCCAGCGGCGCGCATTCTCCGGTTGTGAGAGACTGGGGATGAGGTACAATACCACCCCGGCCACCGCACTCCCCATCAATGACAACGAAATTGCCAAAAACGCAAAATGATACCACATCGTCACCGAAAAGATACGGGTCAGAATGACTTCCAGGGCCAACGCCCCCATACTGGTGAAGAAGACGCCAAGCAGTTGGTGCCGTGCAATTTTCATACGAGCGATTCTCCGTTTAGGGATTAGGGATTAGGGATTGGGGGATAGTATAACACAAATGGCGAGCGCGCGGAGCAGCAACCCCAACGACAGAATCCACAGCAGGGGCGCCGCCACGACACTCTGGCAAAACCGAACCATTCCTGTTTGTGAGAGAGCGCAAACGCAAGTATAATGAAGGCCTATGCAAGACGACGTTAAAGCGCAAATATCCCATTATCTGCATCAAGCCAATGAGGCCCAAACCACCTCAGATTATGCAACGGCGGCGGCGGCGGCCCGGCAGGCGATTGCCCTGGCGCAGAGCGCGGGATTGCGGGAACTGGAAGCACGGGGCGCCTACGAATGGTCACGCGCCTTGTTGCTCATGGGCCAACTCCCCGAGGCCTATGCGCAATTCGAGCACACGTTGGCGTTGGCGCGCACCGCCGGCTCACGTCACACAGAAGCGGACGCCCTGCGGGGTCTGGGGCTGACCAGCAATTATCAAAACCTGCACGCCGAAGCAGAACGACATCTTCTGCAAGCCCTAGCCCTCTACCGCGAAATCGGCGACCGGCAAGGGGAAGGCCGTACTTACAATAGCCTGGGGGAAAATTACCACGTGCAGAGTGATTGGGAACAGGCGACGACTTATTGTGAGCAGGCGGTGTCCATCTGTCGTGAGGTCGGCGATGTGCAGGGAGAACATTGGAGTCTGAGCAATCTGGGGGAAATCTGTCGCATTCGAGGGGATTACCTCAGCGCGCGCCGTTATTACGAACAAAGCCTGACCGTCGAACGCGGCCTCGGCGACCGGCGCAGTATAGGAATTTCGCTAGGCAATCTGGGCATGGTCGCACACAGTTTGGGCGACCATCAAACCGCCTGGGATTATGCACAGCAAGTGTTGCCACTCGCCGAGACCATTGGCGACCGTCGTTTGCTCGCCTTTGTGCTGGATGTTTCAGGACATGCTCTGGCCGGATTAGGACGCTGGGATGAAGCCACCCTGGCCTATCAGCGCAGTCTGGCGATCAAAAACGAAATTGGTGAACTGAATCGTGCGATGGAACCGTTGGCCGGATTGGCGCGGGTAGCGTTGGCCCAGGGCAACCCGGCGCGCGCGCTGGAATATGTGGAAGAAATCCTGGCGCACCTGGCATTCAATGGCGCGTTGGATGGCGCAGACGAGCCGTTTCGAGTCCACTTAACGTGCTACCAGGTCCTGCAAGCCAACGCCGATCCGCGCGCTTCAGATGTCCTGGCGCGTGCGGGGGAACTGCTCCAGGCTCAAGCTGCCCGCATCCCTGATCCGGCTATGCGGCGTGCGTTTCTTGAAGACGTGCCCTACCACCGGGAAATTATGGCTCTGTTCCAAGAACGGCAAGCGGCGACCCATGAATGAGGAAAACGCACCCGCCGCCCCAATCCATTCCCAAACCGGGCGATCTTTGGATGAACTGACCCTGGAGGCCCTGATCGCGGGCAACCTGACGCCTGACGACTTCCGCATCAGCGCGGAAACGCTACGCGCGCAGGCCGAAGCCGCCGAAGCCGCCGGATACCGACAGGTAGCGGAAAACTTCCGCCGCGCCGCCGAACTCACGCGGCTCTCCAATGAAGACGTGCTGGCGATGTACAGCACGCTGCGTCCCGGTCGCACCACCTATCCGCAGCTTATCGCGCTGGCGGAGCGGCTGGAAAAAGAGTTTGACGCCCCGTTGACCGCCGCCCTCGTCCGCGAAGCGGCTGAGGTTTACCGGGAACGGGGGTTGGTGAATATGTTGGACGCAGATGAACGCTGATGCACGCTGATTTCTAAAAATCTGCGTGCCTCTGCGTCAATCTGCGTTCTGGGAAAGAAAAACGCATCGGCCGGTGACTGGCGTAAGCTACAGCGTGGTTAACTTGAAAGCAATGTCCGTTTCCAAAATCGGAATCGTCAGCGTTGCCGTGCCCTCCGAGACTTGCACCCCGGCTTGATCGCCCCATGCGCCGGTGGCGGGGAAGAACCAGGACACCATGTAATCGCCGTCTTTCAAATCATTGAGCGTCACCTGCACGTTCTCCACCGCCCGTGGGATGTAAGGCCCAGAAACCCGCGCGGCATCTTTGGATGTGTACTTATTGTGGATCACCCAACCCAACACGCGATCCTCGCGCTGCAAGAGCAATCCCGTCGCAATACCGCCCCGTACTGAAGCGGCTTTGGGCGTCAACGTCGTCAAATCCTCGCCGGCAAAGAAGGTTGTTACCGGGCCAAATTCGGTCCACAGTCCGGCGGGATCAATTGAATCCCACCACCAGGGCATGCCCGTGCCCGCGTAGCCAGAGAAGGGACCGGCCCACAGCCCCGTGTGCAGATGAATCGCCTCGACCGCCGTAGAACTCTGGGTGGAATAGCCAAACTCGCCGGGCAACATCGGCTTGCCCGGCGCAATGTGCTGCATCACCTGAAACATCGCCGGGAAACTCCAGGCCGGACTTATCCCACCGTAGTCATGCACCTGTGTGATTTGCAGTTCCGGCGCGTTCCAGATAGCCGCGGTGTTGGCCGTCGAATGGGTTACCAAATGGTTGTAGGGATCAAGGGTGCGCAGGTACGCCGTCATCTCGGTGAGCCAGGGACGCAGGTCTGTATCCGTAATCGGCGTCCAATGGATTTCGTTCCACCATTCCCACGCGAAGAGCGCCGGCGAGTAGCCCCAGCGCGCGACGATGTAGCGCAGCCGCTGCTTGAACAGTTCTTTGGCGACCGGATTCGTCACAAACTCTTCCGGAGCTTGCAGCGGCCCGCCCAACGCGGCGTTGTAGGGATTGTTTTCCCACTCCGGGTTAACCCGCTCATTGAACGCGCCGTGATTGAGCAGGCACAGCATGATCGTGACGTCGCGCGCCTCGGCCAACGCGAAGACTTGATCCAACTGCCACGCCTGCTTCATCCGCTTGGAATAGTCGCCCAGGCCGGTGTCCGCCCACTCGATCCCAAAGCCCCACGAGGCCATCCACACGCGGATCAGGTTGCCGCCCTCCGCGCTGAAACGATCCAGCCAGCGCGTGTAGTCGCCCAACACATCGTCGCCGGTTGACCAGCCCATATTGACGCCAACGGTGAGATAGAAATCGCCGTTGTCGAAAGCGAAATACCGCGGCGCTTTCGGGTTGATCCGCACAAATCCACGCGCGCCGGGATTGGGCGCGACGCTCACTTTCACGACATCGCTGCGTAAGCCCGACTGGATCAATTCGGCCTGGGCCTGCCATTCGCCCGCTTCCGTCGGCGTGAAGCGCACGCGCCAATCCGGTTCGCCCTGCGGCGTCTGAGTCTGCGGGTCGAAATCCTGATACCAGAACGCCGGGACGCGCATTTGTGCGCCGGAAGGCGCCGTCCACGTCACCCACCAATCGGCCTGCGCGGGGTCATACGGGTTGACAAAGACGCCGTCTGTCTCCAGGGAGAATTCCACCCGCCGGTAGACTTGCGCTTCCTCCGTCGCCGGTTTCAAGGCCACAAACGTAGGCAACGCAGCCGGGACCGGCGTAGGCAGTTCATACGTCGCCGTTGGGCCGGCGGTCGGTGATGCCGCTGGCAGTTCATACGTCGCCGTTGGGGCGACAGGCGGCGACACCACCGGCGCGACGGGCGCCGCACAAGCTATGAGGAGCAAACCGCCCAACACCAGAAGAGATCCGCCACGCAAAACCATAGAATTGACCATTCGCTTTTCCTTCGCACTTTAGAGACATCCTTGCCGACAATGTTATATCTAAAGAACTGTCTGTCAAAGTGATTTTGCATTCTTACCAATTCTGTGGTTAAATTAAGGTAAAAGTAGCCGCGACATAAGACTGTTATCTCCCCTAACGAAACCGTAACTGGCTTGTAATGTGAATTTTGGGTGAAACAAGATAAGATTAAGGCGAATTGTAGTGAAAAATACAACAAAAAGGATCAGCATCACCCGCAACTCTGATTGGTTCATCAATATGCGCCCTTATTCACAGACAATCCCTACAATGGTGAGGAAGCTATGGCAATCTACAAGATAAACGGTCAAGAACTCCACGTCGTTGAGGAAGGCTCGCCCCAACGCCAGGTAGCCGTCCTGCTCCACGGGTGGTCCAGTTCGTGGTATGCCCTCTCCCCCCTGCTGGGTCTGCTCAGCCAACGGTTTCGCTGTTTGGCTGTGGATTTACCCGGCTACGGGCAATCGCCGCCGCCGGAAGAACGCATCACCATCCCCGGTTACGCCGACTTGCTGGCCGAGTTCATCGCTCAGGTCAGCGACGGGCCGGTGGTGCTGGTCGGCCACTCGATGGGCGGGATGACCAGTGTGACGCTCTCTCTGCGCCATCCGGTGCTGGTGGAGCGCATGGTGCTGCTCAACCCCACCCTCAGCGGCAAATTGAGCAGCTACATCAACACCGTTGTGACCCCCATCTTTATGCTGGAACGCTTCGGTCCGCTCGGCTGGGTCATCACCACGGGGGAGCGGGCGATGATGGGCATGACCGACCGTATCATGCGCCCGGCTTCCTTTGCCGAGCGCACCGGCATCACCGAAGCCGACTACAAGCGTATCCGCTCCGACACCCGGCGGCCCGGTCAGGCGCGGACGCGCGCACAATGTTTCTTCGCCATGCGCGACAACAACCTGAGCGGGCAGCTCTCAAAAGTGGAGACGCCGGCGCTGGTCCTCTGGGGCGCGGAAGACAACACAGTGCCGCTGCGCGACGCCGGCATGGTCGCTGCGGAATGGCCGGATGCGGATCTACGTATCATCCCCAACGCTGGACACTGGCCGCAATTTGAGGCGCCCGACACCACGCGCCGGTTGGTCGCGGCCTACCTGGGACTGCCGCTTTCCAGCGACAAGCTCCACGTGGCCGTCGGCGACGAAGAGTTGATGCAAATCAACGAAATCGCGCAATTCCTGGCGCACTCGGATATCGGAAACAACCTGAACATGGCGCAACGCATCCGGGTGGCGGCGCAGTGCCAACCGCGCAGTTACAAGCCCGGCGAATACATTGTCAAAATTGATGATTTGGGCAGTGAGTTCTATGTCATCCACACGGGCAGCGTGGAAGTGTGGAACGATCCCGACGGCTTGACAAAAACCGCACGTGGGGAAATTGCCGACAACAAAATCCACGTCGCCGACCTGAAGCCGGGGCAGATGACCGGGGAGATCGCCATGTTCGACGAAGGCGCGCGCAGCGCCGATCTGATCGCCGGGGAAGAAGGCGCGACCGTCCTGGCCTTCCCCCGCGACCAAATCCTCGCGCTCTGTGAAGACGATGCGGTACTGGGAACGCAGTTACTTTGGAACATCAGCACCGCCGTGATCCAACGGATGCGCTTTATCTTGTGGCAGCTACAACGCGCCATGCAACAAGTTCAGGGCGCCGAACGAAAGAAAAAACAAACGTGATTTGACACGCGCCTGAAATAGACTACACTGAATGTATCCATTCGAGTGCAAACCGGATCATTCGGGAAGGTCAAGCTATGGGAGAAAAATCCGCCCCCAACATCTCAGATACCCATGTAGAAGAAGCGCGTGATCTCCGCAATGCCCTGTGGGTCGGCGGATTTGTCACATTAGCCCTAGGCGCCATGATCTTAGCCTCGGACCCGCGCCTGATTGCATTAAACATCCCACCCTTGGAACTTTCCCTCATTGCAGGGGCCTCATTGTTGATTTCCATAGTGGGTATGTATGGACTACGCGCGCATTGGCCGGTACGCGCTATCTCCTGGGGCACAATGATTGCCTATACCCTGATCATCTCGCTCACCATCCACTTCACCGGCGGCCCGGTGACCCCAATGCCCGCCGTCTACCTGCTCATCGTCGGCGCCACGTCATTTTTGATGGGCAAACGCGGCGCCAGTATCATCGCCGTTTTCAGTGTGATTTGTTACGCGGCCATGCTTCTGATCGAGTACAACGGCATTTCACCGATCACCGACATCTGGCATATTGATTTCAAAGCGGAAAATCGCGGTTATCTGTTGATCATCAACTGGATCACAGTCTCCGTCCCCACCCTGATGATGTCCCAGTTGACCGGCAGTCTGGCCGAGCGGCTTCAACGCACCAACCTCAACTTGCGCGAATCGGAACGGGTGCGCGATAATTTGACCCACATGATCGTCCACGACCTGCGCAACCCCATCACCGCGTTGATGGGAGGGCTGGATGTATTGTTGATGGCCCTTTCCGACAAGATGAGCGATGATGAAAAGCGGCTGCTGCAAAATGCCCGTCACAGCAACAAAATCTTGCTGAGCTTGGTCAATGAAATCCTAGACATCAACAAAATGGAAGCGGGCAAGTTTCGATTAAATCTGGCCTCGACCAACATTGCCGACCTGATCATCCAAAACACTGAGACGATGCAGGCGGCGGCAGAACTGGAGGGGCAACGATTAGAGGTAGGACTCACTTCCACTGAAATTCTGGTAAACTGCGACGGGCCGCTGATCGGTCGTGTGATAGCCAACTTATTGACCAATGCCTTTAAATATACGCCAGAAGGCGGCGTCATCACCACAACACTAGAGACCACACCGGAGGTCATCACGATCAGTGTGATTGACACGGGGCCAGGCATCCCGGCAGAACATCAACAACGCATCTTTGAGAAATTCGCGCAGGTCCAAGGCAGCCAAAAACGCGGCACAGGGTTGGGGTTAACGTTCTGCAAGATGGTGGTGGAGGCTCACGGCGGTAAAATTTGGGTGGAAAGTGAGTTAGGCAAAGGCAGCAAATTCTCGTTCACTCTGCCGATTGCCGGGCCGAGCAGCACCGTGGTTGAAGCCCGCATTTAGGTTCACGCGAAGGCGCCAAGACGCAAGAGGGAAAAACGCGCGGCCCCGCATAAGCGGGGCCGCGCTATGTGTCTACCTTCGAGGCGATTATTGGGATGCCTGCGCCAGGGCGATGGCGCCCAGGACGCCCGCGCGATTGCCCAGGCCGGGCGGCACGATGTAACACTCAATGTCGCGCAAAATGGCCGGAACCTGAACGTAACCATTCAACAAGGCCACGACTTCCTGGCGAATCAACGGGAAGAGGTGCGCCTGCTCCATCACGCCGCCGCCCAGAATGATGCGCTGCGGGCAAAGCGACAGGAGGGTGTTGACCAATGCCAGCGCGATGTAGCGCGCTTCCAGCGCCCACGCCGGATGATCGGGCGGCAACGTCTCGGCGCGCTGCCCCCAACGCGCCTCGATAGCCGGGCCGCAAGCCAGCCCCTCGAAGCAGTCGCCGTGGTAAGGGCAGACGCCAGGAAAAGGATCGTCTCCCCAATCATGCGGGATGCGAATGTGTCCCAGCTCGGTATGCATCAGGCCGTGCAGCAGGCGCCCTTCGGCCAACGCGCCGCCGCCGATGCCGGTGCCAATGGTCAGGTAGACGAAGGTATCCAATCCCTGCGCCGCCCCCCACTTGCCCTCGCCCAGTGCCGCGCCGTTCACGTCCGTGTCAAAGCCCACCGGGAGGCCCAGCGCCGCGCGGAGCGGGCCGACAAAATCGGCGTGCGCCCAACCGGGCTTGGGCGTCGTCGTGATATAGCCAAACGTCGGGGAGGTAGGGTTGGGATCCAGGGGGCCAAACGCGGCAATGCCGACCGCGCGCAGCGTCGCGCCTTGCGCCCGCACGTCGCGGAAGAAGGCTATCGCCCTGCCGATGGATTCCGCCGGCGTGGTCGTCGAGTAGCGGATTTCCTGACGCACATCGTCCGGCCCGGAGCCTACCGCGCAGACAAACTTGGTGCCGCCCGCTTCGATCCCTCCAAACAAATCCATCTCGCTGCCCCTCTGAAAATAAAGATTGTTTCACGCAAAGGCGCAAAGTAAAAAACAAGAACTTGGCGAGCTTGGCATCTTCGCGTGAAATTTTCATTCCTTTAGCCAAACCGCCCGGTGATGTATTCGTTCGTCTGCGAATTTTGCGGGGTCGTGAAGATCGTCTTGCCGTCGCCATGCTCGATCAACTCCCCCTGCAAGAAGAAAGTCGCCCAGTCTGCAATCCGCGCCGCTTGCTGGACGCTGTGCGGCACCGCCACAAAGGTGTATTCGGACTTCAATTCCTGCAATGTGCGTTCGATCTTTGAGGTGGAGATTGGGTCCAGGCCGGACGTCGGCTCGTCCAACAAGACAACCTCCGGTTGCAGCGCCAGCGCGCGCGCCAGGCAGAGTCGCTGCTGCTGCCCGCCGGAAAGCGCGTACCCGGATTCGTCCAGCCGGTCGGAGACTTCTTCCCACAGCGCGGCCTGTTTGAGCGAACGCTCCACCGCCGCATCCCACTGCGCCCGATCCTTGATCCCGGCCAGTTCCAGGCCGTAAGTCACGTTGCGATAGATGCTCATCGGCAGGGGGACGGGGCGCGCAAACACGATCCCCACCCGCCGCCGCAGGCGGATCACGTCATAGCCGGGCGCGGCGATGTCCTCGCCATCCAACAGGATGCGCCCCTCCTGCACGGCCACGTCGGTCAGATCGTTCAGCCGGTTGAGCGCGCGCAACAGCGAGCTTTTCCCGCCGCCCGACGGGCCAAACAGGACGTTGATCTGGTTCGCATAAATGTCCAGTGTGATGTGCCGCAGGCTTTCCTTCCCGTCGGAATAGTGCAGGCTGAAGTCCTCTATGCGGATTTTGATGTCCATCGCGCTCACCACACCCGCTGCCGGCGATAATGGCGGCGGATCAGCGTCGCCAGCACGTTCATCGAAAGGACGAAGAACATCAACACCAGCGCCGTGCCGTATTGGATGCGCACCGGCATCCCCGGCACCTGCGTGCTGATGACGAACAGGTGGTAGGGCAGGGCCATCGTCTGGTCGAAGATCGAATGGGGCAAGCGGGGCAGGAAGAAGGCGGCCACGGTGAAGAGAATCGGGGCCGTTTCCCCGGCAGCGCGCTCCAGCCCCAGGATGATGCCGGTGATGATGCCCGGCAACGCCTGCGGCAACACCACCCGCCGGATCGTCTCCCAACGCGTCCCCCCCAGGCTGACGCTCACCAGCCGGAACGACTGCGGCACGGCCCGCAGCGCCTCCTCCGCCGTGCTGATGATGACCGGCAGCGTCATGATGCCCAGCGTCAGCGACCCGGCCAGAATGGAGGTGCCGAAATTCAAGAAAATCACGAACAGGCCGAGGCCGAACAGGCCGTACACCACCGAGGGGATGCCGGCCAGGTTGATGATGGCGATGCGGATGGCGCGCGTGAGTTGGTTGTCGCCCGCGTATTCCGAAAGGTAAATGGCGGCCCCCACCCCCACCGGCACGGCGACGACGGCCGTTCCCAACGTCAGCCAGAGAGTGCCGACAATGGCCGGCCACACGCCGCCGGATTTCATCCCGTTGTAGGGAAAGCCGGTGAGGAATTCCCAACTGATCGCGCCGACGCCTTGCACCACGATGTAGCCGACAATGAAGAGAATCGGCGCGACCACTATCAGGGCCGAGAGGGAAATCACAATAAAAGCAATGCGTTGGGAAGTCTGTCGGGATAACATCATCTTGCCTTATGAAAGCATACGCTCGCCGCGCTTCACCTGCCGGAACACGACCATGGCGGCAGCCATATTCACCACAAACGTGATCACAAACAGCGTCAGCCCAACGGCAAACAGGACGTGGTAATGAGGGCTGCCCTGCGCCACCTCGCCCATCTCGGCGGCAATCGTCGCGGTCATCGTGCGGGCCGGCATGAAGAGGTCGGCGGGGGTCAACGGAAGGCGCGGCGCGTTGCCCGTCACCATCATCACCGTCATCGTCTCGCCGATGGCGCGCCCCACCCCCAGCATCAACGCGGTGAGCACGCCCGAACGGCCTGCCGGCAACACGATCCGCCAGATCACCTGCCAGCGCGTCATCCCCAGGGCCAGTCCGGCATCCCGGTACGTGGTGGGGACGGAGTCCAGCACGTCCTCGGCTACGCTGACGATGGTGGGCAGCGCCATCCAGGCCAGCAACAGGATGCCGGAGAAAGCCGTCAGGCCGGTGGGCAGGTTCAACGCCACCCGCAGCGCCGGAGCAAACACCAGCATCCCGATGAAGCCGATCACCACCGAGGGGATGCCCGCCAGCACCTCCACGAAGGGTTTGAGGATGTCGCGCACCCAGGTGGGCGCGATCTCGGCGATGAAGATGGCCGTCGCCAGCCCCAGGGGCAGCGATAATATCGCCGCGCCCAGCGTGATGATCAGCGATCCCAGGATGAGGGGCCACAAGCCGAAGTAGTCTTCAATGGGATACCAGCGCGCGCCGAAGAGGCTGGACAACGGGACCTCGAAGAAGGCCGGGACGCCCTCGCGGATCAGGAAAAAGAAGATCAGCGCCACCAGGACGATGGCCGAGATACCAAACACTTGAATGGCGCGCTCGATCAGAAATTCGGAGAGGGACACAGGTTGACGCTTCATCGCTCACTCACCGCCCACCGGCACGAAGCCCAGGTCAAGCACAATCTGCTGCGCTTCCGCGCTCAAAATCCACTCCAGGTACGTCTTGATCGCGCCGGTCGGTTCACCGGCGGTGTACATATACAAATCGCGGGCAATCGGGTACTGACCCGCGTTGACCGTCTCCGCCGTCGGCGGCCAGTATGGCTCGCCCGGCGCCGCGCTGACGGCCAGCGTCTTCATGTCCTCGGTGACGTAGCCCAGGCCGTCGTACCCAATCGCGTTGGGATTCTGCCGCACTTCGACGCCGATGCCCTCAGAGGAAGGCAGCAGCAGCGTATCCGTTGAGAACAGCGTTTTATTCTCGCTGTCGCCCAGGCGCAGGACTTCTTCCAGGAAATAAACGTGGGTGCCGGAGTTGGTTTCACGCGAGAGCAGCACGATGGGGCGATCCTCGCCGCCCACCTCGGTCCAGCGGGTGATTTTGCCGCTGAAAATGTCGGAGATTTGTTGGAGGGTCAATTGATCCACCGGATTGCTGGGATGAACCACCACCGCAATCGCGTCGCGCGCGATCACAAATTCCATCGGGGTGATGCCGTTGGCCTCAGCCGCGGTCATCTCTTCTGCCTTGATCTGGCGGGAGGCGTTGGCAATGTCCACGGTGCCGTTGACCAACGCCGTCAATCCCGTGCCGCTGCCGCCGCCCGTTACGGCGACGCTGACCTCAGGATGCACGGACTGATAACGTTCCGCCCAGGCCAGCGCCAGATTGACGAGGGTATCGGAGCCTTTGTTCTGGATGGCCGTCGCCGCAGCCGCTACGGGGGTATCGGTTTGAGGACGGCAGCCGCTTCCCAGCAGCGCCCCGCCGATCAGCAGGAGCAAACAGTATGGGATGATAGAAGTCTTATGTTGACCGCGCATAGAGTGCATTATAGCGTGTTGCCTTGAGAAAACAATTGGACAAACCGCCATCCCTCGTTATACTTGGAACAAGTCTTACACAGAGAAGGTCAGCCCTATGAATGTTGCCAGGAAAAAAGACGTTATTGAAGTCCAGCATCTCAATTTCTTCTACGGCGCCAAGCAGGCGCTTTTCGACATCCGCCTGCACATCCCGGCGCAGCGCATCACGGCCCTGATCGGGCCGTCGGGTTGCGGGAAATCCACGTTTCTGCGCTGCCTGAATCGCATGAATGACGAGATCGCGGGGACACGGATGGAGGGATTGGTTCAGCTAGACGGGCAAGACATCGGCGCGCTCGACCTGGTGGAGCTGCGACAGCGCATTGGATTAGTGTTTCAAAAGCCCAACCCCTTCCCGCAGTCCATCTTCAACAATGTGGCGATGGGGCCGCGCTCGCTCAACCTGATGCGCGGCAGCGAACTGAACGATTGGGTGGAACATCTGCTGAAACGGGTGTACCTGTGGGATGAAATCAAAGGCGACGTGCAGCAGCCGGCGGAAAGGTTGTCGCTGGGACAGCAGCAATTGCTGTGCATCGCGCGCACCCTGGCTGTGAAACCGGAAGTCATCTTGATGGACGAACCCTGTTCGGCGCTAGACCCGATTGCGACGCTGCGCATCGAAGATTTGATGCGCGAACTGCGCCAGGATTACACCATCGTCATCGTGACGCACAACATGCAGC
>JAKQHY010000229.1 GCA_029555965.1 Chloroflexota bacterium | reverse complement strand
CCCCTCTCCTTGTCTCCCCCTCTCCTTGTCTCCTTGTCCCCCCCTCGCCCCCTCAGTCTTTCTGCGATTACCGGCTCCAACGCGCTCTTGATGAGTTCGTTCACCAACTCCGGGCGGGTGTAGTACGAGCCGGTCGTCTTGCGTTCCGCGCCCTTGACGAAGGCGAAGGTCAGGCGGTGGTCGCGCGTCTCGATGACGGGATGATAGTCCAGCAGGCTCTCGTAGACGCTGCCGAGTTCCTCCACGTCGAGCGCGGCGTAGTTGACGCGGCGCAGGATGCGTTCATCGCGGTAGAGCGAGAGATGGCGCAGCGCGCGCAGCAGCTCGTAGTTGGCGAGCGCGGCCCCCTCCAAATCCGGCAGCGCGTCCGGCCCGAAGAGGTCGCCGTCCAACGCCGCCATCCCCAGCCGCGCCGCGATGTCGCTCTCGGCGTACAGACGGAAGGTCTGCTTCAAGCCCTCCCACAGATCGCCGTGTTCGTCGCGCGCCAGATACCCTTCCGCCTGGTCGCGCAGGCGCGTCACGCCGTAATAGCGTCGGTAAATGTCGGCCTGCGCCGCCGTCTCCGGCCCCACCAGCCCGCGCTCCTCGGACACCATCAAGAACAGCAAGCGATAGACCAACCGCAGCAGTTGGCGATAGTAGGCGGGCGCCGGCAACTCGCTTTTGAGCCGCGCGCGCAGCGCCTCACTGCCGCGCTGCGCCAGGAAGCCGTTCCCCAGAATGAGCAAGGCCTGCTCGACGCCGTCGCGCAGCCGCTCGCGCACCCGCCCGCCCTGATCCAATGCCTGTTGATAGTAACGTTCCAGCCAGCACTCCGGCGCGTCCGCCGCCGTGCGCGGCAGATGGGAACGATGCAGCAGCCGGTAGAGCAAGGTGAAGTCGCTGAAATGCTCGCCGGCGAGCAGCGCTTGCAGATCGAACTCGATGTAGGCCGGGCGCGTCATCAGCGCGGAATGGCGCAGCAGACGCAGCTTGTAGCCGTTGCTCACCAGCCCCCAGAGGTGCTCCGTGCGGTTGAGGAATTCCTGCATCAGCGCGTGTGGGCTGAGGCGCGGGACGCCCGTGGGTGGGCGGCGGTCCATCTCAATGCCGCAGCCGGTCAGGTGGATGGGGATGCCTTCAGTCTCACCCTCACCCCCGGCCCCTCTCCCAATGCTTTGGGAGAGGGGAGAAAGATAATGAGAGATGGCGTAGGTGCTGTTACCGACGATGGCGGCGCGGGGTGAGTAGGTCAGGTCATCGTAGCCCAGGGAGCGCAGCAGCGGGGCCAACCACAATTCGCGGGTGAGGGTGATGGCGGGGTCACCCTCCGGCAGACGGCGCAGCCCCCGGTTGAATGCCTCCCAATACGCGCGGGCATCGGCCCACGCCGCCGCGATCTCATCGCTCAAGCGCGCGCCGCGCGGCAGGCGGAAATCCCCCTCGGCCTGCCCGATGGCGTCGCCAGCTAGGATACTTTCGAGCAAATCGGCAGGCAGCAGCCCGCCTTCGGTGTGAATGGTGTAGAAGGGCATCGTCTTCCCTTAATGCGATTCGACAACGATCTTAGGGCGTTCCGGCGTCTCCACCTTCCACTTGAGCGTGACCGTAATCTGCGCTCCCGCGCCGGCCTTCGCCAACAGCGCGCCGGCCTCGGCGTCCAGGTTCACGCCGAACTCGATTTCGGCTTCATCCGGGCGCACCTGGTCTTCCAGCGATTGCACCGCCCGCGAAACGCGGTAAGCCATCGCCCGGATCGTGCCCATCGCCAGATTCAACGCCTTTTGCGCCCGCGCCTGTATCTCTGGGTCATCACTGGAACGGGACACCTGCACCACGCGCCCGCCTTCGCTGGCCCACTGCACCTGGATGGGGAAATCTGCATAATCAGGATCGGAAATGAGGTCTGGGTTTTCTGTCATTGTTTGCTCCTTATTGGAATAAAGTCTGGACCTGACATCCATTGAGCTTATGAGAAATGGTCGCCAACACGTCCAGGCGGCGGTCTTCGGAAACGCCGGTCAGCGTTTTGGTCTCGTTCACCTCAAATTTTTAGGCCGACCGATGACGATCTGCCGGTCAGTGGTGTGCCAAACCTTCTCCGGCTCTTTCTCGTGGCGATAATACAGGGTAATCTCCGCACTCACTTCGTCCTCTTTTCTGTGACCAGAGGGTACACTCATAAGTATAGGGCAAGTTGGGGCGAACGCAACAAACATCCGCCCCAACAGGCTTAAGGCTCTATAACTTTTACCTGACCGTGCGGCGGTGGTTGTGTGTGATGATGGGTTCCATAGTGAGCAGTCAAAACAACACCCACACACGTTAATGGGCGTCATCCCCACCAGTTCTTTACTCACTATCAGGGGTGGGTGTTCCCCAGAAGTTTTGTGGATTCACCAACGCCGGCGTACTCGGGAGCTTTTCTGCTAGAAGTTGCCATGCCCCACTGGCATCTTCGATGAAAATGCTATCCAAATTCACTCCGTCTATTGGCTCAATTTCAAGGGCCAACAGGAGCGGCATTATTTGCGCGCGGGCCTTCTCGCGGAATTGCTCGGCAATGTCCTGCATCCCCAAGGCCTCCGCTGCCTCCGCCGCGAAAGCCACGTAGCCTCGTTGGGTAGCCAGAGATTCAACTTCCTCAAGGAGGCGTTGTCCTTCCGTTGCAGATCCTTGTTCTACCAGATGCCGCCCATAGGCAAGGGTAGCTTGCAAATAGCGAAAGTAGTTCCCGGTCTGATACGTGCGTTCACGGATCGTTTGCCAGGCCGCGATCATTCCGCCTTCATCATGGCACATCTGACGACGCTTCGCCAATCGCCACCATAAATCAACTTCCAGTGTTGTCCTTTGGCTGGATTCAATGGCCTGTCGGTATGCTATCTCACCGGCTTCGTTGTCCCCTTGTTCCCAAGCCAGCTCTCCGCGCGCCAGACATAGCAATGGCTTCAACCGGGGATCGCCTCCGCTCCGTTCCTCGACTTCGCCCAACAAGGTTCTGGCGGTCGCGGACTCGCCCAGTTGGAGTAGCGCCAGCCCTCGTTGGACTGCATGCATTGCCCACAGAAAGTCATAGCCGCCGGCATCGGCCACAGACATCCCCTCTGCAAACGTCTGCGCGGCAGCGGCCCAGCGGTTGATCGCGGCCTCGTTTTCACCAATGCTGAGCAGAGTACGGGCAGCCGGCCAGTATTGGGGGGCCTGTAGCTGGGCGCGTTGCATTTCCAACGCTTTGCGATAGCCATAGAGCGCTCCGACATGATCGCCACTCACTTGATGTACCGCCCCGAAAAACCCCCAGGCTTCGACCAACAATGGATCGGTAATGGGTAAAGCGGACAGAATCTGCTGATATGCCTGAGCGTGGTCGTGTAACAACAAAGCCCTGGCTTGAGCATGTTGTCCGGTTCCCAGTAAGGCCTGCCCCAAACGAATTGTAGTCAATAACCACGGATGAAGTTGCTGCCGTTTCCATAGGTAGGTCTGGCAACGCTGCAACAACGGAATAGCGGCAGCGCTTTTCCCCATCACAAGGTAGGTTTCCCCGGCTATACCGGCGACTATAGTTTGCAATTCGGGGTCAAGTACGATCCCATTGAAGGGCTGGAGCATCCTCGCTACCTGCTCTGATTGCGCCGTTACGCCCAGGTAAATCCAGAGCCGATGCCAATATGCCGTCAACCATTCAGCATTTTTCAATCGCGCGGCACACGCATACCCCCGCTTAAAGGCCTCGAACTCCTCCGACCAACGAATAAGAGCCGCGCGTTCTTGTCCCGATTCCCACATAGTCAGGATGTCATTCCCCAAATCCAGCATGTAACCGGCAAAGCGTTCCTGCCATACCGGTAGGTGCTCCTTATCCTCGCGCTCCAGTAATATCTCGGCGTATTCGTGTAACAAACGGTGCGTACGATAGCTGCCGGCTTGTTCAAGTTCCAGCAAGCCGTGCCCCACCAACACCCGCAGAGCGGCGCCGACTTCCGAATAGCTCGAAATCTGCTCCACGAGTTCTACCCAAAAAGGTTGAGCTACCAACCCCAGAAAACGAAAAACGGACATTGCTACCGCGGACAGGCGCCGGTAGCTCACCTCAAATGCCCACTGCAAACTATCCGTTTTGTAAGTCTGGGCCAACCCACCCACATCCTTATTCAACTCCAGATAAGGTATCACGCGCTCTCGGTTGAGATCTTTGGCCAAGATGTGAAATCCGCGATCTTGCTGCGCCAAAGCATTGACGAGGCTCAGTGCCAGGGGAAGTCCCCCCAGACGCACCAGTAGCCGGTCTATTACGTCTTCTGGTACATTAACGGATGTCTTCTGGGTCAATAGTACGCGTGCGATCTCTTGGGGTAAAACATCCAAGGAATATTCCTGGACTTTGCCGGATTTGTCGTGCATTGCCCAGTGAGTCAATTGCGTCGTCACTAAAAGATGTAAACCGGGAATGGCTAACCAGATATTCCAGTTGAAATAGTCCTCTACACCATCCAGTACAATCAGAAACCGTTGCCGTTCAGGGAGTTGCTTAATAACCTGGCTTTTCAAACGTTCCCAAGTTGCGGCGTTAGCAGGCAAATCCCAATGAGTCTCGGGGGTTAAGAAATCGGCCAACTTGAGCCAGACAAATGTTTCGGGTTGCCCTTCCATCGCAATCCAGAAAATACCACCAGGGAAGGATTCACGCGTGGTACTTTCATAAAGTACCCGCAAGGCTAACGTCGTTTTCCCAACGCCGGGAATTCCGTGAATAACCAATACCTGCTGACCTTCATCTAACATCGTAACTATTGCTGTTTGTACCTCAGCCAGTTTGGTCCCCCACGAGACATAGCGTTGGGGGTCAAAAACCGGTACACCATGAAAATTGAGCTGTTCCAGTCCCAGAAAATGCGCCCGTGCAACGTCTCGTTCCTCTGGAGTCAAAACCCAGCCAGTTTTTCTCTCCAACTGGGTTAAGTCGTGCAGATTGTGACATCGGTTCCCCAATAGTTTGGCGAGTTTCAATCGGTCTTTCTTGGAGAGTTGTTTATCCTCCTTGGGATTAAGTGCCCGTGACAGTGTCGCTTTGTCAATTCTGAGCGCATTGACCATTTCTATGTCTGTCTTGAAACCTAATAGACTTTGCACTTTCCTCAAAGCCTCAACCTGTTTGCGTTTTTCGTCTGTGCTCATTTCCCATCCTCCAATCTGTTGCAGAAGTCCCCTATTTTCAACAGTTTTCAACCATCTTCAACCAGACCCCTGAATTACAATGAATGATAGCTCGCAGGCTTCATTATAGCCACACGGGCGAAAACACATATTCAGGAGGTTTTAACAATGGAAAAGTTAGTTAGTACAAAGGGAGGCACAGTTTTATGGATATAAGCAATTCGATGAAGGAACTACTGCCGGTACATCCGGTCATGGATTGTTTCCCACCATTACCGGAAGTCGAACTCCAGACGTTGGCCGCCGACATCCAACAGCACGGCCTGCAAAACCCGATTTCGGTTTATGAGGGATGCATCCTGGATGGGCGGGCACGCTACGCCGCCTGCCAACTGGCGGGAGTGGAGCCGGTTTTCCAGGAATGGAGCGGTGATGATCCACTGGCCTTCGTGATTAGCCAGAACGTCCACCGCCGGCATCTGACGGCCAGCCAGCGGGCGGTGTTGGCGCTGGACTTGGAACAGGAGTTTGTGGCCGCGGCAAGGGAACGGATGGAGGCCGGTACCAACCAACATAGTAGCCCTGCGGAAAAAATTCCGCAAGGCGAAAAGGGTCGCGCGCGCGATCAGGCGGCGACCCTGGTGGGCGTCAACCCCCACTACGTCAACGACGCCAAGCGGCTTCAGCAGCAAGCGCCGGACCTGGTGGAACGCATCGCGCAGGGGGAACTCACCATCCCCGAAGCCCAACGCGCCCTGGTCGAACGGCAACAGGCAGCATCGCGGGAACGGCGCCCGGCGCCGGTGACGGAACCGGTGCCCTTACCCAGTGGCCGCTATCGCTGCCTGGTGATTGATCCACCGTGGCCCATCGAGAAGATCGAGCGCGATGCGCGCCCCACCCAGGGCGTGGCGCTGGATTACCCTACTATGAGCCTGGAAGAAATCGCCGCCTTGCCGGTGCCCGACCTGGCCGAACCGGATGGCTGCCATATCTATTTGTGGACCACCCAGAAATTTCTGCCGGCAGGTTGGGAACTATTCAAAACGTGGGGGGTGCGATATCAATGCACCTTTGGCTGGTGCAAAAATGTGGGCTTCACCCCGTTTTCGTGGATGTATGACTTGGAGTTTGTGTTATTTGGGCGCATTGGGCATTTGAACCTGTTGCAGAACGGACTACGACTGTGGTTCAATGCACCGGTGACCCGCCATTCGGCCAAGCCCGACATCTTTTACACCGAGCGGGTGACCCCGGCCAGCCCAGAACCGCGACTCGAGATGTTCGCGCGTAAGCCACGAGAAGGGTTTGTGGTCTGGGGCGATGAAGTTTGTTCCGTTGAATTCCCTTCTACGCCAATTTCCTCTGTGAAGAATCAGGAGATTTGAGATATGCCAACACGCCGTATTTCGAAGGGGGTGCCCAAGGGCGAGGCTTACAATCTTCAACTCCAAGAACCTACCGGCGACCCATATTTAGATTTCTGGGCGACCACGTGCGCCCTCGCTTTCAAGGACGCTGAGGGTGGTGATGCTGATTCTCAGGCGTTCCTCCGGGCGACCTTTAGGCCGCGCACTCTGGCGTATCTACAAGCCCAGCAGCTAGTGAATTGGTATTTCCCACAGGAGGAATCGGATATGGACACTTTGGCCGATGAAAACAACTCATAACCCAAGTATATCGTTCAACAAAACTAGACAAAGGAGTTTGCTATGCAATCAAAATCTACCCCAGAAGCGCGTGCCGCGCTTTGCGATGTATACACCTTTTTGCTGCGCCGCCGTTACGCACGGCTGGCTCAGCAGGCTCAAGCCGCCGCTGCCTTAGCTCTGGCCGGAGACGCGGCAGCGGCGGCGGATGACCCCGCTCCCGAAGAGCAGGTGCTTGCCAGTATGGAGGCATCCGCGGGATTGTCAACCCACACACCAGACTATGGAGGTGTTCAATGAACCATTACGAAGGCCCGGACTTTCCGCCCTCCGCGCAGGATAAACTGCTATCATACCTGCAAGACACATTGACCACCTACGCTCAGCTACAGAAAACCTATGCTGCCCTGTGCGATCAATACGCCGCGCTTTGGCACGCCGCTGACGTGGCTCTGCACGCCCACTACACCGAGCTGCCGCATTGTCTACAACAACTGAAAGCGGCCGTGACGCAAGGGGCGCAGTGGAGGTATCCCGATGAGCAGTGACGCCATTGCTCGTTGGGTGCAGGGGGAAGACCTTCCCCCTGCTCTCCCCTCTGCTACTTACACCGCCCTCTTGACCACCACCGTCGCCGTGTTGCCGCAGCACCACGGCTTCCGCCCGGCAGCGCTAGATGCGGCGTTAAGCCAGCACCCTGATGGCGCACAACTGCGCCAGGAAATCGCCGCGGCTACGGAACGGTTACTGCAACGTGAGGACGACACTTTAGCCCCAACCGTCATCGTGCCGGAATTGCCCGCGTATGCCCGACTGACGGATTCCCAGGAACGGGAGGCGGCGGATGCCGGGCGGTATCTGGATGAGTACATCGCTTTTGCCAAGCAAGCATCCCCACTCACCCCGCGCAGCTTTCACGAGGCGGTGTGCCTGGACCTCATCAGCAAGAGTATTGCCCGGCGGCTGTACGTTGGGGTCAGCACCGCCAGCAACCACATCTATTCCAACCTCTACCAAGTTTACATCGGACAGTCCACCCGTGAACGCAAGACGACCGCCCAAAATGTAGCGCGGGGCCTGTTGGCTGCGGCCAACCTGGATCACTTACTGTTGCCCAGCCGGACCACGACTGAAGCCTTCATGGTTGATCTCTCTTTGACCGTGCCTCCCACTTATGAGGCGTGGTCGCAAGAGACGCAACAATACTGGCTCAAGAGGCGCGCGCTGGCCGCCCAACGCGGCTTTCTGTTGGGCGAGGCAAGTCACCTATTGGATAGTTTTTCTCGGGATTACACTCGCGGTATGTTGACCTTGCTGTTGGACCTCTATGACTGCCCTGATCCGTATGAACCGCGCGACACGCTCAACCGTGGGTTGGAATTCATCAAAAGACCATACATTACGGTGTTCGGCTCCACCACTTACGCGGCGATGGCGCCCCATATAAAAAATACCCAGCTTTGGAATAATGGCTTCTTTGCCCGGTTCGCGCTGGTGGGCATGGATACGGACGGCGCCTGGCAATTCTGGCCGAAGCAGTTGGAGTATCCGGCCTCTTTGGTCGAACGCCTCTGCTTCCTGGCGACTGAACTACTGCCGCTGCCGGAGGCCCACCTGGAGGAATCTGCCGCCACCGATACCGAGGGGAAACCCAAAAAGAAACTATCAGTGGTGATTCGCCCGCCGCTCACCGCTCACGCGGTTACGGTTACGCCGGAGGCGTGGGAGCATTGGGAGCGGTATAGCGAAGTAGTGAGTTGGGATATGGCAGCGCCGGACTCTCGGTATCACCTGCCGCCGCGTTTCCAGGCCAACTATGGGCGCTTTGGGGTGATGCTGATCAAGGTGGCCGTCATCCTGGCGGCGCTTGACGCCACGCAACTGCCCGTGGTCGTTCACAGCGCCCACGTCTACCGCGCCCAGATGATTGTCGAGCGTTGGCGCGCCAATCTGCACCGCTTGACCACTGAAATTCGCAGACTGGATGTGTCCGACGAAGTCCAGGATATTAAGGCTGCGTTAGCGGCCAGAGGCACTGCCTGGGTCAGCGGGCGCGAAATCTACCGACCGTTGAGCATATCCAGCAGCCGCTTTGAACAACTGGTGGCTCGTCTGGGGGATGAAGTGGAAGCCCGGCAGCGCAGTGGGTCTGGGCCTAAGTCAATGGAGTATCGGCTGGCAGTGAGGTAATTGGCAGATTGTCAATTGTCATTGCGGTTGATGCCGGCTTCCCTACCGGACAATTCGACCTCATCTGGCCGAATTGTCCGGTCAACGAGCCGCTGAAAGCCGCGCCCGACAATTGACAATTCGACAATTGCCCTAATCCAGACAAAGAGAAACGTACTGTGAAACCATCACCCTTAGATACCGATGACATCCTGGTGGTCATTGGCGCGGATACTTCCCTGCGGCATGTCGCCAATACTCACGGCGGAGAGTATGCCGGCCCTTGCCCGTTCTGTGGCGGTACGGATCGCTTCCGTGTCTGGCCGGAGCATCCCGACGGGGCGCGCTGGTGGTGTCGGCAGTGCCACAAATGCGGCGATCTCATCGCCTATCGCGTGGAATGTGGCGATCTGACGCCCGCAGCCGCCGGCCGATTGCGGCACGGACAAAACAAGCAGCCAGCGGTACGTCCCCACCCGGTTTCGCCTGATACACAGCCACCCGCGGCCCAATGGCAAGCGCGGGCAATGGAGTTCCTGGCATACGCCAAACAACAACTTTGGGATGGGGATGGTCGCGCGTTGTACGAATACCACTGTTGGGGATTAGAGAGTGCGACCATCGCCGAGTGGCAACTGGGTTGGAATCCCCGCGACCTGTACGACGACCCGGCACGCTGGGGCTTGAACGGCAACAAAATCTATCTGGCGCGCGGGCTGGTCATTCCTCACTTTGGCGGCGGACACTTGTGGGGACTCAAGATTCGCCGCTACCTGGACTGGACGCCCACGCCCAAGCAGAAATATAGCCAGCCGCGTCGAGACGCGCCAAACGCTCAGGTCCGCCACGATGCGCTCTTTGGGGTGGATTATCTGCGTGGGGATGGTCGCCCGCTGCTGCTGGCCGAAGGGGAGAAGGATACACTGCTCGCCTGGCAGGAACTCCGGGAATGGGTGGATGTGGCTTCCCTGGCGGGCGCACAGAAAGGTCTGGCGCCGCGCTGGTTGCCCTATCTGCTGCCCTACCGGCGCATCCTGGCCGCTTACGACACGGACGCCGCCGGGGACAAGGGAGCAGCGCACCTCAGTGAACTCTCGGCGCGGATACGGCGGATCGCCGTACCGAGCGGCGGTGATTTGGTGGGTTTCTTTCAGGCCGGCGGCGACTTGCGCGCCTGGATACAGACTCATCTAACCTAAATATTACGACCACACACTTTGACAAGCGAATCGTAACATTGCACTCTTTGATTTGCGACCCGCAACAACTCGCAACGTTCACACAGTAACTTGTAGCTAACCATATAAGGAAACCCAAATGGAAACAAGAAAACCTGAAGAAATCGTATGGCGTGAGGACTTGTATCCGCGCCTCAAGCCGGACGCCGGCAAAATTCAAAGTTATGCCGACGACCTGGCTGTGTTGCCACCCATTGAGGTCAACCAGGACAATGTGCTGATTGACGGCTACCACCGCTGGCGGGCGCATCAAATGGCGGGCGCGGAGAGCCTCTGCGTCACCGTGACGCCCACCGCCAGCGAGGCGGAACTGTTAATGCTGGCCGTCTCCCGCAATGCCACGCACGGCCTGCAATTGTCTACGGAGGACAAGCGGCGGTACGCGCTACGTTGGTGGAATGTGCTACCCGAGGCGCAAATCTGCGCCACGCTTTCCATTACTGACCGCACCTTCCGGCGCTGGACAAAGGGCAAGCGCGAGCAGCAGGAAGCGGACCTCACCGCTGACATCCGGGCGCGCTGGCTGCGCTGCGAGTCACCCGAGACCATTGCCGCCGCCACTGGACTGGAGCCACGCACGTTAGAGCGCCGCATTGCAGAAATCCGACAAAACGGCCAAATGACCGATTTGACGCTTTTCCGCGATTTTAGCCCGGAGCTGTACAACATCTGGAGCTTCAGCAAAGCCACCAACACGGTGCGGCACTTCGGCAACGTTCCCCCGGAAATCCTGGACAACCTGTTGTACTACTACACCCAGCCGTTTGACGTGGTCTTTGACCCATTTGCGGGCGGCGGAATGACGATTGACGTATGCCAGCAACGGCAGCGGCGTTATTACGTCAGCGACCTGACACCTACCCCGGCGCGTATCCCGGAAATCCGCCAATGGGATATCGCCCAGGGCTTGCCGGAAGACTTGCCGGTGCCGGACCTGGTATTCCTGGACCCGCCCTATTGGCGGCAAGCCGCCGGGCAATACAGCGACCAACCTAACGATCTGGCAAATGTCAGCTTGGAAGTGTTCCTCAAAACTATCGGCGACATTGCCAAAGCCGTGAAGCGCAAGTGGGGCGCGAGCCGGCCCCACGCGCGCCTGGCATTGCTTATGGGGATGCTGAAAACGGAGGGCGCGATGGTAGACCTGCCGTGGCTGTGTTACACGGAGATTGCCCGGTATTTGCACTTGGAGATGCGCTATCAGGTGCCGTATTCTACCCAGGTGCATGGGGGGCAATTCGTGCAACGGGCGAAAGACCACAGAGAGTGCCTCTACCTGTTTCGAGACTTGTTGGTGTTTAAGCGCGATACAGAGAAGGGACTGTGACACGCGCCTTGGTGCCGCGTTGTTGCGGTAGTGGCTAATGAGACAAATGCAGTGGTGTTCCTAAAGGTGGCTTGTGGTGACGGGCTGTACCTGTCACCACAAACCAGTCTTTTTATCGGCGACTTTTACAAAACCCTCCGTTGAGGGCTTGACATTCCTCATTTGTGCTGTAAGATGAGGATAGAAACGAAGTAAGATTGAAGCAAAGTTCAGGTGGAGTATGGAAAGGAAACGCCTCAATGCCTGGGTCGAGGTTGATCTGTACGAACAGGCCTTAGCGAAAGCCAAATCTGAGGATTTATCGTTGAGTCAGGTGATTCGCCGTTTATTACGGCAATATGTCGGCAGCAGTCACATCACTGTTACCAATATTCAGGAGGTTGAAACCGAAGAGGACGAAGATTAAGTTGCTTCATTAAGGACGAAGCGTGTCAGTGTTGGCGCACTAACACGCTTCTGACCCACTCGTTGACGTGCGCAGCGGTGGGCTAACTGCTATTATATCATGGATGCGCCTGTACTGACCTCAGTACGGGTGCATCCAGGCAGCGGCCTACTTTTGCCCGTTCAGCGGCAAGGTAGGCCGCTTTTTTGTTTTCAGTTGTGCATCGAGGAGAAAGACAGTGCAGACTTATCAGGTCAATGAACAAGATTTCTGGTTGGAGAAGCCCATGATGATGGGCTTGCGGGGCTGGAGCTTGCTGATTCCGGCGGCAGCTTCCAGCATCGGGTTCTTCTGTTTTGCGGTATTGGCTTTTAGTTTTACCGAACTGGCCACCCTGCCCGCCGAATTCCGTATGGCGTTGGTGTTGGTGGGCAGCTTCTCGTTGGCTTTTGGGAGTGAGGTTGGCACGTTGTCCAGCGTCGTCGAAATCTATCGCAAAGGCGAACGCCTGGGCCGTTGGGACAAACTGGCGCTGCTCATTTCGGTCTTGTCCACCGTCGGTGCGTTCGTCCTGGCCTTTGCGACGCTGTTAGGCGTCAAAGCAACGTGGGGCGTGGTCGTCCAACTGTACGGGCCGGTGGTGCTGGGATTGCTCGCCGCGTTGGACAGCTATGGAGGCTTTATGGAATTCGGCCTATACCTGAACGGTTTCGACAAGCGAATGCAGTCCTGGCAACGCCAGTTCAGCGATTTCAAGCGCGAACATTTGACACAGCAGTTGGACGCCCAGCGCCAACTTACTGCACAACGAGTGAAAGTTCAACTGGCGCAGTTGGGCGGTCCGGTTGTCCAAACTGTGTCCAACACTGAAACTACTGGACAGGGAGAACCGGTGCAGGATGCCGCCCCCTTGCCGCTGGCGTCTGAAACCACCACCCAGTTGGAGCAGGCGCGGCAAGCTCGGCTGGACAACAAGCGCCAACGATTGGACACGCTGTTGGACATCTACCGGCAAGACTCGGACGCCGGTGCGTCCAGTGTCGCCAAACAACTGAACATCTCACGATCTACTTTGTACAACTACCTCGACGAGTTGGAAAAGGCCGGCGCCGTCCGCCGCAATGGGGAAGGGGTGCAGGTACTCAATTAGCTAGTCCACTACAGGGAGGCCATTCTATGCACAGCATCCGTCATTTCTTGGAATTGCAGGCTGACCGGGTCGAAGCGACCCTGGCGGCGCATCGTTGTCCAGCCCGCATTACCGGGGGGACGGTCGGCCCCCGGCTGATCCGCTTCCATCTGGACCCGGCCCCGCATACTCGCTTTGCGGGGTTGCACAGCCTGGCCGACGACATCGCGCTGGCGTTGCGCACCCCCAGCGTGACGATCCACCGGGGTCAGGAGGGCGTGATCCTGGAATTCGCCCATCCTGACCCACAACCGGTGATGTTGTTGCCGTTGCTGCACACCATCGGGACATTGCCATCCGGCGCAGCGCTATTGGGCGTCCAGGCCAATGGCGTTCCGCTATTGGCGCAGTTCACCAGTCCCGAAGTGGCGCACATCTTGGTGGCCGGGACGACCGGCTGTGGCAAAAGCGTATTGCTGCGCACGCTTGCCGCCAGTCTCATCTTAACGCAACGCCCAGGCGCTGTCAGCTTGCTCGCTATCGATCCCAAAGGGCGCACTTTCCCGGCGGGATTCGCCTGTCCGCATCTGCTGCGCCCGGTCGTCACCGCCCCGGCGGAAGCGTCCGAGCTGTTGCGCAGCCTCGTACTCTTAATGAAGGCGCGCGACGAACGCCGGGAAAGTCAGCCCCTGATCGTGGTGCTCATTGACGAACTGGCCGACCTGGTGATGAGTGATGCCGGGGTGGAATCTGCCTTGCTGCGGCTGACGCAACGCGGGCGGGAAGCCGGCATTCACCTGGTGGCCGCCACCCAACGTCCCAGCGCCGCGATTCTGTCGGGGTTGGTGCGCGCCAACTTCCCCTTGCGGCTGGTGGGGCGGGTAGTCTCCCCGGAGGATGCCCGGATCGCCGCCGGGCAAGGCGGCGTCCCGGCGCACCAGTTGGTAGGGCGGGGCGACTTCCTGGCCGTCACGAGCCGGAACGTGGTGCGCTTTCAGGCTGCGCAGGTGACACTGGAAGAGCTTCAAGCGGCCGTCGGCGGCGAGAAGGATGCGTCCGCAGCGTTAGCCTTGCCGCCCGCGTTGGTGGAACTCCCAGATGTCCCCCAGACTGACGACCTGGCCGAATTGACCGAAAAACTCCGTCCGTGGTGGGCCGAGCACGGCGGAGAATGGGGCAGCAAGACCCAGGCGCTGCGCTATCTGTTCGGCGACGCGGCGCCCATCGGGGGCAGCTATTGGCGGCTGACCGAAGCGGTCATCGCCCGGTTGGAAACTTCTACTACTACTACCTCATTTCTACCCTCATCCGGGCCATCCCACAGCCGGATAGAGAGACCGTGAGTAGTAGTAGAAGTTGGGGGAGGTAAGAGGATGCGCAAAGGATCAACGACCGTAACACAAGAAGAGCGACTGGGGCCGCGGCTCGCGCGCTTCGTGACGTTGTTGGGCGTCGTCTTCGCCATCAGCGCGGCGGTGATTGTTTCACAACGGCTCTCCGAGGATGCCCTGGCCTTGATCGTGGGTCTGCTGCTGGCCGGCATTCCACTGCTGGGCATCATCGCGCTGTTGGTCTTCATCCTGGTGAAGGTCTCCCAACGCGAGCCGCGTCAGCATACCACACCGCAGCAACCGATGATGCTGCCGCCGATCATCGTGCAGATGCCGCCCCAGACGCCGCAGTTGCCCACCTATGGCGACCCGACGCCCCTGCCGCAGCATTCCAATGGGCGGATGTGGGATGTGATCGGGGAGGAAGAGTAACCTTGTACGTTTCCGGCTTGCCTGTCAACCGCCGGTTGGCAGGCAAGGGGAAGGGCACAAAGACATCAAATTTAAGGAGATGAGGTAATGACAAAGAGAGCGATAACGTATGCACGTTGCTCAGGCAACGACAAATTGAAAACTGGCGGTGAGAACCTCACAGATCAAACTCACCTGTGTCGCGAGTATGCCATCAAACAGGGGTATCATATCGTCGCAGATTTAGCTGAGGATGATCGTGGGGCATCTGGGGCTACCTTTGACCTTCCCCAGTTGTCCGAAGCTTTGAGGTTAGCCCATGCAGGCGGATATGAAGTACTCGTGGTGCGTGAACTTGACCGCCTCTCGCGTGATCTCGCAAAGCAATTGATTGTCGAACAGGAACTTAAACAGGCCGGGGTGACGATTGAATATGTGTTGTACGACTTTCCCGACACGCCCGAAGGACGGCTCAATAAGAATTTGCGTGCGATGCTGGCTGAATATGAGAGAGAGAAAATCACCCAACGCTTGGTCCGAGGACGTAAACGCAGGGCCAAAATGGGAAATGTTATCTTGCATGGGCATGCACCTTATGGATACAAAGGCGTGGAGCGAGAAGACAGAAATTTCCTGGAAATTGAGGAAAGTCAGGCCGAGATTGTCAGGCTTATCTTTCAATGGTATACCGTCGGCGATGGCAACTCTAAACCGATGAGTATTGAGCAGATCAAAGATACTTTGACGGCGATGAAAGTGCCAACAGGGGCTGATTTGAAGATGACTGCCGCCCCCAAAAGGGTCAGGGGATATGGAGAATGGAATCGAACTGCCTTAGCCCGGATGTTAAGCAGCGAAACCTACATAGGGCAATGGTATTATGGCGAAGAAAATATCCCTGTAAAGGTTCCTGCCATCATTGACAAGCAAGTTTGGGAAGCGGCCCAGACTCGCAAGCTTCAAAACAGGCGAGACAGTAAACGCAACACGAAGTACAAGTATTTATTACAATCACGGTTGCGCTGTGCGGAGTGCCATTACCTCCTTCGGACAGTAACACGCAAATCCCGTTCTGGACACAGTTATCGTCAATACTACCACTGTCAAGCTGCCGATAGGGATTTGCCATGTACGAATAAATACCATTACCGGGCAGATCGGGTAGATAAGGCTACTTGGGAATGGATTAAAGAGTTGTTGTCAGAGCCTCAGAAGCTAGAAGATGGCTTGGATAAGTATAGGCAAAAACAGGAGGAAGCCACCAAGCCATTACGTAATCGCCTGCAAATTATCGAGACAATGCTCCAAAGTGAACAGAGCAAGTATGACAAGGTGCTGGATGTATATCTTGAGGGACATATTGAAAAAGACGAATTTCTGGAACGCAAACAACGGTACATGATCACGCTAGACAGCCTGCGCGCCCAACGCGACGAAGTCAAAGCCAATCTCCACGAACAGGCCGTTGACAGTGATTGGGTATTGACCATCATGGGGTTTGCAGAGGCAATGCACGACGAGTTGATTGAAGCGGAAGAGGATTTCCAGGCCAGACGACGTTTGGTGGAACTGTTGAACGTTACTGGTGAGATCGCCTTCGAAGATGGGGAGAGAGTGCTCTATTTGCACTGCGTAGTTGGCGAAAAACGCGTGTCAATTGCGTCTCAGAGTACTTCTTCAAGGGCTATGGATTACACGGCGCATACTGGCACAATAACTTCGGCACGCCAATGAGCCACGGCTGTGTGAATCTATCATTGCCGGACGCCGAGTGGTTCTACAATTGGGCACCGATGAACACGAAGGTGGTGACGCATTATTGAAAATAGCATGGTCGTTACATCAACCCCAGATTGTGCAGCATAACATACCCTCTCTGATATATCAAGAGTAAATAGAGAAATCGCCAATGTTAAACATTGGCGATTTCTTGTTCTCTGTCATGACATTACGGACTGGGGAAATACGCCAACGCCGCAGGAGCAGCAGCGTCGGAATCACCTAACGTCAGACCGGCGGCTTGCGCCAGACCTTGCAGATTGCCATAGCGCGTGAGCCAGTCGCCATAGGCATACACCAGAATCCGCTCAACATGCTGCTGTAGACGCGCTTTGAGTGATGCGGCGCGCGCAGCATCCACTTCCAAGAACCGTCCAGGCATCAAAATAACCAAAGCGTAGCGGCGGTCGGGCGGCCAAAGCATGTCGGCGGCAAACAAATCATCCTCCACCAGATTTGCGGCGAAGTCCGGCAGCACTTCTCGAGCGTGGGCGATATGCGCGGCGACATTATCTACACCAAACGGGATGAGCGCTGCATTGTCCGCGTAAAGTTTACTGAGCAGGACAGCATTACCACAACCCAGGTCAAGCACGGCGCCGCCCTGCCCGGCCAACGTCACCCGCGCCAACGCTACGAGAGGATGGTGCGCCTCGTCCATAACTGCGCGCGAGGGAAAGCCATTGTCCTGCGCATACCAGGTTGACATAGACGCTGGCTCCTGTCGGAGCGTATCCGTGTGTGGGGGGCGGGGATGTGCGTACGGGCGATAGGGAAAGCACACGCCGGCCGCGCCTTCGGCCGGATATGCGCTGCCCGGCCATTGCACTACATATTTTTCAGACGTGGCGTCAGTGTTGGTAGAGATTTTGAACAGCGGTGTTTTAATTTCGGCAATGCCGTGCAGAGCTGACCACTCTACCGGCCAGGAGAGGGCTTCCAGCAACCAGTCCATCTCAGCTGCATAGCCGGCCTCACGGCCCAACGCGATCAATTGCTGTCCTAAGCTCCGGGTAGCTTCACATTGGAAGCTGCACGGCAGGTGCGGCGCGGCGCGCACGCCGGCCCAGCGCCACAAGATGTTGGCTTCTACGTAACCGATGGCCTGAAGGCAATGCCCGTTTGTGGCTGCTGTGTGGAGACCACCGGCCATCGGCCAGGTTGTATCCATCATCCTGTGCGTGACCCAAACTTCGTAAAAAAACTCGGTGCAACATTCGGGGTAGCCGAGCAGTTTGCCGATGGCGCGATGATCATCCGCATCCCACGCCTCTTTGAAACGGCTCACATCCTGCGGCAGTCCCAAGACGCAGCGAAAGGAAAATGGCTGACCGGCTTCTGGCTGAACAGGCTTATTGGCATAAGTATACTGACTGACACCCTGCATAGCGACCGGCAGAACGCTCAGGCCGTGTTTAGCCCACTCGCCGGCTTCGGTCATCAATTGTTCTGGCGAGAGTACACTGACAGCGCAGGTGCGAATTCCGGCCAAAACGGACAGCCACTCCAACGCGTGCCAGGCCACACGCACGCGTTCAATGCGCGGCTGCCAGACCGTGCGCGTGGTTTCACCGACCCAACTGATGCGGGTAAAATCAGGGAGTTTGAAATCGAGTTGCTCCATGTTTTTCCCCTTATGCACGAGTGGTATCGGTGTGATCGCCGTGCGCTTTGTCGCCATGGGGGATGTCGCCATGCGGCGTTTCGGCGCGATGCATATCGGTATGGTCGCCATGCCTGTCGCTACGAGCGCCGCCGTGGACTTTGCCCGTGGTAGGGGATGTTGCTGCCTGTAGTTGTGACAGGACATTCGCCATATACAGATTGGTTCCATGCGCCCAGGCATCCAGCAGGGCCTGTTCGATTTGTTGGCGCTGTGGGTGCGCAGTGATGGGGATCTGGCCTTGATCCAGCAATTCTTCTTCCAGATGGCGATACAGTTGTTTCCACACAGTGCAGTATTCCGAGCGGTTACGCCAATCTCCCTGGAGGGCCGTGCCAGGGCAATTGCCCTTGCACATCAGGAAAAAACGGCAGCCCTGGCAGCCACCATACGCCTGCGGCGTTTGATACAATGCCAGATACCGCTCATGCCCGCTCACATCGGCCTTGATAAAATCCACGCCGTCTTTGGTCGTGCGCCCGCAGTTGCTCACCTGACCGTTAAATTCGATGCCTTGCACAGCGCGGGTGGTATAGCTATCGCACCCCGTCCACACACATGTTACACAGTTATCCTTGCCCAACAACATATTGCGCATATCTTTGAAAATATCGAGCCGGAGCGTGCGCAATTCGGGTTCCAGATAGGCAAAGCTCAAAAAGGCAACGACGTTTTCTTCATCCGCAAGCGCGTATTGGGCGCGAATCTCATCACTTTCGGCTTCCATGATGTGCAACCGGGCCGATTTCAAACCAAGTCGATCCAGGTCGCGGAACCAGGCGTGCAGGCGGGGTAACTGTTCCTGAGTGGCGTTGCCGCGATACAACGTGGTAATCAGACTGACGTTGACATTCTCGCGCAGCAGACGTTCCACCATAGCCTGCGAATGGGCGGTAGCGGCGCGAGTGCGTTCCAGGCTGCCGGCCCACCGCACATCGTTGAGTTCATCCGGCCCATCCAGCGAGATGCCTACATGCACCCGATATTGCTTGAACATGCGGATATGATTTTCGGTGATGAGCGTGCCGTTGGTCTGAACGCCATTCTGACCGAATTTCTGCAGCCCCCAATGCCACAGGTCTTCCAGATCAGCTTCAGGAACAAGCAACGCCTCGCCGCCGAACAATGAGAAGTGGCCGCCGGCGCGTTCGGCGGCAGCCTTCATTTTTTCCAGATCGTAGGCGGGTAAGGCCGCACCGCTATCGCGCTGCGGATGCTGGTAACAGTAGCGGCATTGCAGATTGCACAATACCCCCAGCGGACGTAATTCAATCGTCATGCCGGGTCTTCTGACTCTGCCGTCATTTCGGCCAGGCGGGCCATGCGCCGCGCGCGCCACAAGGCCACCGCGCCCAGCGCCGTTGCCGTCAAGCCCACCGCTGAGGGAATCACCCCGCCGCCGATCTGCGCCTCGAAGCGCCGCAGTTCCACCGCCGTCGTGACGTCCTGGTGACCGGCGTCGCTATAACTCCCATCCGTATGATCCATATACGATTGATCGTTGTGAGTATACCCAGGCTCATCCGTGTAATCGCCGTGATCGGTATGATCGGAGTGTCCGCCGTCTACGTGATCGGCGTAATCCATGTGGCTGTAATCGGCGTGCTCCGCGTCATAGTGCCGCACATCAGAATGAGGGTTGTCCGTATGCGGGATATCGGTGTGTGGGGTGTCACTGTGGGGCACATCGGTGTGCGGCATATCGGTATGTGGAGAGTCAGAGTAAATTCCATCCCCGTGATCCGTATGAGGCTGATCCCAATAATCGGTATGATCCAGGTGGTCTTCCCACCCCCCATCGCCGTAGTCGGAGTAGTCAAACCAATCCTCATACCACTCATCCGCATACCCTGGATCATCTTCATGCATATCCGTGTGCGAATCTTCGTGTGGTATGTCTTCATGCGACCAATCTTCGTGCGGCACATCTTCATGTGGCGCATCTGTATATGGCGCATCTTCGTGCGGCATATCACTATAGGGGTCATCAATGTGGCCGGTGTAGTCCTGATGAATGACATCGGCAGCGACGGGCGTGGCCGTCGCACCTAGCGCCAGCAACACCGGCAAACCGGCGCCGGCCAACAACAATTCGCGGCGAGTAAACGTGCGCGTGCGCTCGATGGGTGTCTCTGTAGGTAGTGGTTCAGACTTCGTGTTCACAGCTACCTCCTTATCGGCCTGACTTGGGACGCCAGACATTGGCGTCGAAGACTTCTTTAATTATACATCAGGTCAGGACTCTATTGCAACTATTTGATAATTACGTTATGGTTATAGTTTTCAAAAATAAATGATATAAAAATCCAGTTTGAGGAATACACCGACAGTGAAGCGTAGGGGCACAGGGCTAGAGAGCTAAGTTGGGCACGGAAATGGCGGCGGAAGCCGTCCAACGCAAAACGTAAACACAAGAATGGAATGTCCCCAAACAAAAAAGGTGGCCGGAGATCCCCGGCCACCTTTGGGTTAGGTCAGGTTGAAGTTACTGGATGATATCGAAGGTCACTTGTACTTCTACCGTCACGTTGTAGGAACCGCCGGCGATGGACACCGCCTCGCCACCTTTCCCCATCGCCATGTCATACATCGGGATGGGGGCAGAACCGCTGGTGTATTCACTGACCAGGCGCACCTTGCCCAGGCGCACGCCCAACCCGGCCGCAAGCGCCTCCGCTTTGGCGCGAGCATTCTTGACGGCGGCAACGCGCGCCTCGTTCTGCAACTCGGTGGGGTCGTCAACACCGAAAGTGATCCCATTCACATTGTTGGCCCCGGCCTCCAGAACGGCCCCCAACAGCTCTCCCGACTTGGTGATGTCGCGCAGCCGCACACTGACCTGGTTGGTGACGTGATAGCGCATCTCGCCGGTAGGCATTCCCGTCTCCTGGTTGTAGATTTGCTCTATCCACATATTGTAGTTGACAGTCTGCACATCCTTGTCCGCGACGCCGAGCGCCTTAACGGCTGCCAGCACAGCTTGCATCTTGGTGGTGTTATCGCTGATGGCCTGCGCCGCATCCGAGTGAATACTTTCGACGCCGAATTGAATGTCGGCTACATTGGGAGTCGTCGTGGCAATACCGCTGCCATTGATACTGATGGTATACCCATTGTCGCCGCTGCTCTGGGCCACACCACCGCCCGCCTCCGCCAAACTGCCGCACCCCGCAACACCGAGAACCACTGCGGCCAGCATCAAAACCATAAAACTTTTTCGACCGAATTTGTTAAACATTGTCTCTATCCTCCATTTTGTGATTTTTGTAGTCCAGCTACGCTTATACGGACGCCACAAGATAGAGATTTGTTCCACTATTCCTCGAAATACTGCGCAATTAACTCACTCAAATCCGCGTCAGTATGAGCGCGCACGGCAGCAAAAAAATCCGCGCGAGTCATCAGACGTCCTTCCCCCATAGCGCGATAATCCCGCGCGAAAGCAAAGAAAGCCGCGTCCCCCAGCAACACGCGCAAATCGCCCAAAAAACACGCGCCCTGAGCATATACCTGGCTAATGTACTCAGACGTTGTGGCAAAGTCATAAATACTTCTGTCCACGGGTCCGCTAGGATTGTTCGCATAAATATGGCGTTCCCACCACCAATCCACCAGCTCAGGGTGATAACGCTCATAAAACAGCACCTCGCTGTACTTGGCGAAGGCTTCGTCCAGCCACGGCTCGTACACCTGATCGTTGCCCACGGCGCCGTACCACCACTGATGCGCGATCTCATGAACGGTCAGGTTAACCAATGAAGAATTTGACTGCTCGTGAGAGGTTTCAAAAGCCCTATGACTCAAACTAATCAAGCCGGAATATTCCATCGCGCCCACGTAGGCGTTCTGTGCGATCACCAACCCGGTCGTCGGGTACGGCCCATAAAGTGTTTCGTAAAGCGCGATAGCCTGTATGCTGGTATCCAGCGCCACCTGCGCCGCCTCATCATACCCCGGCAAATAATATACACGCAGCGGAATCTGCCCAACTTTGCCCACCGCAAAACGGTACTCCGGGCTGGCTAGAAACGCAAAACACCGCGCACCGGTCAGTTGGTAGCGGCGGGTCGTGCCGATCTGCGAGGCGCTTCCCGGCGCCGCAACAACGGTCGCGGCGTCGGTGCGAAAGGTGACATCATAGTTAGCAGCGCCGTAAACATTAGGGTCGCCCACCAGGTAGTAATCCCAGGTATGCCATCCCACGCCGGGGCGATAAGGCGCCAACGTTGGATGCCAATCCCCGGCCTGGATAAGCCGGTCTCCAGCGCCCAAGTTCCCCCGTGGCAGCCAATCGTTCAGCGTCACTGGCGGAATGGCGATGACAAAACTGAGGTTGATGCCGACAACCTCACCCGGCAGGAGCGGCGCGGGCAGCCCGACATGCAGCATCGTGTGTTCCAGCGTGAACGTCGCCGGGCGGCGCGTCCAGGTGGTGAGCGCCTCAACCGAGGAGAGAGTGAAAACGTCCGGGTAATGCGCCGGCGGCACGGCAAACACGACCTCGTCCCAGTGATCCGGGCCGGGGTTGCGCGCGACCACCTGCTGATGCACGCGCATCCGCCGGTCGGCGTAGTTGAGGGCGATGTCCAGGGTATATTCGGGCAGCGCGTTGGGAGGCAGCGCCACCAAAGGCGTGGGAGAAGGCGACGGCGTGGGCGTCGCCGTGGTCTTGACGGGGCGCAGCGCAGTGGGGCGAGCGGTGGAGGTTGATGGGATAACCGCAGTGGGCTTACGAGCAGATGGCAACGGACCGGAAGCAGGCGGCGGCGCAGCGCAGCCCCCCAGGCCCATAAGGACAGCGCCGATCCCCCCGAGCAGAAACGCCCGTAGGACCGTCCTCAGCGCCGTTCCCACTCTTTGATAGCGGCCCGGATCAGTTCCTGGACAGCGCCGTCGGGGATTTCTTCAATGGTAGCGTAGACCAACCCATCCAACGCAAATTCCACGCCGCCGCTAGCCGCGTTGCGCAGGCGGATGGTGCGGTCACGCAGCGCCGGGGTGCGCTGCTGCATTTCTTCGACAATGTCGCCGATGTCCTTAGCCAGATCGAGAGTCAAAAACTGCGCGGGCGCGGCGGGGCGTTTCAATTCCGGCTCGTCGCGCAGACGCAGGCGCGAAGGGCCGCCCGCGGCCTCAGGGGACGGTGTGGGTTTGACCACCATAGGAGGCGTCTTGAGCGGGGGCGGGGACGCCGGCGCTTCAAGCCGGGCGGCGACGGGGGAAACCTCAACCGGCGGTGAGGCAGGCACAGAACTCGCCGCAGCTGGCTCCTTTTGCAGATACCCCCGCGCAAACGTCACCAGCTCTTTCATCCCGGCCACCACTTCCCGGCGGACGTTATCGCCCGGGACAGCTTCCAACGCGCGATAACGCACATCCTTAACGTAGATTTCCCATTCACCGATTTCACTGCGCCGTATTCCTAACAGATAAGATTCGCCCGGCGCGGTTGCAGCAGAAAAGGGAGCCGAAGAAACATGGAGCCGCGGATCGTTGCGTTGAGTCCGCGACTTAAAATACATCCCCAACCAGAAACTAATCCCAATGATGCCAACGAAAATCATCAGCAACAAGGGTAGAAGAAAATCGAATGACATGGATTCCTGTATTCCCATTTTTTACCTCCCATGTGTGGGTAAGTGAGACCTTGCTAAACCATGTGAACACATTCCCCTATCAGATGAACCTTCCCCGCCGCCGGCAACAGCCATTCCAGACAGACGGCCAACACAAATGTAGGGACATTCCACGCCAGATAGGAAGGATCCTCCACATATTCCAACCGGCGCAACACCAACCCCGCCTGCACGGCCAACTGCGCCAGCCTCTCCGCCGTATTCGCCCGATAATAGGTCGGGAATGCATCCGCCTCCGCGCGCCCGTAAACCCACGGCACGAGCGTCCGCTGCAAACGCCCCAACCGCTGCCCCAGCCAAGGCAAGGGATGGCGAGCGTTGGGGGTGAGGAAAACCAAACGGCCCCCTGGTCGCAAAATCCGCGCGATCTCGCGGAGCGTTTGCGCGGGCCTGGGCAAATGTTCTAGCACCCACGATGCCACCACCAGATCAAAGGCGCCCTTTGCAAAGGGCAAGTGCATGGCCCCGGCGCAACTGCGCGGCAAGGAAGGCATCCGGTGTTCCCGCAACGACCATGCATCAGGGTCTACACCCTGCCAGTGGCCGATGCTGCCCAGTCGCTCCACAATACCACCGCGCCCGCAGCCCAGATCAAGCACCCGCACATCCGGCGTAAGATAATCCGCCACACGCTGCTGATAACGCGCGGTTGCCGATTCCCAACCCGGCGCAAGGGCCGCATAACGATGACGATACTTTTCCAGGCGATCCATACGTTAAGACGCAAGCCGCGCCAACAGCGGCGGCAGTAAATTCTCCCAATCGTAGCGGGCGGCAAAAGCGCACGCCTGCTGTGTATAGGCCGCCCCCTCTATGGGCGACTCCGCCAGTTGAATGCAGGCCGCGGCAAACGTCGCTGGATCATCCGCCAGAAGCATCGCTTCGGCGGCATCGGGGAACCCTTCGGCGCCCAGCGTGGTAGAGACCACGGCTTTGCCCATCGCGGTAGATTCGAGCAGCTTCAGGCGCGTCCCGCCGCCCACGAGCAGCGGCGCCACATAGACCGTCGCCGCCTGGATGTAGGGGCGCGTGTCGGGCACGGCGCCGGTGATGACGACGCCGGGTATGGCGCGCAGAGCTTCAAGTCGGGCATGCGGTTGGCGGCCCACCACGTAGAAGTGCGCCTCGGGCAACACACTGCGCACCTGCGGCCAAACCTTTTCGACGAACCACAACACGCCATCTACATTGGGGCGGAAATTCATCGTTCCGGTAAAAACAAACGCCGGCTGGCGCAAATCAGCCGGCGCGGCGCCAGCCGCGTACTCGGCCACATAAATACCGTTGGGAACGAGCAACGGCGTCAGGCCGGGGACGAGGCCGCGGAGCGCGGCAGCATCCGCCTCCGAAACCGTCACCACCAGATCGGCCCGGCGGCAAATATTCGCCTCGTGTTGGCGCAGCCGCCGCCATTGCACGGCGGAATAGGCCGCGCCGGCCCAACGGGTCGGGCGGAGCAAGTCGGCGCGGCAAGCGCGCTGTTGCAACAAATACTCGCAGTTGTGGTCGTCAAAAGTGACGCGCGGTCGCCGGGCACATTCCCATACCACCGCGAGATAACCGGTCAGCTCCAGGCCTTCCACCTGCACCCAATCAAAGGAAGTGTCTGCCAACCAGGCGCGCAACGTCTCGCGGAATTCTGGCGATTCCAGGCGCAGCAACAAATCGGGACGGGGATCCGTCAACAATTGCTTCACGCGCTGCATAGGGGTGCGCATTGGCTGAGGAAAAACGGCCACGCGCGCGACAATATCCTGAACGGCTGCCGGCGCACTCAAGTCCTGATCCGGCGCAGCAAAGGTGAGCAAGGAGACGGCATGGTGAGCGGCCAGACCGCGCAGCAGCCCCCAGTTCCGCAACGCCGTTCCCTGACGCGGCGGGTAGGGGATTTGGGGGGTGAGCATCAGAATATTTGACATCCTTCTATTGCATCCGCAATCGTCCGACCGCCGCGCCGACAATGAGGGCAACGTGTAAGGCGACCCAAATCAGGCCGACGACTCCCCAGGTGTTGCCCGCGGAGATAGACCCGATACTGCTCAACAGACTCAACAAGAAAACGGGCGCACTGCTGACCACCAAACTCGCGCCCACCACCCACCAGAGGTGACTACTGTAACGGCGGCCTACTGCGCGCCAGACCACCTCCGCGATGCCGATGCCGGCCAACGGAGAAAGGAAAATCACATACCATCCGACCAGGGGAAGGATATTGGCAATGAAGCCCAACACCAATGCTATGCTGGCAACAATAATGTAATCCGTGGGCCGGGCTTGCTCAAACCGCTGCTTGCGGCCCCGCAGACAATCCGGGCAAATATAGCCAACCGGGGTGCGGCGCGCGCAACGGATGCAAATAGGCGTCCCACACTGATAACATGCCAACGTGGTTTCGGTTTTGGAATGCCACTTACAGTATTGAACCTCTTCTTCATTATAAACAGTCATTTATTCTCCATGGCGGGGACTCAGTCGTTCAACCAAAGTGCGGTAAAAATCATTGCGGCTGCGGAGCCGTAGGAAAGTGGCCTTGAGGGGGCTGCGCCCTACCCGCACGACATCGTCGTGCAACAGTTCGCCTTCCATGCGCCCGTCTACGGTGAGCATGCCGGGCATGCCGGTATCTACTTTGACAGTGACGACGGCGTCGGCGTCTAGCACCAGGGGCCGTTCCAGGCTCAAATGCGGCGCCGCCGGAGTCAACAAGAAATTGGCAATCCAGGGGGGCAAGATCGGGCCGCCGGACGCATAGGCGTAGGCTGTCGAACCGGTGGCCGTCGCCAGGATCAGTCCATCGGCCACATAGCGGGTGAGGAACGCGCCATCCACGTGCGTCTCCAGGCGCATCGTGCGGGCCAGCGCGCCACGACTGATAACCGCGTCGTTCAACGCATCCTCTTGGGCGATGGTGACGGCCTCGCGCAGCAATGTCACCCGGAGCATCATTCGCGTTTCGATCCACCCTTGTCCAGCCAAAACGCGCGTCAGACCTTCCTCCCAGGCCTCCGGCGACAGTTCGGTCAAAAAGCCCACCCGCCCCAGGTTGATGCCGAACACCGGGACGCCGGACGGCGCCGCGCTCTGCATCGCGCGTAAAATTGTGCCGTCGCCCCCCAAAGTGATAAAGAGGTCGGCTCGCTCATGGTCATAGATCGGCACATTCTCCTGACCGGCGCACAACCAGGAGCCCATACCGTGCGCCATCAGCCAGGCTTGAATTTCCTCGCCCAGTATCCGTGAAGCTTCTACATGGGGGTTGTAGATCAGGCCAATCGTGTGCAGATCCAAGGAGCTACCTCAAAAAAAATCACGGGGAGGCGTTCTCCCACTCACCCCAATCGTTCCACGATGGTTTGCGCCACACCGTTGAGGGGGGCCGTCTCTTGCTCGCCGGTCGCCATATCGCGCAACGTGACAACATCCTGCGCGATCTCGTCCTCCCCAACGATGAGGGTGAAGCGCGCCGCGCTTTTGTCGGCCTGGCGGAGCTGTGAGCGCAAGCTGCCGCCCATCGCGATCTGCGCGCCGAGGCCGGCCTGCCGTAAGGCGCGCAGCAATTGGGCCGCGTGGCGCGCGGTAGCATCGCCCAGAAAGGCGATGAACACCAATGGGGCGGGCAGCGGCGGCACGGCGATGTGCTGCGCCTGCATGACCATGACAGCGCGCTCCATCCCGGCGGCAAAGCCGACGCCGGGTGTGGGGTGTCCGCCAAGCAACTCGATCAAGCCATCGTAGCGCCCGCCGCCGCAGACCGCAGCTTGCGCGCCGATGCCCTCCGCCCACACTTCAAAGACCGTCTTGGTGTAATAGTCCAGCCCACGGACAAGCCGCGGATTGATCGTGTGGGGTTTTCCAAGGTGCTCCAAATATCCACGCAGCTTGGTGAAGTGCGCCGCGCACTCCCCACAGAGATGCTCCAACATCTTGGGGGCGCCGGCAATGATCGGTTGGCATTGCGGTTGTTTGCAGTCCAACACACGCAATGGGTTGACCGCGACGCGGCGCTTGCAGTCGTCGCAGATCGCGTCGGCGTGGGCGCGATAGTGTTCGGCAAGCAGGCTCACATACTGCGGGCGGCAGATCGGGCAACCGGTCGAGTGAACCTGGAACGCGAGGGATTGGAAGCCCAGACTGTCGTAAATGTCCCAGGCCAGCAACATGATCTCCAAATCGGCCAGCGGGTCCTGAACCCCCAAAATTTCGGCATTGAACTGGTGGAACTGCCGGTAGCGCCCGGCCTGGGGCTGTTCGTGGCGGAAGATTGGGCCGATGGAATACAGTTTAACGGGTTTGGGTAGCACCTGCATCCCGTTTTCGATATAAGCGCGCATCACCCCGGCGGTAAACTCCGGGCGCAGGGCAATCTCGTTCCCGCCCCGGTCTTTGAAGGCATACATTTCCTTCTCGACAATGTCGGTGGCGTCACCCACACCCCGATTGAACAACTCGGTCAGTTCAAAAATAGGGGTGTCAATACGTTCGAAGCCGTAAGCGCGCGCGATCTCGGCGACGCGCATACGCAAGTGCTCCCAATACGGCTGCTCCACCGGTAAAATATCCTGAGTTCCTTTGAGACGTGCATACTTGGGCATGAAAACCTCGTGTTGGGTCAATTTCAAAGAGGGGGTTCACCAGCGCAGTTTGTGGACGGAAAGCATCTTCTCAAACGTGCCCTTAGGCGAGAACTTCCCTCAAAACAGATTTTTCAGATGAATTCTTAGACGCATTATAGGGCAGATAACAGGGATGACAAGGAACAGCAGGGCCTTATCATTCTCCCGCCAGGTGGTGCGCCGCAACACAGAAGACGGCCAAAGCCGTGATTTTTAAGGAGGTTTTGTGGTGACGGGCTACCGCCCGTCACCACAAAACCTCCTTTTTTCGGCGGCTTCAGCCGCAAAATCTGCCCGGTAAGCGTG
>JAKQHY010000228.1 GCA_029555965.1 Chloroflexota bacterium | reverse complement strand
CCTGCCAGTTGCAGTAACCGGTGCCACACCAGGCGATCATACGGAACCACAGCGGCATGCCCGAAGGCGCCGTGCCGCCCAGCCAACCCATCCACGCGCCGCCGGACATAATATTCCAGTCGCCCACGGAGTTCTGCACGTCGGTCGTATACAGATCGGGGAAACCGAAGAAGTTATGCCCGAATTCCTCAGCGAACACACCGGTCTCAGCCGTCTCAGGTTGGACGGTATAAGGGCCAATCCAGATGTCGTCATCCTCAGTACTGGAATCGCCTTCGTAAATTTTGTAGCCATCCGCAATGTAGTAGCGCAGGTCTGAGCTATGCGACCACAGAGCGAAAGTGCCTTCCACGCCGCCGCCGCCTTCCTGACCAGCGCCGGCATGGATCGTCCAGAAAGTGTCAATGAAGCCGTCTTTGTCGGCGTCATACTTGGGCCAGAACGCATCCGCGCTGGTGTCATGATAGTAGGTTGAGTGCGTCGCGCTGAAGATATTCATCGCGTCCACGATCATATCCGCAGCATAGTACCCCACGCCACCTTGATGACCACCAACGGAACAAACGTCCGCGCCGTAGTACCCCTCGCTGTGCGGGACTGTGACCCAACCTGCAACGGTGCCGGTAATGTAGACATTGCCTTCGCCGGCGACGTTGTCGTAGTAGTCCTGCATCGTGTAACCAGTCAGGTTGATACCGGGCAGGCCGTCATCAGGATCGGTTAGCTCAAAGCGGGTGCGCCCCGCGCCTTCGTACCCGAAGATGATCTTTTCATAGAACTTGGCATCCGCAGTCAACGTCGGTGAATACCAGTTCGAGAAATTATCTGTCGGGCCAGGATTCGGAATCTGCCCCTGGCGCGGGCCTTCGATAGTCACGGTCTGCGTCACACAGATAGGGTTTCCGTCGGGGTCTGTCCCCGTCTCCACCGGAATGGTGAAAGTCTCGGTCGCGCCGAAATCAATCGCCAGGGCGAAAACGGTAGCAGTGACCGGCTGGATCGCCTGCGCGCCCAGAGCGGGATTGGCCAACTGCGCTTCACGCGCCAAAGCCCGCGCTTCCACTTCGGGCGAAATCCAGACACGCGACATCTTGGAAATTTTGTAGTAATACGCATCCAACGCAGCCTGAATTTGTTCCTCGGTGGCATTCAGAGGGATGGCGCCCTCGGTCACTAATTGTGCCTGCACGATGTTCGCCGGCGGAACCACCAGGTGCTCGCCCACACCGGACATCGCGCTGATAGCAACCGGGGGCAACTTTGCAACGGTTTGCTCGCCGCCGCCTTCCCCCGGATCTTCCGCGGCCACCGCCGCTCCCACTCCCGCAAAGGAGAACAACATGCTCAGCACGAGCATAAGGTTGAAAATACGACTCATTTTGCGATACATACTTAAACTCCTCCTCATTTTGATTGGGTTTTAAAGCTTCGAACTAAAATCAGGTTTCAATCCATTGTCTCACCCGCTACGCATCACCCCCTTTCCACAAAGACAGAAATTGTGCCACAAAACAACCTAATTGTCAACGTCAATCCTCCGAAGTGCCTCGGAGTCCTATTTACTTATGTCGCCCTGATAGGCAAAATCCTGCGCAAAACCAGTTTTTCCTAAGCCATGCCATTGTACTCAGGTACACTCCCAAATTCATCCGCGCGCCCGATGACAGGCCGATGAAGTGGGCTACAATAAAAGAAAAAAGAGGCAAGAAGCAAGAGGTAACGGATCAGCGGATCAGCGGATCGGCGAGTCAGCGAATTGCGAATTATGAACTACGAATCTTGCATCTTGCCTCCTGTATCCTTAAGAAAGGAGTCAGCCATGCCATCCAATCCCTTGCGATTGAATATTCGACCCAAGCTGGTCATCCAATATGGACTAGTCACAGCCGGCGCGGCAGCCATCACCGAGGCATTGCGGGCGTCAGGGGGCGCCGATGTCACCTTGCGCGAAATAGGCGCCGTCGTAAGCCTGGCAACCCTCTCTAGCCTGCCCCTGGGACTGTGGGCCGGCCACCGCCTCAGCCGCCGCGCGCATCACCTCCTGGACGTCAGTCGCGCCTGGCTGCGCGGCAACCTCGCCTTGCGCGTGGACGATCCCCACGGCGACGAGCTGGGGGATCTCGGCGGGCAGCTCAACCTGCTGGCCGAGCAACTGGGGGAGGACGAACAAGACTTGAAAGAGCTGCACGAGCGCAATGCCCGCCTCACCGATCAGGTGCGCGCGCTCACCGTCGTGGAGGAACGCAACCGCCTGGCCCGCGAGCTGCACGACAGCGTCAAGCAACACCTCTTCAGCCTGGCGATGACAGCCAGCGCGCTGCGCACCCACTTTGATCGGATGCCCCATCCGCCCGCCGAACTGGCTGAGATGGTGTACGAGATCGAGAGTGCCGCGCAGAACGCGCAACGCGAAACCACCCGCCTCATCGAAGACCTGCGCCCCGGTTCGTTGCAGGAACAAGGGCTGGCGAAGGCGCTCAACGATTACACGCTGCTCTTCGGCGCGCAGGAACACCTGCTGGTCTACCTGGACATCACTGGCGACGACGCCGCGCCCCCGCTTTCGCCCACTGTCGCCGAGACGCTTTACCGCGTGGCGCAGGAAGCGCTCCACAACGTAGCCCGCCACGCTCACGCCACCCGCGTGGATGTTCACTTGCATATCTTGCCAGAACGTGCTACCCTTAGCATTGAGGACAACGGCATCGGCTTTGACCCCATTACCGCCCACAAAGGGCTGGGGATGGCGAACATGCAGGAGCGCGTGATGGCTGTCGGGGGGCGGTTGAACGTTAAAAGTCAGGTGGGCGTTGGCGTCACGGTGACGGCGGAGATCGGCCTGCCTTCGGCCCTCACTCCACAAAGTACGGCAGGACTGCTGAGCGACAGTCGCCCCAGCCCCACTTACGACAATTGGGCGTGGCTGGGTCAGAAGCTCGTCATCCCGGTGGGACAGACGTGGCCCTGGCTGCCCGCCGACATGGCCTACTTGCGCGACCCGCTGATTACTCCCCGCGAGGCGACTCTGGCCGTGCGACGCACTGAGGGCTTCCTGGGACTGGGACGGGGCTATGACCTGCAATTCGAGCAGCAGCCCACCCCGTTGGCGCGGTTGTATCGCACTTACGCCGGCTACAAATGGCGCAGCGAAGGTGCGCGCTGGATGCTGCGCATCATCCAGGGATTGAACGGACGGATGGTATTGTTGCGCAATCAACAATCGCTGGCAGCCTTGCAATACCAGGGACGGCAGATGAACACCTGGACGGAGGTCGTTTACGACAATCACGGCTACCAACTCAGCTACGTCAAGGAGAATGCGTGTCACTTCATCCTGAGCAACGAACAGAACGTCCCCTTACTGTGCGCCAAAGGCACGGAGTTGCCCCAGTTGACGCTGTACCATCCGCTACCACTACCGTTATTGATTATGACCGTCGCGCGCATCCTGGACGAACTGGCGACCGCCGCTCCCAATGTCGCCGCTTGAAGCGTTCAGTAAACGTAATTACGAACCACGATTACGATAGCGATTACGAATTACGAATTACCCATTTCTATTTTCTAGCATTGAAAGGAGAGACCCATGAGAACCATTCTTGGCTTTATTTACACGGTGAAACCCTACGAGCGGGGCATCCAGGAGTTTTTGGGCAAATACGAGCGCCTCATTCAACCCGGTTTCGGCCTCCAGATCCCCATCTTGCAAATGATCCGTATCCGGGACATCCGCGAACACACGATGGACATCCCGGCGCAGCCCGTCATCACCAAGGACAACGTCGAAATCAAGGTGGACGGCGTGATGTGGGTCCGCCCCAAGGCCGACGAGGATTCTATCAAGCGCACCTTCTACAACATTGACAACTGGAAGCGCGCCGTCATCCAACTGGCCATGACCAACCTGCGCCAGGAATTTGGCGACCTGACGCTGGATGAGAGCCTGGTGGCCCGCGAGAAGATCGCCAACAACCTGCAACGGGTGTTGAATGAATTTGCCGCTGACTGGGGGCTGGTGGTGAGCAAAGTGGAAATCATGCTCATTGACCCCCCGGACGACATCAAGAAGGCCATGCACAAGCAGAAGACCGCCGAGCAGGAACGGCGCGCGATGAAGCTGCTGGCAACCGGTGAATTCGAGGCCTCCGAGCAGCAAAAGCTGGCCGCCATCCAGCGCGCTGAGGGTGAACGCGAAGCCGCCATCCAACGCGCCGAGGGTGAACGCGCGGCCTCCATCAAGATCGCCGAGGGTAAGGCCCAGGCCATCCAACTGGTCAACGAAGCGGCGGAGAAATACTTCCTGGGCAACGCGCAAATGCTCCGGCAGATCGAAATGACGGAAGTTTCGCTCAAGAATAACGCCAAGATCATCCTCACCGAGGGTGGCGTCACCCCCACCCTGCTGTTGGGCAACCTGCCGGTCGCCCGGCCGGAAGAATAACTCAGGCTAACCTCATTGAGATAATCAGGTGCAACGCACTTCAGAAGTGCGTTGCACCTTTGAGGATAAAGAACCATGCGCATTACGCTCATCGGCCATAGCACTGTTTTAATCGAAATCGCCGATAAAAAACTCCTCACAGACCCGTACTTCGGGACGTGGGGCAATCCGGCCTATCGCCGCGTTGCGCCGCCGAGCCGTCCCCGTGAGGCGTGCCGCGACGTGGACGTCGTGCTCGTCTCCCACCATCACTGGGATCACATAGATAGCAGTTACTTCCGCGCGCTGCCAGACAGCGTCGCCGTGCTGACTCCCCCCAATATGGCGTGGTTGACCCGGCTCTATGGCGCGCGCAATGTCACCGGCATCAAGCCCTGGGAAGTCCGCCACTTCGACGGAGTAACAGTCACTGCCGTGCCGGCGCAGCACATGGCCGTCGCCCATGGCTTCGTGATTGCCGGGGAAGGCCGGCAAATCTACTTCGCCGGCGACACGTTCTACGCGCCATTTATGGCGGAAATCGGCCGGCGCTTCAAGCTAGACGTAGCGCTCATGCCCGTGACCACTTTTCGCCTCCCCATGACGATGAACGCGAAGCAAGCCGTGCGCGCCGTACAAACCCTCAGCCCTCAGTGCGTCATTCCCATTCATTTGGACATCCAACCACGCTCTCCGCTGCTGCGCACATCAGACACACCGGAAGGTTTCAACCACCGCCTGCGCGAAGCTGGATTGCAAACGGAAGTGGTGGTGCTTAAGAATGGAGACAGTTATGCCGGCTGAATCCGACACAGAAGGTATCACCGTCTTCATCGTAGACGACCACGACGTGGTGCGCAAGGGCTTGCGCTTTTATCTAAACGCGCGCCCGGACATCACCATCGTCGGGGAAGCCGGAGAGGCCCAAGGCGCTATCACGGGAGTCACGACGGAAGTGCCGGACGTGGTGCTGATGGATTTGATGCTGCCCCTCACTCCCGGCGGCCCGCCTTCCGACCAGGGCGGCGTGCAGGCCACACGCCAGATCCGCCAGAGCAGCCCACACAGCCAGGTTGTCGTACTGACGAGTTATGCCAACGACGAGCTTATCTTCTCGGCCATCAAGGCCGGCGCGCTGTCGTACCTGCTCAAAGACGCCGACGCCGAAACCGTGCTAAACGCCATCCATGCCGCCAGTCGGGGCGAGGCCATCCTGCATCCGCGCATTGCCCGGCGGCTGATGGCTGAAGTTGCCACCCCCTCACAGGGAAAGACGCCCAATCCGGTCGCGGACCTGACCGCCCGCGAGGTAGAAGTGCTACACTTGATCGGACAGGGGTACTCCAACGCCGAAATCGCCGCCGAACTGGTGGTGACAGAACGCACCGTCAAGGCGCACGTCAGTAATCTGTTGAGCAAGCTACAACTTTCTGATCGCACCCAGGCGGCCATCTATGCTTGGCGTGAAGGACTCATGAAGGAGTAGTCACGTGGGAAAAATCCCCATTTTGAGCAGGATTTTACGCTTTATGGGGCTGGTGCTGCTGGTAGATCTCGCCCTTTTCGCCATCGTCGCCGCCACCTGCCTGATGGGCGGCACCCACTGCGATGCTTTGATGTGGAGCGATCGGATGTTTTGGGCTGGCATCATCGCGTATATTGGGGGCGCGCCAGCCATCATTGCTTCCTTGAACACCGCCTCCGGCATCGAAGCGACGATGTTCGGCAGTGCGTGGGCGCAAGAGGCCGCCGTGAATGTCATCAGTCATGAGCATAAAGCGCTCGGCAAACGCTGGATTTACTTCTGGCATATGGTCGCCATCGGTTCAGGAGCTATTGCCGTCAGTATCTTGATCAGTGCGCTGGCCTGATCTCGGCCTGTCAAAACATAAGTTCCCGCTCAGTCCTTCTGGAAATATCGCCAGCCAAGGCGCTTTTCAAGCCAGAAAAGTCGAGAGCGGGAACTTATTCTTATGTACAACAGGCGCACTTCGGACTCGTAAAAGAATAATTTCCCGAACGATGCTTAGGCCGGTCTCCAACTGCACCATCATGGACGCGGTCGGAGACCGGCCACAGCGAGAAGTTATATTTTCATGGCCCTTTAGAGCCGCGCGCGCAAAATGTCCCCCAGTGTGGGCTTTCCAATCACCTGCAACTCATAACGCACCCGCTCCATCGGATGGTCAATGCGCAGTAAGCGGGTCAAATCAATCGGGGTGCCCACGACGACCAGATCGCACGGGATGTTGTTGATCGTGACCTCCAGATCGCGCATCTGCTCATGGCCGTAGCCCATCGCTGGCAACACCGCGCCGGTCGTCGGATACTTCTCGTAAGTTGCCCGAATGGAATCCACCGCATACGGGTGCGGGTCAATGATTTCCGCCGCGCCAAAGCGTTGCGCCGCGACGTAGCCGGCGCCATAGGCCATTTCCCCGTGGGTGAGCGTGGGACCATCCTCCACCACCAGCACCCGCTTCCCGCGAATAACCTCCGGGTGGTCCACAAACAAGGGGGACGCGGCCTCGATCACCGTCGCCGCCGGGTTCGCCACCGCGATGCTCTCATAAACATGGCGAATGCCGGTGTAATTAGCCGTGTCCACCTTGTTGATGATGATCACATCCGCCGCGCGCAGGTTTGTCTCGCCAGGATAATAGGTCAACTCGTGCCCCGGGCGGTGCGGATCGGTAACAGTGATCCACAGGTCGGGCTTGTAGAAGGGAATGTCATTGTTGCCGCCATCCCAAACGATCACATCGGCTTCTTGCTCCGCCGCGCGCAAAATGGCCTCATAATCCACCCCAGCGTACACCACAATCCCCCGATCAATGTGCGGTTCGTACTCCTCACGTTCCTCAATCGTACATTCATGCTCGTCCAGGTCGGCATAGGTGGCAAAACGCTGTACGGCCTGTTTCACCAAATCACCGTAGGGCATCGGATGGCGCACCGCCACCACCCGCTTTCCCAACGCCTGCAACTGATCGCAGACGTGGCGGGTGGTTTGTGACTTCCCCGATCCCGTGCGCACCGCGCAGACGGCCACGACCGGTTTGGTGCTCTTGAGCATGGTCGTCTTGCTACTCATCAGGCGGAAATCAGCCCCTAGCGCGCCCACCAGGGCGGCTTTGTGCATTACATACTCGTGCGGCACATCCGAGTAAGCAAAGACCACTTGCTCTACATCATGTTCGCAAATCAAATGGGGCAAGTCGGCTTCCGCGTCAATGCGAATACCCTCCGGGTACAAAGCGCCGGCCAATTCCGGGGGATACCGGCGGTCGTGGATATTGGGGATTTGCGTCGCCGTAAATGCGACCACCTCATACATCGCATTATCACGGAAAAAAGTGTTAAAGTTATGAAAATCGCGCCCGGCGGCGCCCATAATAATGACCCGTGTTGTTTTCATACTGGAAAACTCCTTGTTGATAGATTTAAAACAGGCGTGAGGGCTTGACAGCCCCCACAGTGTTCAGCATAACGCACGCGAGCCTCCCTCACAAGTGAACTTCGAGAAAAAAAGCGGCGCAATTCCTCATATTGGAACTGCGCCACAGGGGTTGCTCATGTCTTCAAGCAGCGTTTACTTTGTATGGGGGGGAGAAGCACCTTCGTCCAACTTGGTCCGCGCCCGCAGGGCCTTGGCGATTTCGTTTTGACGAGGCGCTAAGGCGCCCAACACACCGTTGACAAATCGGGGGGCGCTGTCGCTGCCAAAGGATTTTGCCAATTCGACAGCCTCGTTAATCGCCACCTTAATCGGTACATCCGCCATAGTAAACTCATATAATGCCATCCGCAGCAAATTGCGGTCAACAATTGCTACCTGATCCAAAGGCCATTCAGCGGCATGGGTCTGAATATAGGAGTCCAGAATATCTCGGCAGTTGGCGATCCCAATCACTAAACTGCGCGCATAGACCTGTCCCTGGTGCGCCATCTCCGATTCGGCAAAGCGCGCCGTCAACACCTCACCCACCGGATGATCTACGAGATCTATTTCGTACAAAGCCTGTAATGCCAATTGGCGCGCCTCGCGGCGTTCACCTTTCATCTACGCGACCTGCCTTGCTCCCAAAGGCTCCGGAACATTCTCCGGTGGGGGATACACCACATCCTCAATGTGAACATTGACCGCATCCACCGGCATGCCAATCATCTGCTGAATGGCCCGCGTGACCTCATGCTGCACGGTGCGGCCCAATTGCAACAGGCTGATATTGGGACCGGCGACAACATACAGGTCCACGAGCACCCGCCCCTCATGGACGACAATTGCCACGGATTTGCCCGTCAGGCCTAAAATACGATCTACGTCGCGCTCGGCAATCCACAACACTCCGGGGACCTCTAATGCTGTATGCCGGGCGATCGTTTCAATGACCTCCGGCTCAACCGTCACTGCTCCGGGAATTTCCTGTACTGCTTTCACACGGCCTCCTTACATACCCAGTCCGCCATCCACCGGCAAAACCGCGCCGGTGATGTAAGCCGCTTCATCCGATGCCAAGAAAGCAACGGCATGGGCCACATCTTCCACACTGCCAAAACGCTCCAGGGGAATAAAGGCCCGCAGCTTCTCACGCCACACCTCATCCAGAGCCAATGTCATATCTGTCGGAATAAACCCCGGCGCGACCACGTTCACTGTAATCCCCCGACCGCCCAACTCGCGAGCCAGGCTTTTGGTGAATCCGATCAAGCCGGCCTTGGAAGCCGCGTAATTAGACTGGCCTACCTGCCCCATCAGGCCGGAAACTGAGCTGATGTTGATGATGCGTCCAGAACGCTGCCGTAACATGGCACGCACTGCGGCCTGGGTCATATTGAAGGCGCCCTTCAAATTCACGCGCACCACCTCGTCCCAGTCCTGTTCCTGCATCCGTACCAACAGCGCATCCCGCGTGATGCCGGCGTTGTTGACCAGAATATCCAGTCGGCCAAAGGTGGACAAGGTCGCCTGCACCAAGGCAACCGCCTGCTCGGACTCTCCCACGTCAGACTGCACGGCCAAGGCTCGGCGCCCACAAGCTTCGGCTTCGGCCACTACTTGCAACGCGGCCTCCGCTTTAAGGAGGTAATTGACCACCACATCGGCCCCACGCCGCGCCAATTCCAACGCCACAGCTTGTCCAATCCCGCGTGAGCCGCCCGTCACCAGGGCCACTTTGCCGATTAAAGAGGTCACCCTATGGCTCCTTCCGCAACAGCATCCACACTTTCCACCGTTGCATCTCTCAATGTGCGTTTGACCAGACTGGCGAGTATCGCCTTTGGCCCGATCTCTACAAAATGCGTCACGCCCTGGGCGAACAGCCAAAGCAGACTTTCCCGCCAACGCACCGGCGCCGTGAGTTGCGCCAACAACGCGGCCCGAATCGCCTCCGGCTCATGCACCGACTGCGCCGGCACATTCATCACCAAGGGTATCTGTGGAGAACACAGCGGCAATGCCGCTAACAGCCGGGTAAACTCAGTTTCACCGCCGGACATCAACGGACTGTGGGGCGCCACACTGATGGGTAACGGTTGCATGCGCCGCACACCGTAAGCTTGACGCATCGCGGCAGCTTGCTGCAAAGCCCTTTGTGTGCCGGAAATCACTACTTGTCCAGGGCAATTATCATTGGCGACAACCAGGGGTTCGCCGCAAACCTCCGTCACGGCCGTACAGAGTGCGGTCGCCTCCGCCAGCGTCGCGCCGAGCAAGACGGCCATCCCCCCGGGCGTCCGCGCCCCGCAGTCAGCCATCCACTGCCCCCGCGCCGCCACCAATGCCAGCGCTGCCGTGAACTCAACAGCGCCGGACGCCACCAACGCCGCAAATTCCCCCAAACTGTGCCCAGCCACATAGGCAGGGGCCGGGACTTGCGGCTGCATGGCCGCCCAGAATGCTAAATCCGTCACGAAAACTGCCGGCTGCGTAAACTGCGTGTCATTCAACGCGGCCGCCGGCCCGGCAAAGCAAAGCTCCGTTAAATCATATCCCAGCTGCCGGTTGGCCTGCTCAAAAAGCAGCCGGGCCTCGGTAGAGGCCCGGTACAAAGCGGCGCCCATTCCTACATACTGGGATCCCTGTCCAGGAAAAAGGAAAGCGGTGTGCATTGTCAATAAACAGATGCTTTACTTTCCTTCCTCCTTGACCTCCACGATCTGGCGGCCCCGGTAATACCCACAATGTGGGCATACTTCATAGGGGCGCACCTGCTCGCCACACTGCTTACACTCTACCAGATTTGGCAACTCAGGTGAACGATAACTATTGGCCCGGCGCCGATCACGTCGGCTGCGCGGAGTTCGTCTCTTTGGTACTGCTGGCATCTCTTTTTACTCTCCCTTATTCAATGATGTTGCTAAATAATTAAACCGGCAACGCAAACCCAATTATACGAAGAAGGGCGCTTCTGTCAAACACGCGCCCAGGTTAAAAAAACGTCATTCCGTGGCTTCTTTGGCCTGTAAATGGCGCTCGCGGTCCGATTCCAAACGCTGCAAACCGTTCTCGACTACGTGCAAAATGCGGGTCAGTTCTGCCTGCAACTGGCTCAACGAATCAAACACATATTCGTCGGCATCGGCGCGCAGCGTCACCGATTCCTGTTCGGCCTTGCGCATAATGCCGCGCGCCTGCTGGCGGGCTTCATGCACCAACCGATGCTCGGTCGCCAATTCGGCGGACTCTGCGCGCGCTGCGGCGAGGATACGTTCCGCTTCTCCACGCGCCTCACTCAACAAAGTATCCCGTTGAGCGACAATTTCCTGCGCCTTGCGCACTTCTTCAGGGAGCGCCTGACGGATCTGAGTCAATTGATTGCGGACCTCATCATCATTGACGGCCCGGCTGCCGAAAAACTTGGGGCTTTCCACCAGAATATACCGTTCCAGCCGCTCAATCAAGAATTCTATGTCCATCACCGCCTCCTGCACCAGAAAAGTCTGTGCGCCCCCAGTTTGGCGCAGTTCGATTATTCTCCCAAAGACACCAAACGCACCAGCGGGGTATCCGCCCCCAAGATTTCGCGCTTGCGCGCCAATGCCTGCGCCACCACAGGCGGCGTCATAAATGTAATATCTCCGCCAGCCATGAAGACTTCTTTGGCGACGCTGGCGCTGATAAAAGCGTGATCCTGCCGGGTCATCAAGCAGATCGTCTCAACGTCAGGGCAAAGTTGACGGTTGGTAAGGGCCATTTGGTACTCCAACTCAAAGTCGGAGATGACGCGCAGGCCCCGCACCAACGTCTGCGCGCCGACCGATCGCGCAAAAGTTACAGTCAAGCCGGCGTACCGACAGACTTCAATATTGTCAAAATCCTTCAACGCGGTTTGCGCCAACGCCACCCGTTCCTCCGCTGAGAAAAACAAGGATTTGTTGGGACGGTCATACACGGCCACAATCAGCTTGTCAAACAAAGCCGCCGCGCGTTGAGCAATATCTATATGCCCATAATGAATGGGATCGAAAGACCCTGGATAGAGAGCCACGCGCGGCATCAGCTTAAATCCCCTTCGGTATGCCAGAATTCACCGACACGTTTGGCTAAGGCGGCGTGTTCTGGCAATTTCAAATCAGGATCGGCCGTCAGCACAGCATGCGCGGCGTCGCGCACTTCGTGGAGCAGGCGCATATCGGCCAGCGTCGCCATCGGCAGTTCCGGCAAGCCGCTCTGCTGCGTCCCCAGGAATTGACCGGGGCCACGCATTTCCAGATCCTTCTGCGCTAATACGAAGCCGTCGGTGGTGGCCTCCACCGCCTTCAAGCGCTCGTTGGATTCCGCCTGTGTGTTCCCGGCCAGCAACAGGCAGTAGGATTGATGTTCGCCCCGCCCCACGCGGCCCCGGAACTGGTGCAACTGCGCCAATCCAAAACGCTCTGCGCCATCAATCAACATCACGGTAGCATTGGGAACATCAATCCCCACCTCCACCACCGAGGTCGCCACGAGGATGTGCAGATCGCCGCGCACGAAAGCGGCCATGACGGTCTCTTTCTCGTCGGAACGCATCCGCCCGTGGAGCAGCCCCAGGCGCAGGTCGGGGAAAACTTCGCGCTGCAAACGGGCGTGTTCTTCGACCGCCGAGCGCGCCTCGATTTTCTCCGAGGCTTCCACCAAGGGGTAAATGATGAAGGCCTGACGGCCTTCCATCACCTGGCTGCGGATGAACGTATAACTCCGCTCGCGCTCGCGGGGGAAGACAACGCGCGTCACGATCGGCTGGCGTCCCGGCGGCATTTCGTCCAGTACGGAGACATCCAGATGGCCCCAAAGTGTCAATTCCAGGGAGCGGGGAATGGGCGTCGCCGTCATCACCAGCAGATGGGGATTGTAGCCTTTCTGTCGCAAGGCTCCGCGTTGTTCTACACCAAAGCGGTGTTGCTCGTCAATGACCACCAGCGTCAAGTCTTTGAAGTTGACCGCCTCTTGAATCAAGGCGTGCGTCCCGACGACAACCTGGATGGCGCCATCGGCCAGGCCGTCATAGATGCGTTGGCGGGCGTCGGACGGGGTGCTGCCGGTCAGTAATTCCACCGTTGGCGGCGTCGGGAAGGCCGCAAACAATTTCGTCAATCCCTTGTAATGCTGCTCGGCCAGGATTTCAGTAGGGGCCATCAAGGCCGCTTGATAGCCATTAGCCCCGACGACCGTCATCAGCAGGGCCGCGACGACGGTTTTTCCCGCCCCGACATCCCCTTGCAACAAACGGTTCATCGGCTCGCCGGAGGCCATGTCGTGTAGCATCTCATCCACCGAGCGCCGCTGCGCGCCGGTCAAAGCATAGGGCAGCGCCGTCAACAGGGTAGACAAGGCTTCTTCAGAGGTGCGCACCACACGCCCTTCCTGCGATTTCCAAAGAAGCTTTTGCCGCAGCAGCCCAATTTGCAGGTAGAGCACTTCTTCAAAAGCCAGTCGCCGTTGCGCTGCGACCAGATGCCGTTGGTCTTCAGGCAGGTGGACGCCCCACAGGGCGCGCGCCAAGGGCAGCAGGTCATAACGGGTGCGCAGTGAGACCGGCAGCACATCCGGGACGCGCGGCGCCCAGGCTGCCAGCACTCGCTGGAGGGTCATCCGCAACCAGCGTTGGCGCAACCCCTCGGTCAAGGCATAAATCGGCTGGATGCGCGCGTTAGAAATGTCGGTGCGCCCCACCAGCTCCCACTCCGGGGAATTCATCACCAGACGACCGAGGTATTCTTCCACTTTGCCGCTGACCAAAATCTGCATTCCAGGGCGGATCCGCCCTTCCAGGTAGGGTTGGTTGAACCAGGTTACTTCCAGCGTGCCGGTGCTGTCAGAGAGGATCGCGCGAAAGAGGTGGCGACCTCCCTGTGTTTTGCGTCCGCCGGCCTCCCACACTGTCGCCAACAAGCTGACCCGCTCGCCGTATTGCAGGTGATTAATGGTTCTCAACGTTGAGTAATCTTCGTAGCGCCGGGGATAGAAGTAAAGCAAATCGCGGACGGTTTTGATGCCAAGTTTCCCAAGCAACTCAACGCGCTGCTTCCCGACCCCGGCGATCACATCTACCGAGGCATTCAGTCCGCGGCCAGGCTCATCCTCCCCTTCTAAGGAAGGCGGCAACGCCAGCGGTTGGGGCGGTGAAGACGCGGGCTGCAAATCAACGGACGCTTCCTTTTCAGCCCAGGCAGCCCCATCCGGCCCGACATTCAGCCGTGCACGGAGAGTTGCCATCAAGTCACGCCGTGCCGCCATATCCGCAGCACTGTACTGATGCAGGGATTGCACAATCTCGTTTATCCAGGGCTGCGCCGTTTCATCAAAATTCGCGGTTGCCTGCTTCAGCCACGTGTCGGCATACCGGGCTAACCCACCGGCCACGGCTTTATCCTGGTAGGCATAATCACGCTCTTCCAGGTCAAGGATTTTTCCCAAAATTTCCAACGGTTTAACCATGATTGCTCCGATTATTTTCTGCGCCGATCACCGCAACCCCCAGGCAACCGGGGCCAATGTGGGCGCCAAAGACAGGGCCAACTTCCACTACTGGAATGGGTTTTTCTGGCGCAAGGGGTTCGAGTATTTGCTGCAAACGCTCAATCAGTGGGGCGTCCGCGTAAGTATGAATAATCGCCAGCCGTTCCAGCGGCGTCAGTTGGGTCAAGTGCTCCAACAGTCGGTCTAAGGCCCGATGAAAGGTGCGGACCCGCCCCAAGAGTTGAACCGCGCCCCCCTCAACAATGATCAAAGGTTTGATCTGCAAAAGTTCGATAAAACGCGCAACAGCCCAACTTACCCGCCCGCTGCGTTGCAGGTGTACGGCCGAATCTAACACCCCCAGCACCTGGGTACGGCTACGCAAGCGCGACACCAGCGCCACCACTTCATCCAACGAGGCGCCCCGCTCGATGGCTTCTGCGGCACTCACCACCAGCCAGCCGATGCCCATAGAGACTTGTTCCGTGTCTATGATGTGTACTCGTCCCCCAGACAAAAGTTGCGCCGCAAACTGGGCGTGATTGTGAATGCTGCTGAGAGTAGCCGAGGTGAACAGACCAATGATGTGTTCAGCCCCCTCATCCACCAGTTGTTGATACGCTTTTAAAAATTCATAGGGAGATGGCGCCGCCGTGCCGGACAGCGCAGTCCCTTGTCGCAAGGCCTGGTAAAATTCCCTGCGATCCAATGTACCGTCATCTAAACGGGTTTGCGCGCCGAGGGAAACGTACACCGGAACAACTTGAATGTTAAAACGGCGGATCAACGTTTCAGGCAAGTCGGCGACGCGATCCGTGGCAATCCGAACGGTAGCGGTCAATGCCATAACCCTTCGTAAATGACCATCCCCAGGCCCTCCGGGCCGATGTGGGAGGCCAAAATGGGGTCATACGCAATAATAGGAAAATCCCGATTGTGAATAATCTGCTCCAACCGCCCTTTAAGGAGAAGCGCTTCATCGGTGGGTTCAGCGCCACTCTGGAAAATCAAGAGGTGCTGAATTCGAGTGAACTCGGAGGCAAATTCCACCAACTTGTCCAGCGCGCGCTCCGGTTTGCGGCTTTTCTCATGCGGCACAATGTCCCCATCCTCAATAACCAGGAAGGGGTGAATTTTGAGCATGGCCCCCAAAATGGATTGCATGGCGCTCAGTTTACCGCTGCGGTAGATATAATCCAACGTATGAGAAATCATGACCACATAGATACGCGGGATCATTCCCCGAATCTGCTTGACGATCTCAACCTGCGAAGTTTCCCCCTGCGCCAACAGCGCACCAGCCTGTTCGATCAACAGCCCCAGGCCCACCGACAGGGTTTGGGAATCCAGGATCGTGATGTCGCACCTGCCCATAAAGTCACGCGCGGCCACCCGCGCATTGCGCATTACGGGACTTAAATGGCTAGACGACAAAATCACCAGCATTTTATTGGTGCGGTACAAAGTACGCTCAAAAACCGCATGGAAGTCATCCACCGAAGGGCCGACAATCCGCACCGGCTCGCGCGCCTCACGCATTTGACTGAGCAGGCCCACATGTTCAAAGGTCTGCTGATCGTACATAAAGTGACGACCGCCCGATTCAGCCACAATGGGCAGAGAAATAATGTTCATTTCTCGCAAGCGGGACACGGGCAGATAGGCTGTGCCATCGGTTATAAGTTGAATATGATTGCCAGACACAATTTCTCCTTCAAGTTCACGCCGAACGTGACTATTCAATAGAGATAATATAGGGGTAGTGAGGTTGAAGTCCCTCAACCACCTCAAATTCCAAATCGGGATATGCCTCGATCAATTCATCCGTCAACGCCTGAGCTTGTTCCGGGTTGACGCCCTCGCCATAATATAACGTGACTAACTCCCGATCTTCAAGGTCTGCCTCGGCCAACAACCAGCGCACAGCCTCCTCAAAAGAGCGAGTGTCCACAACCAAATCGCCATCCAATAGCCCGATGGCATCCCCCTCACGCACCTCAATGCCATTCAACTCAACGTCCCGCGTGGCCCAGGTAATCTCGCCCGTAGTCACTTCTTTGGATACTGCCGACATCGTGGCGACGTTCGCTTCTAACGAAGCGTTTTGATCCAATGACAAGAGGGCGGCGACCCCCTGGGGGATCGTTCGTGTGGGGACCACCACGACCTCTTTTTGGCTGACCTCAGCAGCTTGACGCGCCGCCAGGAAGATGTTCTTGTTGTTGGGAAGGATAATCACATTGTCTGCCGGAACGTTTTCAACCGCTTCCAAAATCTGTGCGGTGCTGGGGTTCATGGTTTGTCCCCCCTCCACCACCGTTACCGTACCCAGGCTGCGAAACACATTTGCCAATCCGGCGCCGGCCGCCACCACGACGACTCCGATATTCAAAGATTGCGCGTCATTCAATCCCGCCGGAATGTCCGCTCCCATCAAAGTCAGGGAGCTTTCACGGCCAGACATAAATTCCTGATACTGCGCCTGCATATCCTCCACAACTACATCCCGCAAGGAGCCACACTTGGCCCCATAGCTAATGGGAATACCGGGATCGGCGACATGGACATGAACCTTAATGGTAGAAGCGTCGCCTACTGTCAACGGACAATCCCCCAGCTTTTCAATGGCGGCACGGATTTCGTCCACATTCATATTGTGGCCGACAATAATGAACTGCACATCATAGGGATAATTACTATCAAATTCGATCTGCTCTTGCGTCACCGCGCCATGAACCGCCGGCTGTAAGGGGGAGATTTCAAAGGGCAGTTCCTGCACGCCGTCTTCTGCCACCGGAAGGCCCTGCAAGTGACGACACATTCCCTCCAAAATCACCAGCAGCCCCTGTCCCCCGGAATCCACGACCCCAGCCTGACGCAACACCGGAAGCAAAGTGGGCGTACGCGCGACGGAAGCCCTGGCATGTTGCACTATACGCTCGAAAAGAACCCGCAAGTCGCGTGTTTCTTGCGCTACGGCAAAGGTTTCCTCAGCCACTTCGCGCACCACAGTGAGAATGGTTCCTTCTACTGGCTTCACAACCCCCTTATAGGCCGTTTCGGCCGCACTGTGCATCGCAGCCACCATATCTTCCGCCCGCAAGTGCAACTGATCATCTAGGCTGCGGGCGAATCCACGCCATATTTGAGAGAGAATCACCCCAGAATTGCCGCGCGCCCCCATCAATGCGCCATGGGCCATCTTGCTTGCCATTCGTCCAATCAACGGCTCCTGCACCCCCGCAATCTCATCCCAGGCCGAAGTCATAGTCAGTGTCATATTTGTGCCGGTGTCCCCATCCGGCACCGGGAACACGTTCAAGGCATTCACCATTGCCTGGTGTTGACGCAACCACAACAAGGCGGCCAATACCATCTGCTTGAAATCATCACCATCCAACGTATAAATAGGTTCTCGCAGCAATTCCCCCACCCGATCCTCCCTACCCCACTTCACTGACCCGCAGTGCTTGAATATGGACATTTACCGTAGCTACTGGTAACTCCAAGGCTTTCTCAACTTGATACTTCACCACATGTTTGATACTCTCGGCGACCGAGGAGACCCGAGTACCATATTCTACCACTACATACAGGTCAATTCCAATCTCGCCTTCATGGACCGTCACTTCCACGCCACGCTTGCGATCCGTCGAGAGAATGTCGGCCAAACCTGTGGCAAAATTTTTCGGAACAGTCCCCACCACACCATAGCAAGTAAGGACTGCTTCACTCACAATTGAAGCAATCGCCGCCGGGGCTACTTCTATTTTACCGCGCGCGCGAAGTTTATCACTCATCGGAACCTCCTGAACAGTTGCGTCTTTCACTCTTTGTGGTATGATACCCACGTTATTGAGATAAAAGAGGTGAAAATTATGGCAAAGTGTGAAATTTGTGGTAAAGGCCCTATGTTTGGTCACAATGTAAGCCACTCCAAGCGGGCGACCAATCGTATTTTCCGCGCTAACATTCAGCGCAAACGGTTGCTTATTGATGGTAAACTACAACGTGTCCAAATCTGCACACGGTGCTTGCGCACCCTGTCGCGTGATCAGCAGTAAGCCAGAGAATTGCCCCTCTCATAAAATGGCCCCGTTCCACCATGAACGGGGCTATTTTATTATTACCAGTTTCAAACAACACTGCGCAAGGCTGTCACAGCCACAGTCACATCAGGAGCGCCAAAAATCGCGGTGCCGGCCACGAGAGTATCGGCGCCAGCGCGCACGACCAATGGCGCCGTGGTCATATTAATGCCGCCGTCTACTGACAACCAAGCAACACTCCCCACCGCTGCCAGCATACGGCGAACCGCCGCAATCTTTGGCAACATCTCCACAATAAATAGCTGCCCGCCAAAACCGGGATTGACCGTCATCACCAACACCAAATCCAATAACGATAAAACATACTCCAACACCGACTCCGACGTACCGGGATTCAAGGCAACCCCAGCCCGCATACCAGCACCGTGAATTTGTTGCAAAGTCCGATGCCAATGACCTGGGGTCTCCGGGTGAATCGTCAAGATATCAGCACCCGCCCGCGCAAAATCCTCCACGAAGTTTTCTGGCCTCTCCACCATCAAGTGAACATCCAGCGGCAATGAAGTCATTTTACGCACGGCCGCAACCACTAATGGCCCCACCGTAATATTAGGAACAAAATGCCCATCCATGACATCTATATGGATGACATCTGCCCCCGCGGACTCGGCGCGCCGCACCTCCTCACCCAACACCGCAAAGTTGGCAGAGAGTATTGAGGGAGCTATACGCACTTGAGTGTCCATAATCCAGTTATGATACAACGGTTAAGGAAAAAGGCAACCACTCCCCAACAGCATCCATCTGGAAGAATATGGAAATTATTAAAAAAACGTTACAGAACCATTAACGCATGCGCAACAGTATTGACACACATCTTCGCGAATGGTATCATTGAACATAGTTAAAGGTTTTGCAAAGTTTAAAGTGTCCCATAGGAATTCACTAAATAAGGAGGTCAATATGTTTCGTGACAAGATCCAAGCAAGATATGAAGAGCTTTCCCCACGCTTTCGCACCTTAGCCGATTTCATCTTGGAAAACACGCTCGATGTCGGTTTCCTAACAGCGACAGAATTGGCGCGGCGCGTAGGCGTTGACCCGGCTACGGTGGTGCGTTTTTCGCAGGAATTGGGCTACTCAGGATATCGGGAACTCTCCCGCGAGATCAAACGGTATATCAACCAACAATTAGCTCTGCGTTACCAAAAAGAAACCCCCGAAACCGAGGGATTATCAGCCAAAATCGCCCTCTTCACCGACGAACTGACTGACCGCATTCTCAGTATGAAGGCGGATGTTGGACAGATTGCCGCAGTCGCCGAAAAAATCCATCAGGCAGAACGCATCTTTATCACCAGCACCAGCGAAGGATATGGGGTGGCGACACTGTGGAGCACCTACCTTGGTTTCTTGGGAATGGAGGCGCACACGGTCCAGGCTGACCCAGCGCGCGCCGCATTACTGCTGCGCGATATATCCGACACAGACATTCTGATTGCCCTATCGCTCGGCCTAGGACCAGGTCTTGAAGTAGGACACCTGTTGAGCGCGGCCCAGGCCAAGCAGGTTCCCACCATCTCACTGACCACCAGCCCCACCCTTCTGCCAGCCCGCCAAGCCGATTATAATCTAGTAGCTCCTTCTAAAACACCTTCAGGATACCCATCCTTCGACACATTGATGGCGCTGCTTTCCGTCTTGTGGCAAGCGTTACTGGCAATTGATGAACAAAAAGCGCATCTGGAAGTAAAAACTACCATCGGTGCACTCAACGATCTCGTCGATCAGCAAAATAAAGTTCCTTCATACGACGTAGCCGCTTTGCTGCGACTGTGGGATCAAGAATAACACTTTGTCAGTCTTAACAAAAAAGCGGGGATGGTTATACTCATCCCCGCTCGAATTGTTCAAGATACAGAAACACTATAATCCATCGTCAGCCGGCAATAGATCCGCAAAAGAACGGGGCCACTTCAAAGTGTAATAATCCACATAGTCCTCTAAACCCGCTTGCCACAATGTGTCCACATGGGCACCAGGGTGCTCTTGATATATTACATCAGCCTCCAGTTCCATGAGCGTATCCCGCAACTTCATGGTTGAAGGTCGCGCCCAATCCCTATCGCCGGCATCCAAATAAAAGCGTAACCCTGATATATCATCTTTTACCAATAAGAAGGGATCGTATTGAGGAAGCGGCTTGTTCAACGATAAGGCCGGGCTGTGCGCCCCCACAATACCGAAAACATCCTGATGCCGTAGTGCAATCTCCAATGACCAGACACCGCCACGGGAAATCCCCCCTAAAGCTCGACCGACTGGTGAACGCCAGGTAGAATAAGATTCATCAATAAGTGGAACCAGCTCATCAACAATCATTCCCTCAAATGAGCGCGTCCCGCCACTGGAATCCACATACAAGCCGTCCTGACTAACCCCAGGCATCACAATAATAAACGGCCCTGTCAGATTACGCACAATCCAATCATCTACCAGTTCATCAATCCCCATTGAATCCCAATGTGTTTCATCCATTGGCCATCCATGAAAAAGATACAATACTGGAAATGACTTATCAGCATAATAATCATAACAAGGAGGCAAATGCACCAGATAGCGCACTTTCTCACCCATTGCTTGACTGGAGAAAGAAGCAGATTCAGTGCGCCCATGTAAATAGGGACACACTAATGGCAACGGCGTCGGCGTCGGCGTCGGAGGAAGCAAAGTAGGAGTTGGGGTTAATTGGGGGAGGGCTGTAACAACAGAATCAGAAAAAGGGGAAGGAGTCAATGGAACAAATTGGGTTTCTGACACAGGTGTGAACGAAGCTGCCGCCCCCACACCAGCGTCCACCATCTGGCACCCGGATAAAACAATACTGAAGATAATAACTAATAAGGGTAGGATAAATTTATTCACGTCTCGTCGCTCTTCACAAATACACGCTAAGTTTAACATTTCTGGCTAATCCGTCAAGAGTCACGAGTTTTTAAACGACGACGAAGTTTCTTGGCAATGACCTACTCTCCCAGAGGGCTCCCCCTCCAGTACCATCGGCGCTGACGGACTTAACTGCCGGGTTCGAGATGGAACCGGGTGTACCTCCGTCGCTCCAATCACCAAGAAACT
>JAKQHY010000223.1 GCA_029555965.1 Chloroflexota bacterium | reverse complement strand
CCCCTGCATCTATCGCCGCCACAATCGCCCGATGCACGGCGACGCGCAGTCCCGCGATCCCGCGATTCTGCCGCCCGTTGTAGACTTCGTTGGTGAGCAGCGCCACGACGAGATCGCGTTCCGGATCCATCCACAGGGACGTGCCGGTGAAGCCGGTGTGTCCGAAGGCGCGTTGGCTGAAGGGGTTGCCGCTGGCTTCCGGGTCGGGGTGCCAGAGGACGAAGCCCAGCCCGCGCCGCGTACTCAACCCTTCGGTATAACAGCGCGTCATCGCGTCCACCGTGGAGGCTAACAGCAACGGGAATCCCCGCCGCGGCCCGGTCGGACGATCCAGGAACGTCTGACCAAACGCCGCCACATCCTCCGCCGTGGAGAACAATCCCGCGTGCCCCGCAACGCCGCCGAGGTGATAGGCATTCTCGTCATGCACCGCGCCAACGATGCGACGGTTGCGCCACGCGCAGAACTCGGTTGGGGCAATATTCTCAACGGATTGAGCGGATTCAACGGAAGGGACGGGGAGGTAACGGGTATGGCGCAATTCCAACGGGGCCGTAACGCAGGTGCGCACGGCGATGTCAAGGGAGTGGCCCGTGAGACGCTCGACGGCCATCCCCAACAAAATCAAACCGAGGTCGCTGTAGACGACTTGCGCGCCGATGGGATAGGAGAAGAAGGTGTCCAGCGCCATCTGGCGGGCGGAGTCGGCGTCAGGTTGGCGGTAAAGCGGACGCCATGCCGGGAGGCCGGCGGCGTGCGTCAGCAGGTGACGAAAGGTCACACGCCCGGCGTCCACGGTCTCAACGGATTGAACGGATTTAACGGAGGTCATTTCCGTTACATTCGTTAAATCCGTTGAGGGTGTTTGGACGGTGACATAGCGCCCCGGACTGAGCGGGTCTTCGTAAGGCTGGATGGACCGCAGCCCGCAGAACTCCGGCAAGATGGCGCTGACCGGTGTGTCGAGCGCGACGCGGTCCTCTTCCACCAGCGTCATGAACGCCGTGACGACGAACAGCTTGGTCACGGAGGCCAGATCGAACAGTGTGTCGGGGCGCGTAGGATGGGCGCGCGTCTCCGGGTCGAGCCAGCCGAGGGCGGTGGAGAAGGCCTCCTTGCCACGATGCCGCACGACGAGTTGCGCAGCAGGGGCGCTGATACCAACAACGTTTTCAAAAACCGTGTTTAGGCGAGCAAAATTCATCAGGGTTCTCCAAGTTTTTGCTATTTGCTATTCTCAGAGATGTGTTATCCATCAAATGCGTTATTTAGCAAATCCTGTAAAATTACTCCTCGGTGAAGCGCACAAATGACTCTCCTGAAAATAAAGACTGTTTCACGCAAAGGCGCAAAGACGCAAAGTAAAAACAAGAACTTGGCGAGCTTGGCGTCTCTGCGTGATTTTCATCCAACCGCTGGTGAATCGCAGGTTAATGACGAATTCTCCTGAAAAAAGGAGGGCTAACCACAAAGGACACGAAGGACACGAAGAAAATTCAGGTAAGGCGTAAAATTATTCACTTTGAACCTCAGTGGTGTCGCTTCTGTTAATTCGTGCTTTAAAATCCTTTGTGTACTTTGTGTCCTTAGTGGTTTTTCAGTGAAGTCATAAATAAATCAAGTTGCCGCCCTGCCCCCGACCACTCATAACATAGGCAGCCACTTGATTTATCAATATTTCCCTAACATTGAAAGGAGAGGTAAGGATGAAAGATGTAAAAATCCAACTTGAGCCGGTGCAGGAAACGCTGCTCTTACCCCTATGGGCGCGAGCGCTGGAGGCGGAACAGCCCAAACCCATCATTGTAGATCCACACGCAGTGGAGTTTATCAAACGTATTGATTACGACTTCACCCAGATCAAGCGTGGTTTCGAGATAACGCGACTCGTCTGGCCCATCCGAGCCGCAACTTTCGATACCGCGCTGCGAACATTCATCGCCGCCCACCCACGCGCAACCATCGTCAACCTCGGCGCGGGGCTGGACACCACGTTCTTCCGCGTGGACAATGGACAAATCCAATGGTTTGATGTGGATCTACCCGAAGTCATTGCCCTAAGGCAACAATTTGTTTCCGAAAATGACCGCCTGCACCACATTGCGGAATCGGCCTGGGGCAAGTGGACAGAACAAATTCCCCGGGACCAGCCGGTGATGATCATTGCCGCCGGATTACTTTTCTATTACCCCCAGGCAGAAGTGGAGCAATTACTGGCCCAGATTGCCATCACTTTCCCCAACGGCACCATGTTGCTGGATTACATTGCTCCAATTTTCTGTGGGCCGACCAAGAAGTATCGTTGGGGCATTTGGGATGCAATGGAATTATCCGTGCAGGATGTGCGGATTGATGTCCAACAACAATGGCGCTACTACAACCAATTCCCAAGTCGCTGGCCCTGGCCGTACCAGGTACTCCGACCCCTGGTGCTGCGGCTCAACGGAATGGCGCAGATTGCGTTTGGATAGGATTGAATCGGGTGTGTTTCAGCCAACATGAAACACACCCGATTGACCATCATGCCTCTAATGTAAAGGGCCGCTATAGGTAGGCCTTGCGCAGCGGCTCAAATCGCGTCAGGCTGTGATCCAGGCCGCCGGGACGGTTGCGAGCCAGCCAGAGGGCTTTGTGTTCGACGATGGCCTCTTCCAGGTCGGCGAGCATGGCCGCAGAGTCCGTCTCCTGCCCCAGAAGTTGCAGGAGGCGGCGGCAGGCGTGGCGCAGCAACCGCCCGGCGTTGGCGAACTCGCGCTTGACGAGGGCGGCGTCCGGGCAGGTCAGCGGCGCGTCGGTCAGCGGCGCGAGGATGGCATCCAGATGGGCCAGTGTGGCGTGGACGTCCGCCGGCGTCGCTTCCAGCAGGCGTTTTTCGAGAGTATAGCCCTGCAAAGCCCAGAAGAGGATGCTGGAATTGTGCATACGCGGGGTATGCGGAACCAGGTAAAGGTTGCCCAGGTCGTAGGCCAGCCTGCCCATCACGCCGGAGGCGTCATCGAAGGCGAAATGGCTGAGGGCGGCGGGGACGTCCAGCGCGCGGTTGGACTCAAGGCTCCACGAATACGCCGCGCCCACGCCGAAGCCCAGGTAGCTCATCGGCAGATATTGCCAGTGTCCGGCGTCGCCCCAATCCGTGTTGAGGTAGCCGATGGCCCCGTGCTTGAGGCCATTTTCGGCGGCGTTGCGCAGATTGCCCAGCGCGTTGTCCGTCCGCCCGGCGATGGAGTTCCACGACGCGGTGCCGGGGCAAACGTAGAAGGGCACACCGGCGGCGGCAAATTGCGCACCGTTGGCGTCGAAGGGATGGTCAAACTCATACCCCCACTCCAGCGCGATGGCGTCCGATGGCAACTGCGGCACGAGGTCGGGGTAGTGCGTGATGATGTCGCCCCAGAACTGCATCTTGTAGCCGCGCCGGGTAACGTCCCGGTAAATCTTCATCAGGAAGTCGAGGTAGACCTGCCCCGTCCCGCGTTCCGCGCAGGCCGCCTTGCTCGCGCCCTGGCCCAGGTCAATCGTCTCGTCGCAGCCCACGTTGATCTGGCGGCTGGTGAAGTAGGGTAACAACTCGTCGTAAAGACTGCGGACGAATTCGATGCTGCCGGGATGCTCCGGCGCGAGGCCGAAGGGGCCTTGGCGCCGCATATTCCAGGGCGTGTCGAACTCGTCGAGCGTCTCGGCCAGGTCGCGGTAGGGCGCGTGGCGCAGCCAGGGTTCCAGGTGGCCGAAGGAGTTCTGGTTGGGTACGAGTTCAATGAAGCGCTCGCGGCAGTAGGCGTCGAGCGCGAGAATCTCCTCGCCGGTGAAGGGGGAGGCGTGCTCCCACACCACCCGGTGAGCGTGATAGGCAAACGTGTGCTCGATGTAGAGCTGGAGCTGGTTGATCTTCCAACTTGCCAGCCGATCCACCAACGCGAAGAGCGTCTCCAGCGTGGGAACTTTGTCACGGCTGACGTCCAGCATCAGACCGCGCGCCGGGAAGTCGGGCCAGTCGCGGATGTCGAGGCAGGGCAATTCCGGCCCGGCGACCTGTTGCAGCAGTTGCGCGAGCGTGCAGACCGCGTAGAAAATCCCGGCGGCGTCGTGGGCGTAGACCTGGATGCCCTCCGGCGCAATCGTCAGCCGGTAGCCCTGCGGCTGCACGACCGCGTCCGGCATCAAGCTCAACGTCAGGCCGGGCCGCACGTCCGTCCACCCCGCGCGCCCGGCGGCGAGGCTCCATGTCAGGCCGAGGCGCTCCTTCAAGGCCGCCTGCACGCGCCGGGCGGAAAAGGCGATGTCCTGCGGGCAGGGGGCGTCTAAGAGAATGACGGAGTCGTGCGCCAGAGCGAAAACGCCGTCAAGGTGCGTCAGGTGACGCGGGTGGGGTAGAAATACTAGGGTTTCTGTCATAGTGACCTCCAATCGAATATTTCTTTTTTTGTAGTTTGGTCAACGACTATCTTCATCTTCATCTTGTCTGATACTCCCCCAAAAATACTCGAACCACCCAACGATTTGGTTATTGGACAAATCGCGAGGAGTTCGAGTTTTGTATGCTTCGTAGAATTCAGACCACATATCTTTGGGTGCCAACGCACCTATCGTCCTATGTCCATTTTCATCGTAGTCAGTATGCGTCCCCACTTTTTGCCGGAATAGCCCATGCCAATATTCTTCTTCCTTGATTTGCTCTTCTGACAACTCAATGATCAAATATCGAACAAAGTAATCATTCCAAGCGATATTCTCTTCATCTACTCGACTTTGCATCTCATCCGTTCGTAAGGTGTAAAATATTTGAAACCAATGGAGCTTCCCCTGGTAAAGTAAGATACCGTCTAGCGGACCGTCCCAGTAAGCACAGTGCCATAACATTCTCACTTCTTTTACGTCAATCTGAGGCAACTGTCGGTAGTATTTGAGATAGAAATCTGATGGAATGTCAGCTAATCTTGTCATTTGGATCTCTGAGATTTAATGATTTGTTGTAACTACAGTACACGTATGTACATAGAAGTAACGCGGACTAACGACTTGACCATTATCCGATTCACATTCTATCATCGAAGATGGACAAGTGATCCGAATCTCTGACGATAGTAAATCCATCTGATCGCCCGTCGTAGTGATCGTCATCGTAGCTAGTGGAAGCTCACCAGAATAAGCGACCAGAACATCCCAGGCGCGTGGGGAAATCGCTATGTTTGGCACTTTTCTTCTATCGAGATCAGCGTCTATGACATAACGCCTGTTGCGTTTTACAGCAGCTTGAATGATCTTATTCATTGCACTATCTGGGGTTGGGGGACGAGAATTAAGAAGATAAACGCCATACGACAACACACCTAATGACAGTAAAGCCATCACAAGGAGTAGACGTATAGGCAGGCGAATGTCTCTTTTGTCTCTGTAGACTTTGCGCACACTCATCGAGTTACCCGACAAAGAATTTACGCCAACCCCTTCCTAAAACACACACTGTTGGCAACCCCTTGATATTGCCCATAGTTTTCAATCGGCTGGTACCCATTTTTCGTATACAGTCCAATCGCTTCCGCCTGTTTCCGCCCAGTCTCAAGGATCATGGCGGAAAAGCCCAGCTCACACGCCCAGGTTTCCAGTTCCGCAAGGAGTCGGACGGCGACGCCCTTGCCGCGATGCTCAGGTCTCACGTACATCCGCTTGAGTTCCACCGTTGCCGGATCGTAGCGTTTGATGCCCCCGCA
>JAKQHY010000207.1 GCA_029555965.1 Chloroflexota bacterium | reverse complement strand
GCTGCCGTCGGCCTGCTGGAACGCCACGAACATCCGCTGCTGCTGCTCCGGCGTCATCCCGATCCCCGTGTCCGTCACCCGGAAGGCGATGGTCTGCGCGGCGGTCAGCGCGGTACCGGCCGGCGCCGAGGCTGGACGCAGAATGTCCAGAGTGACGCGGCCCTGCTCGGTGAACTTGAAGGCGTTGGCGAGCAGGTTCTTGAGGATTTGCTCCACCCGCTGCTGGTCGGTGGCGATGGTGGCGGGGAGAGATTCGTCCACCGTGACGGTGAACGGCAGGGCTTTCTGGGCAGCAAGCGGCTCAAACTGCACCTGGAGGTTGCGCACCACGTCGCGCAAGGCCACCGGGGCGATGTGGAATTCCATCCGCCCCGCCTCCACTTTGGACAAGTCCAGGATCTCGTTGATCAAGTTGAGCAGGTCCGCCCCACTCTTGTGGATGATACTGGCCGACTCGACCTGTTCTTCCGTGAGGTTGCCTTCGCCGTTGTTCGCCAGCATCTGCGCCAGGATGAGCAGCGAGTTAAGCGGCGTGCGCAGCTCGTGCGACATATTCGCCAGAAACTCGGATTTGTACTGACTCGCCTGCGCCAACTCCTCCGCCTTGCGCTCCAACTCGCCTTGGGCCGCGCGCAACTCTTGATTCTGTTGATCCAACACCCCCTGTTTCTCCTGCACGGCCACGGTCTTCTCTTCCAGTTCGGCGTTGGCCGCTTCGAGGGCGCTCTGCTGGTCGCGCAGGCGGGTTTCGGAGGCCCGCAGGCTTTCCGTCTGCGCCTCCAATTCCTCGTTGGTAGCGCGCAATTCCTCCTGCTGTGCCTGCAACTCGGCGGCCTGCTCGCGCGTCTGCGTCAACAATTCGTTGATCCGTCCCCGCGCCTGGGCCGTGAGAAAGGCGATGGTGATATTTTCTAGCGCCTGGTTCAGAAATTCCATCTGCGCGGGCGTGAAGTCTTCAAAGACGCCCAACCCCAGCACCCCCACCACTTCATGCTCGTACCGCAGCGGCATAATCACGATGCTTTGCAGCGGTAGCCGAGTCAGCCCCATCTGGACTGCACGGTGGGTGTCAGAAAGGTTTTTCCGAATGATTGTTTTTTTCGAGACGGCAGCTTGTCCGAGCAACCCTTCTCCTAAGGCAACCTCAGTCGCAATATCGGCGGGGTAGGCATAGCTGCCGCACAGCAGCAACCTCTCGTCGCGTTTGATGTACAGGGCGCCGCTGTCGGCGGGCAGGTATTCGCACAATTGCTGCACCACGTTGGTCGCCAAGCCAGGGAGGTCTTGTTCGCCGCGCATCCGCTCATTGAGCTGCGTCTGACCGGTGCTCTGCCACATCTGCACGGCCAGGGCGCGGTTGACCGCCTCGGCCTTCTCCTTTTCAGCTTCGGCCTCCTGCCGGGAGCGTTCCGCGTGGGTCTGAGCAACCTCGGCTTTCTGGCGCGCTTTTTCGGCTTCGTTTTTAGCGCTCTCGGCAACCTGGCGCGCTTTGACCAGCTCCGTCACGTCGCGGGAGATACCAAACGTGCCGATGATCTGGCCTTTCTCGTCGCGCAGGGGCATTTTGGTGGTGACGGCCCAGCGATCAACGCCGTCGGGTTCTTCGGCGCTGAAAAGCGGCTGGCCGGTGCGGAGGATTTCTTGTTCCTGCCGGTATTTCTCTTGCGCCTGCTCCCCAGGGAAGAAATCGAAATCACTCTTACCGAGCAGTTCGCCCGCGTCCACCGCGCCCAATTTTTCTACCAGGGCCTTGTTGACATGGGTAAAGCGACTCTGCATATCCTTGAAGTAAATACGGTCGGGCACGCTTTCCATGAACGTGTCCAGGATGTACTGCTGCCGCGCCAACGCATCCGACCGCTCCTGGACACGTTGCACCAGCGTGGCCCCATGCAGGGCGCTGCTGATTTGAACGCGCAGGGCTTCAAGAATGACCCCATTGCGCGAGCTGCCGTCAAAGACAATAAAACCGAGCGGCATTTCATGGACGTACAGGGTCAGGGCCACGAGATTGACGGCGACATCCGCCGGCCACAATTCATCGGGGAGCAGGTGTTGTGCTCGGAAACGCTGGCCGCCAGGTTCGAGGGAAACACGCCCCTGAGGCGTATAAGCCAGGATCAAGCGCGCCCACTCTGGCGCCGGGTCGAGGAATTGGTATGGTTGAGGGTCTTCAAAGAGTGCGAGATAGCCCCTTGAAATGCCAAGTCCCGGCAGTCTTTTGACGAGCACATCCACCAGATTATCCACATCCAGGATGGCAATTAACTGGTGATTGATGATGCGCAAGCGGTTTTCTAATAGAGATGTCTGGAAGCGCTGAGCCGCCTGCGACCGTTCGGCTTCCCTACCGATCAGCACTTGGGCCTGCTGCAATAGTCTGGTGTGAAAAGAGGTTTGTTTCGTGGGCGGTTGTGTGTGTTGGCGGAACAGTGAAATTGTATTATGCCAGGCAGTGAGTGAGCCGCCAGCCCGGACCGTGCGATGCACAAGTCGTTCCAATGTTTTGAGAAAGTCGCCCGGTTCGCCGCCCTTGATCGCCACATTGAACTTTTCCCACAGCTCGACGACGCCTTGTTCACTTCCCTCCATCTTGCTGGAACGCGCGGTCTCGACTATCAGCGAAATGACCTCATCCGATTTGCCCGTGTTAACTCTTTCACGCCCGGCCAGTTCCACGCAGGGATCCTGGCAGCCGCAGGATTGCCGTATCGTCAGGCGCGCCGGAGCAAACAGTTCTGCGGGAACCGGCTTTCCCGCGAATATGTCGAGCAAGGTTTCGGCGGCCAATTGTCCCAATTCGTACCACGATGGGGTCACGCTGGTCATCGGCGGGGTCAGCACCGAGCTGGCGGTGAAGTCATCAAAGCCGATCACTGCCACGTCGTGGGGAACCTCGACGCCGCGCTGCTGTAGCCGGTTTTGAACTTGCATAGCAATGTCGTCAGCTACGCCGATGACGGCCTGTAGACCGGCGTCCAGAGCGGCGTCTAAATAGGCGTCCAATATGGTTTCTTCGATGAGCGCCTCGATCAATTGATCCAGATCAAACCACGGCCGGGCAAAAAGTGGATCAACGGCCAATCCATGAGCTTGCAGGGCATCCACGTACCCCCGATAACGGTCTTGGAAGCCCCTGTGATTGCCGTACATCCCCAGAAAGCCAATCTTGGTAAGGCCATGCACTTCCACCAGATGGTCCACCGCCCGCCTCATACCCTGGTAATTCTCGTAGGTAACGCAAGGCTTACCGGGGAGATTGCCTTCGATGGTGACAATGGGCACAGGATATTGCGTGATGAACTTTTCAACTTCGGCATCGTTCAGCATCATCACCAACCCGGCCTTCCATATAATCAACCCATCCAACCGTTCGTCGCGCGCCAACGGGTATATCACATTGGCTTGTTCCTCTACTCCCCTGCCTTTGAGGGTTTTGCCAATGTAGGTAACCAGGTTGGCGCCATATTTCTCGGCCACATTCACAATTCCTTGCCAGGGCCACATAGACCACTCGTTGTGGACTTCCATGTTTATGTAGCCTATGGTTGGACGCTTATTCATAGCCTTTCTCCTGATAATTCGGAGGCATTGTCATTCCGGTGGTTCAATTTTTACTCAGCCAGACGCGCAGCATGGAGAAGACGCGTTCCGGATCCACGGGTTTGGGCAGGTAGTCGTTAGCGCCGGCGACGAGGCACTTCTCGCGGTCGCCCTTCATCGCCTTGGCCGTCAGAGCGATGATCGGCAAGGCGCGAAAACGAGGCTGCTGGCGGATGCGTTTGATGGTTTCGTAACCATCCATCTCCGGCATCATGATGTCCATCAGAATCAACTGATACTCTTTCTGTTCCAACATCTCCAACGCCCTGGCGCCGCTGCGCGCGATAGCAACCCGCAGGCCTTTGTCCGCCAGCAACTTGGACAGGGCAAAGGCGTTGCGCGCGTCGTCGTCCACCAGCAGGATGTGCTTGTCGGCGAAGATGGCCTCACGGTTGTGCAGGCGTTTGATGGCCTGCTGCTTGTCCTCCGGCATCTGAGCGACCACGCGATGCAAGAACAAGGCGGTCTCATCCAGCAAGCGTTCCGGCGATTTGACGCCCTTGATGACGATGTGCAGGGGGCGGGCATGCTCATCGGTATATTTCAACAGTTCGAGGTTCTCTTCTTCGCTGAGGGTCTGGCCGGTGTAGATAATGACCGGGCAGGCGGGCAGGTCTGAGTCATCCCGCAGCTTGTTGAGCAGGTCAAATCCGCTCATGTCAGGGAGGTTGAGGTCGAGAATCATACAATCAAAGGGCTGATCGCGGAGAGCGTCTAAAGCCGCCTGCCCGCTGCCGGCCTCGACAATGCGAACATCGGCGCCGGCCAGCAGCCTGTGGACGCTATGGCGCAGATTGACGTCATCTTCGACAATGAGCAGGGACTTGATAGCATCGCTGGTGAAGCGCGCCAGTTGGGCAAAGGCAGCGTCAAGGGCTTCGGGGCTAACCGGTTTGGTCAAGAAGCCCAAGGCGCCACGCTGATAGGCTGTATAGTCCTCATCATCCACGGACATGATATGCACGGGAATATGACGGGTGGTAGGATTATCCTTGAGGATACTCAAGACCTGCCAACCGTTCAGGAGCGGGAGGTTGAGGTCCAGAATGACGGCGTCGGGACGGAGCGCTTCGGCCAACTGCAAGCCGCTCTGCCCGTCGGCGGCCAGCAAGCATTTGAAGCCCTTCTTATGGGCAAAGTCACGCACAATTTTGGCGAAGTGAGGGTCATCTTCGATAATGAGCACCGTATGGTCGCCGGACTGCAAAGAGTCGCGGTCGTCGGGGATGCTCGCGGACGGCAACTGAACGGGAACCGCTTCCGGCTCCGGGGCAGGTGGCGGAGGCTCCGGGGGGAGCGACGTCGCAGCCTTGCGTTGCGCCGCCGGGGACTCGTTGCGCCCGTTGCCGCCGACCTTGCCGCGCCTGCCAGTCTCTCCTGGGGCACGTTTTTCGGTCGGCTTGCCCTCCCCGCGCGGCCCTTCAGACGCCCGCTCCGATTGACTCTCCGGCAGATACAGCGTGAAAGTACTGCCTGCGCCGGGCGTGCTTTCCAATGTGATGGCGCCGCCCATCCGGGTTGCCATTTCACGGGAGATGGCGAGGCCCAGGCCGGTGCCGCCGTATTTCCGACTGGTGCTGCCGTCGGCCTGCTGGAAAGCATTGAAGAGCCGCTGCTGCTGCTCCGGCGTGATGCCAATGCCGGTATCGGCGACGCGGAAGGCCACCATCCGCGCGACGGCCAGGGTCTCCGCCGCGCCGGGCATCTCCGGTGTGGGACGGACAATGTCCAATGCGACCCGGCCCTTGTCGGTGAACTTAAACGCATTGGAGAGCAGATTCTTGAGAATTTGTTCCACACGCTGCTGATCCGCCTCAATTTCGTCCGGCAGCGCCGCATCCACGGTAATTTCAAAGCTCAGGGCTTTCTCTTCGGCCACATGCGCGAATTGACTTTGCAGATTGCGCCGCAGATCGGTTAATGACATCGGGGCGTAGCGGAATTCCATCTTACCGGCTTCCACTTTGGAGAGGTCCAGGATGTCATTGATGAGGCTGAGCAAATCGGAGCCGCTTTTGTAGATAATGGCGGCCGACTCCACCTGATCAGGGGTAAGATTGCCGTCCGTGTTGTCAGATAGCATCCGCGCCAGGATAAGCAAGCTGTTGAGGGGGGTGCGCAGTTCGTGGGACATATTGGCAAGAAACTCGGACTTGTACTGGCTGGCGCGCGTTAACTCCGCCGAACGCTGTTGCAAGGCATCCTGCGCCGTCAGCAAATCCTGGTTCTGTTGATCGAGCACCTTCTGTTGTTCGCGGAGCGCCGCCGTGATTTCTTCCAGAGCATTAGCCTTCTCTTTCAGTTCAACGTTGGCCGTCTCCAGAATGTCTTGTTGTTCGCGCAGGCGGGCCTCCGAAAGCCGCAGGCTTTCCGTCTGCGTCTCCAACTCCTCGTTGGTCGCTTGCAATTCTTCTTGCTGCACTTGCAGTTCCAGGGTTTGCTCCTGGGTGCGCGCCAGCAGGCGATCAATTTGCGCCCGCGCCCGCGCCGTGTTAAAAGCAATGCTGATGCTTTCTATAGCCGTGCGCAAAAATTCCAGCGCCGACTCGTTCAACGGCGCCAACGCGCCCAGTTCCAACACGCCCACGCTTTCCTGGTTATAGAGCAGGGGGAGGGCAATCACATGCTTGGGGGTCAAGCGTAGCAGCCCGGAAGAGACCGTGCCGTCGCTTTCCGGCAAGTCGGTGAAGACGCGGGGTTTTCGGGAGTGGAGCACCTGGCCCAACACCCCTTCGTCGGTAGGAACTTCCTGGGGGGAGGTGCGCCGCGAATAGGTATACCCGCCGGCCAACCGCAGGACGTCCTCCTCGTGCAGGTACAGCACGCCCGTCAACAGATCGAGGTATTCACACAGCGCTGTCACGACATTGTCCGCCAGGGTGGTCACATCTTGCTCGCCGCGCATTCGCTCATTGAGTAGCGCGTGCCCGCGCGTGTGCCACATCTGCGCCTCCAGGGCGGCGTTGCTGGCCTGTAAGTTCTGCCGCGCCTGTTCGGCAGCTTCGCGGGCGGCATTGGCCGCCTGCAAGGCGGCTTCGGCGCGCTCTTTTTCGGACTGCGCTACCAGCCGAGCCTTCTCAGCAGACTCATTGGCGGATGCCAGTTCCTGCGCGTGTCGCGCCAGAGCGGCTTCAGCCTCCTGCCGCGCCTGGAACACCAACGCGCCATGCAACGCGGCGCTGAGGGTTCCCTGGATGACGTCGTACACCGCCGGATTGTCCGGCCCTACCTCAAACACGATAAACCCGATTTGCTCGGTGTGAAAAAACAAGGCGTGCACCAGGCCGTGGTAGGGCTGTTCCTGCGGCAACTCCAACGCGGGGAGCCATTGCGTCAGGGAAAAGGTTTCCGGCGACTCCGGGCGGTAGAGGTGCAATTGCCCCTCGGCATCACGCCGGCTGCGCAATACCAGGTGCGCGCCGGCTTCAGGGTGCGCCGGATCGTCATACAGCATCACATAGCAACCGGGGATGTTCAAAGATGGCAAGCCCTGTCCCAGCGCCTCAAGGAGGCCGGCAACCTCCAGGTTAGTGATAAGGTGGTCATTGAGATAGCGCAGTTGCGTGTTTTGTTGCTGCTGCGCCAGCTCCCATTTGGCCTGCGCTCGCAAGGCAGCTTCGGCAATACTGATTTGCGCCTGTTGCCACAAGTCCTCAGCCTGCGCCAGGAGCGCAGCGTCAAGGCGCGGCCACATCTGGCGCCGCAGCGCGGAGATCACCGTATGCCAGCGTTGCTGTGCGTTGCCCTGAGTGGCTGTAGTACGCAAGACATCTTCGAGCACACCCAGGAACGCCGCCGCCTGTTGCTGCTGCAAGGCGGCGCTCAGGCCTGCCACCAGGTGCGGTATGGCAGTTGCGTAGACTTCGCCAAGCTGCGCGGCTATCGAAGGTTGTATCCATGCGATAAGCTGCTTTTGACCCTCCGGCGACAGGGCGTCCGACGGCGAGCGCGGCGCTTTCGCGGCGGACGCCGACTGGCCTATCGCGGCATCGCGCACCCGCGGCGACAGGCAGCCGCAAGACTGGCGGATGCGCAGTTCCAGCGGCAGGGTCGTGATGTCGGGCAGCGCTTCGCCCCGCAGTTGCGCCAACACCATTTCCAGCGCGCGGTACCCCAATTGGGACACCGGCTGGGCAGCCGCAGTGATCGGCGGCGTGGTCATGCGGCCCAGGCGGTCGCCGGAGCCGGTCAGCGCCACATCGTTGGGCACACGAATGCCACGCGCCTGGAGCGCTTCCAGCGAGTAATAGGCGGCGGTATCGTCCAATGTCACCAGCGCCTCAAAGTCCGCCCCAGGGCGCAGCCCGCGTTCATCCAACAGGGTGTGGATGGCAGCCGGGATGTTGTCTTTGGAGGAAAAGGATGCAGCGACCACCAGATCGGGGTTGAAGGGGATGTGGTATTCAGCCAGCGTATCGGCGTAGGCCTGATAGCGCGCGTTGGTGTCGGCTTTGCCTTCCGGGCGGCGCAAACATGCAATGCGGCGGTAGCCGTGGTCCACAATCAGGTGAATCATCACCTCGCGCAGCCCCTGGTAACTGTCGGTCATCAGGCTGGGAACCCCCTCAAGGGCGGTGGCGATGCTCACGACGGGTGCCGGCGCATACTGAGCGCAAAAGGCCTGCGCCATTGGCGCCGCGTTAAACATTGCGCCGCTCGCCACAAGCACCCCGACAACGGCAGCATCGTGAGCCAGCGTATAGAGGAGGTTTTGCGGTGTGGGTTGACCCTCGGCAACCAGATCCCCGACAAAGGTGAGCAGGTTGACGTTGTATTGCTGCGCAGCTTGCATCGCGCCCTGCCAGATCAACTCCTGGTAAGTGTCATTCAGGCTGTTGATGCACAGTCCAATGATAGGCCGATCAGCACTCATGATACTCCTGATAGCTGGCGTCGGGCAGTTCTCCCGACGGTCGTTTGACTGGCAGCACTACGTGAAACTGGCTGCCAGGGCAGGCGGCCTCATCATAGCCCGGGCTTTCCACCCAGATGCGCCCACCGTGGGCCTCAACGATGCCCTTGGCAATTGCCAATCCCAGACCGGGGCCGCCTCCCTTGAATTTGGTCCTGCCGGTGGAGTGCGCGGCCGAATCGCCGGTGGTGTAAAACTTGGTGAAGATGAGTTCTTGCACTTCACGGGCAATGCCAATGCCACTGTCGCTGATGACGATTTCGATATGGTCCTCGCCGGCCGGATCGGAGAGCAAGCGCCCGGTGATGGCGATATGACCGCCATCCGGGGTATATTTGATAGCGTTGCAGATCAGATGGTCGAACAGTTTGGAGAGCGCCTCGTAATCCGCTTCGATCTCCGGCAGGGTAGCCGGGAGGTCTAGGGTGAGCGTGAGCGACCGTTCAGCCAACGCGTGCGCCAGACTTTGCGGGAATGCCCCTAGCACCAGCGTCAGCATCAGCGGCCGGAAGCTCAATTTCCAGGTACGATTGTCCAGCCGGATCAAATCAAGCATACTGTTGACGATCTCGTGCATCCGCACCGCGCCGGTCACGATCCCGTTGACGCGGGTGGCAAAGGTTTCGTCGTCGTGCAATTTGGGATCGCGCAGGAGGATTTGTCCATAGCCCTGAATCAACGTCAGGGGGGTGCGCAGTTCATGGGAAACTACCTGGATAAAGTCCATTTTCTTGCGATCCAGGAGCTCCAGTTGTTCATAGGCTTTTTGGAGGCTGGCCGTGCGTTCCGTGACTTTGTCCTCCAGCTCCGTGTTGAAGCGCACAATTTCGGCATACAGGCGGGCGTTTTCCAGAGCGATAGCAGCCTGTCCGGCAAAGGTGGCGGCCACCGTGGCGTCGTCAGGGGTGAAGGCGGCAGCCTCCTCGCGCGTCAAGGAGATCATGCCCAGCACCCGGTTTTTGGCGATCAGGGGAACACCCAACCAGGAGCGATTGATCGGCAGCCAATCCACCTGCTGCCAGTGTGGGGTTTGGGAAACATCATCCAGAATCAACGGGCGATGGCTGGCAACCAGTTGATCGAACACGTCACCCGCTTGAACCGGTATGCGCAGCTCGCCCACCCGCCGATCGTTCGGGAAGCCATATTGGGCCGCAAGGCGGAGCTGGAGCTTGTCAGCCGCATCTTCCTCGCAAAGCATCACTGCGCCGCGCATGTAAGATACGACGTGGGCCAACTGTTCCAGGATTAAGTCCGGGACTTCGTGCATTGCCAGGCGGCTGGAGAGGATGCGTCCGGTCTCCTCCAAGGTCTCGGCCAGCGTGCGCCGCTGTTTTTCGGCTTTATAAAGCTGTGCATTGCGGAGAGCAATGCTGATCTGGTCTGCCAATGTTTGCAGGGCGGTGATGTCGGCGGCGTCAAAGGCGTTGAGTTGTTCGCTTTGGATATCCAGCACACCGCTGAGGCCGCTGATCGGGCGGCGCTCGCGGCCATATTCCAATGGCAGCGCCAGTTCCGCGCAAGTTTGCGGCAGCAGCGGGTGCAGCATATAGTGCGGATCGTGGAGAACGTCATTGCTCAGGTAATACTCACGGGTGCGACACACATAGGCGATGATGCTTGGGTCGGCCTGCATGGAGAGACGATACCCGCCGACCTCTGTTCCCAAGCTTTGTCCGGCAGCGGCCTGCAAGATCAAATCATTGTGGGATTCTGCCCGCAACCAGACACTCACGCAGTAGTAGCCGAATTTAGCCTGGATTTGTTGTACAATATGTGTCAACAATTCCTCCAGGTTGAGGATGGAGATGACTTGTTGGCCGACAGCGTTCGCGACTTCAAGTTGTGCGGCGCGTTTGGAAAGGGCGGTGTTGGTCGTGTGCAACTGCTCCACCACCGCCTGTAAACGCTGCCGTTGATTGTATAAATCCAGGAAGATTTTGACTTTGCTGAGTAAGATGTCGGGCGCAAAGGGCTTGCTTAAAAAATCCACCGCGCCCGCTTCGTAGCCGCGCTGGTGGTGATATTCGTCGGAGTAGATGGCGCTGACAAAGATCACCGGGAGCGTGGCCGTCCCTTCGTTGCTGCGCAGCAATTCCACGAGTTCGTAACCGTCCATCTCCGGCATTTGTACATCCACAATAGCCAGGCAGAATTCGGTTTTTAGGCTCAACTCCAATGCCTGCGCGGCGGATGTGGCTTGCCGTATCGCCACATCCAGCGACTGGAGTAAGCGCTCCAGGGCGTAGAGATTTTCCGGCTTGTCATCTACGATGAGAATGTTGGGATGGGACATCATCAGACTTCTTTATTTTGACAGTTATGTCACGCTTGCGGCGAACTTGCGATCGAGGCCGCTGGAAAGTGGCGTGCGCCGCTCGATAACAAAAGACAGCCTCGCATAGCAACTTTAGCCAACCCGACCGCGAAACAACACGAACACCCGAAAAGCATACTCTATTTCAACCAAAAAGCAATATAAGGATAGAATTCAGTTTGCGGCGAAGGCGTCACCGCCGGAAGAATCACCCACTAATGATAGAGCCATACTCTAAGCATCGAGAAAAGCCGCTCGGCGTCCACCGGTTTGGGCAAGTAATCATTCGCGCCGGCTTCCAGACACTTCTCGCGGTCGCCCTTCATGGCTTTGGCCGTGAGCGCCAGGATGGGCAAGTCGTGGCGGTGCGGTTGCTCGCGAATTCTTTGGATAGTCTCATAGCCATCCATTTCCGGCATCATAATGTCCATCAGCACCAGGTCGTAGTCAGACTGTTGCAACAGCGCCAGCGCCTTTTCCCCGGCGCCGGCGATGGTGGGCTTCAACCCCTTATCGGCCAGTAATTTGGAAAGCGCATAAGCACTGCGCGCATCATCATCAACCACCAAAATACGTTTGCCGGTGAAGACCGCTTCGGGATCATGCAGGCGTTTGATCGTGCGCTGGGTTTCCTCCGGCATATTTGCCACGACGCGATGCAGGAACAGTGCAGTCTCATCCAGCAAACGCTCCGGCGATTTGACGCCCTTGATGATAATGCGCAGGGGTTGCGTCTCGTTCTCAGCATATTGCAGCAGCCGATGATTCTCTTCTGCCGTCAGTTCCTGGCCGGTGTAGACGATGACTGGGCAGTGCAGAGCGACTTTAGCAGCGTTCAGGCGGTCTAACAATTCAAACCCGCTCATGTCCGGCAAGGTTAAATCCAGGATCATACAATCAAAGGGCTGTTTTTGCAGCCATTCGAGCGCGGCCTGGCCGGTGCCGGCTTCGACGATTTGAACATCGGCCCCGCCAAGCAATGTCGTCACGCTGTGCCGCAAATTTTCATCGTCCTCTACCAGCAACAGCGCCTTGATCTCCCTGGCGATAACTTGCTCAATACGTTGGAAAGAGGCTTCCAGATCGGCCGCGCCGACCGGCTTGGTCAGAAAGCCGATGGCGCCGTTTTTATAGAGGCTCATATCTTCATCGGCCACCGACATGATATGGACTGGGATGTGACGAGTGGCCGGGTTGTCTTTGATCGCGAGCAACACATCCTCGCCGTTCAACAGCGGCAGATTCAGATCCAAAATGATGGCATGGGGAATGTGGGTTTGCGCCAGGTGCAAGCCCATCTGGCCGTCCCCGGCTAATAGACATTTGAAGCCTTTCTTGTGAGCGTAATCACGCACGATCTTGGCAAAGTTGGCATCATCCTCTATGATAAGCAGCGTGCGGTCGCCCGGTTGCAAGATATCGCGGTCATCCGGCACGTCCCTCTGTGACGCCGAAGAAGCGGGCGGCGAGGGGGCGGGGGAAGTTGCAATGCTTGTAGATGAAGGCTTCTTCGCGTGCTTGCGTCCGCGCCGCACTGCGCCTGTGCGCGGCGCTTCTCCTGTTTCCCGGCTCCCCGGCGCAGCGGATCCCCGCCGATGATTGGCTTCCGCGCCCTCCGGCAACTCTTCCGGCGGCTTGAGCGGCAGATATAAGGTGAAGGTGCTCCCCCGACCGTACTCGCTGGTGAGCGCAATTTCTCCCCCCAGATGCGCGACTAATTCGCGGGAGATGGTCAAGCCCAGGCCGGTGCCGCCATATTTGCGACTGGTGCTGCCATCAGCCTGTTGAAATGCTTCAAAGACGATTTTCTGTTGCGCGGGCGTCATGCCGATGCCGGTATCCATCACATGAAACGCGATAGTGGATTCCGGGGTCAAGAGGCTGTGCGCGAATTTGACGTCAGGCGCAGGCCGCGCAATGCGGAAGCTCACGCTGCCCTTCTCCGTAAATTTGAAAGCGTTGGCAAGCAAGTTCTTGAGGATTTGTTCGACCCGCTGTTGGTCGGTCTCAATGTGGGCCGGGAGATCGTCGTCCAGCAACAGGTGAAAAGCCAATTCTTTGGTTTCCGCGACGTGCGCAAATTGCGCGCGCATCGCGTCCAACAACGCGCGCAAGGGCACACTCTCGAAGTGGAAGGTCATCCGACCGGCTTCCACTTTAGAAAGATCGAGGATTTCGTTGATGAGGTTGAGCAGGTCGGCGCCGCTATTGTAGATAACGCGCGCGGATTCGACCTGTTCTGCGGTCAAGTTGCGCTCCTCATTGTTTGCCAACATCTGCGCCAGGATAAGGAGGGAATTGAGCGGCGTGCGCAATTCGTGTGACATATTCGCCAGGAACTCGGACTTATACTTGCTGGCGCGGGCCAACTCTTCGGCCTTATGTTCCAGGTCATTCTGCGCCTCTTTCAGGCTGCGGTTTTGCCGGTCGAGTTGCGCCTGTCTTTGCTTCAATTCCTGGTTGGCGATTTCCAGTTCACCCTGCTGTTCGCGCAACCGCGTCTCAGAAAGGCGTAGACTTTCAGTTTGCGCCTCCAGCTCTTCATTAGCGACGCGCAAGGCTTCGCCCTGCGCCTGCAATTCTTCCGCCTGTTGCTGTGTCTGCGACAGCAATTCATTGATGCGGTCGCGCGCCTGCGCGGTATTGAAGGCAATGGCAATATTTTCCATAGCCGTTTGCAGGAATTTGACCTGTTCGGGGTCAAATTCGGTGAACGATCCCAACTCCACAACGCCCACCGCCTGCCCTTCATAGAGGAAGGGCATAATCACAATCGTTTGGGGCGGCGCGCTCCCCAATCCAGAGGCAATCGCCGCATAGTCGGGGGGGACGCGCGTCAGCACCAACGCCTTGCAAGACTGTACCGCCTGCCCGACCAGGCCTTCGCCCACGTTGAAGCACGGAGGCGGGCCGTCGCGCCGGGGCAGGGCATAACCGCCGGCCGGCAGCAGGACGTCGTTCTCCCGCACATAGAGCACGCCGGTCTGAAGCTGGAGGTATTCACAAAGTTGTTCGACTACGTTGGCCGCGAGTGTCCCCACAGCTTGTTCCCCGCGCATCCGGTTGTTCAGTTGCGCATGGCCGTTGGTATGCCAGATTTGCGCTTCCAGCGCTTTGTTGACCGCCTCGACTTCGCGCTGGGCGCGCTCGGCAGTGCGGCGGGCGACCTCGGCGGTCTCTCGCGCGCGTTCGGAGGCCAGGTGCGCTTCTTCAGCGGCCCGACGGGCTATTTCGGCGCGTTCCTTTTCCATTTCCGCCTGCTGGAACGCTTGTTCGATCTTCTCTTTGGCCTGCGCCAGTTCGGCAGCGCGCTGTTCCAGAGCCGCCTCGGCACGTTCACGTTCCTGGAGAAGCAGCGCGCCTTTGAGCGCGATGCTAATTTCGTTACGCAGTATGCCGTACACACGCAAACTATTTTTTCCGGTGGCAAAGACCCCAAACCCCAATGCCTCATCCTGGAAATAGAAAGGTTCAACGACCATACTATAAGGAGCGTCTTGGGGCCAGGCGTCTGCCGGCAGGAGTTGGCGAGCAGGGAAGCGTTGCGCTTCTGGCGGCGGTATTGTCAGGGTGTCTCCTACGTGCGTCATGATCAAACGCGCCCAAGTGGTAGGATGCGCCGGGTCTTCATAGAGGGCCAGATAAGCGTGCGGGACATTCAGTTGAGTTAATCCCCAACTGAGTCTATGGGTCAGGCTCGCAATATCAAACGTACTGAGCAGCACATGGCCGACATTCCGTAGATTTTGTTCCCGCTGTTGACCGAGAGTCAGTTGATGAATCGGCTTACGTTGCGCCGCCGCGCCAATCGTGATATAGGCTTGCCGCCACAGGGTCTCGACACGCGCGGCAGTCTCCGCGTCAAAAGTAGGCCAGAGATACCGTCGCATAGTCGAAATGGCAATTTGGAGGGTTTGGATAGGGTCTTCTTCCAGCGGAATATGACGTAAGGTTTCCTCCAGGGTGGTCAGGAAAATGCGCGGCGTTGTGCCCCTCAATTCTGTGAAGAGCGCCTCCAACAGGTGCGGTATCCAGGGGTAGAGGGGGTCGCTTTCGGTCAAGGAAAGGGCCTGGCGCAGCTCGTTGGGGATAGCATCTGGCGGGCAGGAAAGCGGGGCGTTGAGAGGAGGGCGGGCGGCTTGCTCGATAGCCGGGTCAAGACACCCACAGGAACGGCGCACGATAACCTGCATGGGGAACATGGTTTGCTCTGGCAAGGTTTGTCCACGCAGGTGCGCCAGGAGCATCTCGCCGGATTGGTAGCCTAGCGCGTTAAACGATTGTCGCACGGTAGTCATAGGCGGCATTGCGTACCGCGCTTCGACGATGTCGTCAAACCCGACCACGGCAATGTCACGGGGGACCTGGACGCCGCACGCCTGAAGTTCCTCCAACGTCCCGACGGCGAGGTTGTCGTCATTGCACACCACCGCATCAAAGTCTATTTGTGGGCGCAATTGATGGTTGTCGAGCAATACGCGAATACCAGCGATGCGGTAAGTATTTTCTCGATAAATCTGGACGTTATTGCGCCAGGTCAAGATTTCGTCGCCCGTCGCCACGAGATGGGGATCGGGGGAAATGCCGTGTTCATTCAGAGCGTCCAGATAGCCACGATAACGGGCCTGCGACTCTGGGTTGGCGTCCGGGCCATGTTCGTAGGCAATGCGACGGAGGTGGTGAACTTCGATGAGATGGACAACGACATCATGCATTCCCTGGTAATTGTCCACCAAGATGCTGGCCACGCCAGGAAGGGTTAACCCAATGTTGACAATAGGCAGCGGGGCATAGCGCTGGCATAAGGCAATGACCGCTTCAGGGCCGCCAATGTGGCTCAGTTGCGCGCCCCAGATAATCAGGCCATCTATCCACTCAGGGTCAATCAGATCGTAGAGAATGTTGGACGGCAAGCGTGGCCCATTTTCGGCGGGCAGCATGCCGCCGGGCAAAAACAGCAAGTTGGCCCCATGCGCTTGCATAGCTTCATGCACTCCGCCCCAGATAGATTCCGCATAGACATTGTTGGCTTCATTGCAGAGCAACCCAATGGTGGGGCGCGACGCCTGCATCGTATCGGCTGATGGCTTATTTTTGCTTGTCATAGGCTCTCTTAAAAATAAGGGTTGGAACGTTTGAACGTTGAAACGTCGAGACGTGATTTTCATCCAACCATGGGTGGACGCCAGCTAATGAATGTTGGCGGTCACAGCAACAACTGCGCCTTTTCCCGCAGCAGGGCGCCGATATCCGCCAGCGGAAGGACATGGTCTACCGAGGTGGCGGCCATGGCAGCCTGCGGCATATACGGCACTTCAGCCGTAGCCGGGTCTTGGACGACAGCCAGCCCACCATATTCCTTGATCGCGCGCAACCCGGCTGCGCCGTCATTGTTTGCGCCGGTCATCACGACACCGATCACGCCGGTTTTGTAGACGATGGCGGCGCTTTCAAACAATACATCAATGGAAGGCCGCGAGTAATTCACTTTCTCATCTATGGATAAACTCAACGTTCGGTCCGGTTCAATCAGCAGGTGGTAGTTGGGAGGGGCGAAGTACAGAATGCCGGGGAGCAGCGGCTCCTTCTCGTCGGCCTCTTTGACGGTCAAAGCACATTGGGCATTGAAGTGCGTGACCAGGAAGTTGGTTTGCGTGGGATGCAGGTGTTGGACAACGATTATGGGCAGTGGATAATCAGCCGGGAAGGAGGGCAGCAATATCTTAAGCGCTGTCGTGCCGCCGGCCGAAACGCCCATCACGACAAGTTGATATCTGCGCATAGTTGCTCACGTAGTGCATTTCTGGTAGATTTTTTCATGGTCATCAATGACCTTGAAGCGTTCCTGCACATCAGAAAAACGCAAGGTTTCCTTGCTGCCCAGGCATAAAAAGCCGCCATAACTCAGGCTGTCAGCAAACAGATTGAGGACGCGGTTTTGTAGGGTTTTGTCGAAATAGATGAGGACGTTGCGACAGAAAATCAAATGCACTTCGCTGAAAACCCCATCCGTCACCAGGTTATGGTTGGCAAAAGTCACGTTCTTCTTGAGGGACTGTTCCATAATGGCCGATTCATATTGCGCGTGGTAATAATCGGCAAAAGAACGGGTGCCCCCGGCCTGTTGATAGTTCTTGGTGTATTGCCGGATTTCCTTCAGGGCATAGATCCCCTCGCGGGCAGTTTGCAAGGCCGAGTCGTTGAAGTCGGTCGCAAAGATGGTGGCGCGGTCATAGAGACCCTCCTCTTGCAGCACAATCGCCAACGAGTAAACTTCTTCCCCGGTGGCGCAGCCGGCATGCCAGATTTTGATGAAGGGGAAAGTTTTCAGGTACGGCAATGCTTTTTCCCGCACCGCATTGTAAAACGTTGGGTCGCGGAACATTTCCGTCACCATAATGGAGAAATCGTGGATGGCGGAATGGGCAAATGCCTCATCGTACAATACCGCAGGAATCAGATCGCTGATTCTTTTATAGTGGGTTCGGGCTTGAAAATGTTTGATACGACGCCGGATCGAGGCTTGTGCGTATTGCCGAAAATCGTAACCATAACGCTGGTAGAGGGCATTGAGGAATAAATCTATTTCAATCGTCTCTAAATCGGCCGCGTGCATACTCAATCGCCTCCAATGGAAATATCCTCACCCTAATTTAACTTATTCTAGCACAGGAAATGGCCTCTAGCAAATGAACGCAAGATACAGAGAGCGTTTGACACCCTCTCGCTCGATGCTACCATTAACACGAGTTCAAAATTTAGCGCCGGTTTGGAGCGTGAAACGTCAAACGTCATAGCCTCACGTTTGACGAAACGATTTCATCATCAACGAACCTATTGATGGGAAGGAGGACCTATGTGGCCGACACGCGAGGAAGCCTGGAAAGTGTTGACTGAATACACCCAGAATCCCAATTTAATCAAACACGCGCTGGCGGTGGAAGCCGGGATGCGAGCCTACGCCCGCCGTTTTGGGGAAGACGAGGAAAAATGGGCCGTCGTGGGCCTCATTCACGATTTTGAATACGAGCGTTATCCCGACCTGGGGCCGGGCGGCCATCCCTTCAAGGGCGCCGAGATTCTGCGCGAGATGGGGTGGGACCCCGCCTTGATCCGGGGTGTCTTGTGTCACGCCCCTACCCATACCGGGGCCACGCCGGAATCCCCGATGGAAAAAGCCATCTACGCTGTAGATGAGCTGACGGGCCTGATTATGGCGACGGCGCTCGTCCGTCCCAACAAATGTATTCTGGACGTAAAGCTCAGCTCCGTGAAGAAAAAGTGGAAGGATCGCGCCTTCGCCGCCGGCGTTGACCGCGAGGAAGTGGAAGAAGGCGCGGCCATGCTCGGTATGGCGCTGGATGCGCACATCGGCGTCGTCCTCGAAGCAATGCAGGCTATCGCCGCCGACCTGGGATTGGAGGGCATCCCGGCCTGATTTGTCGGGCCGGTCAAGGGGACTATAATCGAGACTTACCAAGCAAGCATAATTTTACCGCAGAGATCGCTGAGAACGCCGAGAAACTGTAAAAATATCCGCGATCCCCGCGTGCTCTGTGGCGACAAAAGCGTCATTGGCAGGCGAGTTCTCTATACTGACAGAGGTTAATATCATGGCACTAACCCGTGAAGAAGTCGCGCACATTGCGGAATTGGCGCACCTGGAATTGAGCGCGGACGCGCTGGCTTTGTACCAGGAGCAGCTATCGGCGATCCTGGATTACGCCGCCAGTTTGCAGGCATTGGATACTACCGCAATTCCTCCCACCGCGACCGTTGCGCCCCTGCACACCGTCCTGCGCGACGACACGCAAGACGGCGACATCGCCGAGAGCGCACTCTCCCTTGAGGCTGTCCTGCGTAACGCGCCAACCGTGTTTGAAGATTGCTTCCTGGCGCCGCCGCTGCGCTAGAGAGTTCAATGGGAAGGAGTTCACGTTGGATACCTTGTATGACCTGACCGTCCACGCAGCCCTCAGCCGGCTGAACGCCGGCGAAATCTCCTCACTGGATTTGACGCAGGCGCTTCTGGCGCGGATTCAAGCGGTGGAAAATAACGTGTGCGCATACTTGCGCGTCCTGGAAGAGGATGCGCTTAAACAAGCGCGCTACGCCGACCAACGCCGCGCCGAAGGCGACCTCTCCCCGCTTCTGGGGATTCCCATCGCCCTCAAAGACACCTTCTCCACCAAAGGCGTCGAAACAACGTGCGGCTCCCAAATCCTACGCGGCTACATCCCCCCGTTTGACGCTACCGTGGTGCGGCGGCTCAAAGACGCCGGCGCAGTCATCCTGGGCAAGACCAACCAGGATGAATTTGCGATGGGGTCCAGCACCGAAAATTCCGGGTTCTTCCCCACCCACAACCCGTGGGACTTGACGCGCGTACCCGGCGGCTCCAGCGGCGGGAGCGCGGCGGCGGTGGCGGCAGGCGAGGCGCTGGCGGCCCTGGGCACCGACACCGGCGGCTCCGTGCGCCAGCCGGCGTCCCTGTGCGGGTTGGTGGGCGTGCGCCCGACCTATGGCCGCTGCTCGCGCTACGGCCTGATCGCGTTTGCCTCCTCGCTGGATCAACCCGGCCCGCTCGCCCGCACCGTCGCCGACGCGGCGCTGCTGCTCCAGGTCATCGCCGGTCACGATCCCCGCGATGGCACCTCCTGGCCGGACGCCGTCCCCGATTACTTGGCGGCGCTGCGGGCGGATGTGCGCGGGCTGCGGATCGGGGTCCCTAAAGAATATTTTGTGACCGGCGTGCAACCGGACGTGGAGAAGGCCGTGCGGGATGCGCTGAACGTTTTGCAGAACATGGGCGCAGAACTGGTCGAAGTGACCTTGCCGCACAGCGAATACGCCCTGCCCGTCTATTACCTGATCGCGCCGGCGGAGGCCAGCGCCAACCTGGCCCGCTTCGATGGGATGCGCTACGGCCTGCGCAAGGAGGGCGCCACCATCGAGGAGATGTACGCCCGCACGCGCGGCGCCGGTTTTGGCCCGGAAGTCATCCGCCGCATCATGCTCGGCACCTACGCCTTGAGCGCGGGCTACTACGACGCCTACTACCTCAAGGCGCAGCAGGTGCGCACGTTGATCAAGAGCGACTTCGACCGGGCGTTTGAGCAGGTGGACGTCATCATCGGGCCAACGTCGCCGGTCACGGCGTTCCGCCTGGGTGAGCGCACGGCCAATCCCCTCGAAATGTACCTGGCGGACATCTTCACGTTGTCGCAGGCGCTGGCCGGCATCCCCGCCCTTAGCCTCCCCTGCGGCTGTGACGCGCAGGGCCTGCCCATCGGCCTGCAAATCGCCGCCCCCGCCCTGCACGAAGTCCGCATGTTTCAGGTCGCTTACGCCTATGAGCAGGCAACCACGTGGCACACCCGGAGACCGCCGCTATAAACGTAAAACGTGAGGATCGCACAATAAGATTATCACGTTTCACGTTTTACGTTTCTGCATTGTGTCTTATAAACGGTTATTTTGTGCCTGATGACAGGGCTGTTTGCCGAAAGGGCGTGGTAAAATTTGGCTGAATAGGCATTGTGATGAAAGTGATCAGCAGATTGAGCTGATTCAGCAGATTTCAAGAGTAAGGATGAGAATCTTGCACAAAGCCGCGAAGTTCTCTTGACGATGCGACTGTCCGACTAACGACTACTAGACTATTTTCTGAGGAGACTTTCACCATGAAACTTGTGATTCCTATGGCCGGTTTGGGCACCCGGATGCGCCCACACACCTGGACGCGCCCGAAGCCGCTCATCCCACTCGGCGGCCAGCCGATGTTGGGCCACATTTTGGAACGCTTCCGCGATTTGCCGATTGACGAATACATCTTCATTGTGGGCTGGTTGGGCAGCCAGATCGAGGATTATATTAAAGAAACTTCCGCCATCCCGGCGCGGTTTGTGGTGCAGGATCAGATGCTTGGCCAGGCGCACGCGATCTCGTTGGCCCGCGACTATCTGCAAGGCCCCACCTTTTTGATGTGGGTGGACACGCTCTTCGCCGATGCGGATTTTGCTAACCTGGCAGAGGCCGGGAACGGCGGCGTCATTTTCACCAAAGAGGTAGACGATCCCCGGCGGTTTGGGGTGGTGGAGACAAACGCGCAGGGGTACGCCACCCGGCTGATCGAAAAGCCGGATTCGGTGGATAACAAGAACGTGCTGATCGGCCTCTACTACTTCAACGACGGCGCGTGGCTGGCGCGCGCCTGCGAAGAATTGATGGCGCGCAGAATTCAGACCAAAGGCGAATATTACCTGGCGGACGCCATCACGTTGATGATCGAACAGGGCGCCCGCTTCCAGTCGCGTGAGATCGGCGTCTGGTTAGATACCGGCAAGCCGGAAACAACGTTTGTCACACATCGCTATTTGCTCGAACACGGCTGCGAGAACAGCTTCCAAAGCCCACGTCCCGGCGTCGTGATTATCCCCCCGGTCTACGTTCACCCCGAAGCCGTGATCGAGCGTTCGGTGATCGGCCCCTACGTCTCCATCGGCAAAGACACGCAAATCCGCGACAGCATCCTGCGCGACACGATTGTGGATGAGGGCGTGGAGATTGACGGCGTGATGCTGGAAGAATCCATCATCGGGCGGTGGGTCAAGCTCGCCGGGCACTTCCGCAAGTTGAATATTGGCGATTCGTCGGTGGAATTGTAGGTTGGGCTGCTAAAGAAGTTTGGTTTCAGAAAGAGGTGAAGAGATGGGGATATCCACACAAGAACAAGTGTTACGAGAGATTGAATTGATCCCGAAAGATCAACTGCCGACTGTTTATTCCCTTTTACACTATTTTCGACTGGGCTTGGAAACTACGCAGAAACGAGCACAGTCGGTTATGCGCCATGCCGGTTGTTGGCAGGATATGCCCAAAGAAGTGTTTGCTGAGTTAACCGAAGACTTACAATTGCGTCGTCACACTGCATTCTCCGGGAGAGTTGTTCGTGAAACCAGTATTGATTGATACCGATATTTTGTCGTTGTTCTTCCGGGGTCATCCTCAAGTAGTCACCCATTTTCAAAGTTATACGAGTGTGTATCCGAAAATAAACCTCAGCATCATTACCTATTACGAGATCCTGAGCGGATTAAAACATCGAGATGCTATTGATTGGAGTAATGAGAGCGTTTCTTAATAGGGGATGAAAGCGGCTAAAGCAATCCGTTTCATCCGCTCTATTCGTTGAAATATTTTCGAGGTATATCCTAATGACTTCCAATGATTTTATCTCCAACCGCGTCCGGGACATCCCCCCTTCCGGGATTCGGCGCTTCTTTGACATTGCGGCCATGATGAAAGATGTGATCAGCCTGGGCATCGGCGAGCCAGATTTTGATACGCCGGCGCCGATTGTGCAGGCCGGCATCGAGTCCTTGCAGCGCGGCGGGACGCATTACACGTCCAATTCCGGCATCCTGGAATTGCGCGAGGCTCTGGCGCAGCACTTCGCAACGCGCTATGGCCTGACCTACGACCCCGCCAGCCAAATCCTGGTGACGGTAGGCGTCTCCGAGGCGCTGTACCTGGCGATGGCTGCGCTGCTTGACCCCGGCGATGAGATCATCTTTGCGGAGCCGTGCTTCGTTGCGTATGAGTCTACCGCGCGGTTGGTGGATGCGACGCCGGTTCCCATCCCCACCACACCGGAGACCGGCTTCCAACTGACGGCGGCGGCGATTGAAGCCGCCATCACGCCGCGCACCAGAGCGTTGCTGCTCGCGTCCCCCAACAACCCAACCGGGGCCGTCATCAGCCGCGAGCATCTGCTGGAGATTGCCGCGCTGGCGGAGAAACACAACCTCGTCGTGATTTCCGATGAGATTTACGACCGGCTGGTCTATGGCGTAGAACATACCTGCTTTGCAAGCCTGCCGGGGATGGCCGAACGCACCGTGACGCTGCAAGGCTTCTCGAAAGCGTATGCGATGACCGGCTGGCGCGTGGGCTACATGGCCGGGCCGGAGGCTCTGATTGACGAGATGCGCAAGGTGCATCAGTATTTGATCATGTCCGCGCCGACCCCGTCGCAGTGGGCGGCCCTGAAGGCGCTGGAAGTGGGCGAACCGTTCGTGCAGGCGATGCTCGCCGAGTATGACCGCCGCCGCACGCTGATCGTGGGGGGACTCAACGAACTTGGCCTGACCTGTGTGACGCCGCATGGCGCGTTCTACACCTTCCCTAGCGTCGCCGTCACCGGCATGGATGACAATGCGTTTGCCGAACGGCTGTTGGAAGAAGAGCAGATTGCAGTGGTGCCGGGGCGCGCGTTCGGCGCGTCGGGCGCCGGCTTCGTGCGGATGTCCTACGCCACCGCTTACGAGAAAATCGAGATCGCCCTGGAACGGATGGCGCGTTTTATGCGGCGCTATGGGTAATGAGAAAAGAGAAATGAGAAGTGAGTGTCTTTAAACAGTAGTAGCTCGTATCACTCGTTACTCATTACTCATTTCTGTTCCCTATTTTTCCCCGCGAGGATGCTAGATGGAATACGACGCAGTCATTGGCCTGGAAGTTCACGCGCAGATTCACACACACACGAAGATGTTCTGCGCGTGTCATGTGATGAAAGACACCGGCGACATCCCGCCGAACACCTACGTTTGCCCCGTGTGCCTGGCGCTGCCGGGCGCGCTGCCGGTGGTCAACCGCCGCGCCGTCGAGATCGGGATGCTGACCGGGATGGCGCTGCATTGCACGATCAACACCACCAACGTCTTTGCCCGCAAGTCGTACTTCTATCCCGATCTGCCCAAGGGCTATCAGATTTCGCAGTACGATCTACCCCTGGCGAGTGACGGCTATCTCGACATCGAGGTGGACGGTGAGACGCGGCGGATTCGCATCCGGCGCGCGCACCTGGAGGAGGACACGGCCAAGCTCTATCACCTGGACGATGGCCGGGTGCAGGTGGACTTCAACCGCGCCGGCGCGCCGCTGCTGGAAATCGTCACGGAGCCGGATTTGCACACGGCGGAGGAAGTGCGCGCCTACGCGACGCTGCTGCGCACCATTCTGGTCTACCTGGGCGTCAACACCGGGGACATGGAAAAAGGGATGATGCGCTTCGAGGCCAATGTCAGTGTGCGCCCGCGCGGCAGCACCTTGTTCGGCACGCGGGTGGAGATCAAAAACCTCAACTCTTTCCGCTCCTTGACGCGCGGCGTGGAGTACGAAATCCAGCGCCAGAGCGCGCTGTTGGATTCCGGCGGCGTGGTGGAGCAGGAAACGATGGGCTGGAATGAGAGCGCGGGCTACACCTATCCACAGCGCAGCAAAGAACACGCGCACGACTATCGCTACTTCCCGGAGCCGGACATTCCCCCCTTGCAGCTTGACCCGGCGTGGATTGCGGCGGTGCGGGCCGAATTGCCGGAACTGCCGACCGAGCGCCGCAGCCGGCTGACAACGCAGTATGGCATCCGCGCGTATGACGCGGAACTGCTGGCCGCCGACCGCGCCCTGGCCGATTATTTTGAGGTTGCCGTTAAGATGGGGCAAGAGTTGGCGCTGGCGCCGCAAGACGTGGCGAATTGGATGACCGGCGAGCTTTTTCGGCTGCTCAACGAAGCCAACCGCCCCATCACGGGGTGTCGAGTAACGCCCGAACATCTGATCGCGCTGCTGTTTTTGGTGCAAAAAGGCACGATCAGTGCGTCTGCGGCCAAAAAGGTGTTGAGTGAGGTGTTTGTGACGGGCGAAGCGCCCAATACGGTGGTCAAACGCCTGGGGCTGGCGCAAATGTCGGATACTGACGCGCTGCACGCGCTTGTCGCTCAGGTGCTGGATCAGAATCCCATCCAACTGGCACAATACCTGGAGGGCAAAGAATCCGTGTGGGGATGGTTCGTCGGGCAGGTGATGCGGGCCTCGCAGGGGAAGGCTAACCCGACGCAAACGCGCGAGATACTACAAAAATCTCTGGAACAGCGACGTTCCAGCCAAAGTTAAAGCGGTTATCTATTATCACAACTTCAAGGAGAAGATACAGACATGAGTGATCAGGTAAATCCCTTTAAACTGGCACAGGATCAATTTGATCAGGTGGCCGAACAGATGGGATTGGAGCAGTCCGTGCGCGAGATGTTGCGGTGGCCATTGCGCGAGTTTCGTTTTCAACTGCCGGTGCGGATGGATGATGGCTCAATCCGCGTCTTCTTTGGCTTCCGGGTGCAGCACAATGACGCGCGTGGGCCGGCCAAGGGCGGCATCCGTTTTGCCGCCAACGAAACGCTTGACACCGTGCGCGCGTTGGCGACGTGGATGACGTGGAAGTGCGCCGTGGCTGACATCCCTCTGGGCGGCGGCAAAGGCGGCGTGGTGGTGGACCCGGCCTCCTTATCCACCAGCGAGAAAGAGCGGCTCTGCCGGGAGTGGATTGACGCCATCTGGAAGAACCTCGGCCCGCGCAACGACGTGCCAGCGCCCGACGTTGGCACGACGCCGCAGATGATGGGCTGGATGATGGATGAGTATTCCAAGCTGCGGGGGGAGTACGTGCCGGGCGTCATCACCGGCAAGCCGATTGGCAGCGGCGGCTCCTTGGGGCGCACGGCGGCCACCGGCTTTGGTGTGGTGGTCACGGTGCGAGAGGCGCTGCGGCACCTGGGGCTGAATGCCGCCGGGCGTACAGCCTCGATTCAGGGGTTCGGCAATGTGGCGCAGTACGCGGCGCGGACGTTCATTGAGATGCTCGGAGGGCGGGTGTTGTGCATTTCATGCTGGGATCGCAATGATCGGACAGCCTACACGTACACTCACGAGAACGGCGTGGATCCCTATTTCCTCCAAAGCATCACGGATCAGTATGGTACAGTGAATCAGGAGCAGGCGAAGAAGGCCGGTTATGTGATTGAGGACGGCGACGCCTGGCGTTCCAAAGATGTGGACGTGTTGATCCCGGCAGCGGTGGAAGGCGTGATCACCCGTGAGAACGTGGAACAAATCAGCCCGAAAGTCAAGATTTTGGCCGAGGGGGCCAACGGGCCGACGACGTTGGATGCCGATCGGGTACTCAAACAACGGGGGATTTTTGTAATTCCGGACTTTTTGTGCAACGCCGGCGGCGTTACGTGTTCCTACTTCGAGCAAGTGCAAAACGACATGAATTACTATTGGACGGAAGAGGAAGTCCTGCAAAAACTGGATTTGAAGATGGCCGGGGCTTTCAAGGGCGTGTTGGAAAAGGCATTGGAGAAGAAGTTGTATATGCGCGACGCGGCTTACTGGGTGGCGATTGGCCGGGTAGAGATGGCGATGCGCTTGCGCGGTTGGCTGTAATACCTCGAAGCGCAGGCAGAGAACCGTTAACGCGCGAAAGATTGGGAAAGCACCCTCCCCCCAAGTGTTTGGGGGGAGGGTGTTTGTTGGCTATTTCTGGGTTTTCGATTTCGGGTTATGTCCGAAATTGAAGGAAATCTTCAGGGACGGCCAGCGCCGTTCAGTAACGCAACAGCGCGCCGATGTGAGCGTTCATCATCATATGGCTATCTATCACTTCAACCGTACCGCCCTTTTCGACCACCTGACTGACGACGGCCTCCACCGCGTCCGGGATCTCGGTAAATGTGCCATTGCAGAAACTGCACGCGCCTTGCGGCTGCGTGGTCAGATAACCGCAGCCGGCGCAGCGGTAGCCCGGCGCGTGATAGTGCTGCTCGACGACCAGGACCTGGACGCGCCCTTCGTGGGCGACATGGAGTGTTTCCTCCAGACCCAAGGCGCCATTTTGCCCCTTGGCGGCAGCGGTCACGGTGGCCTCAATCACGCTCTGCTTACGCGCCGCCATCAACTCTGCGAGAATGATGAACGCACGTTCCTGGATTTCGCCTTCTTTGGCATCCATGTCAGCCGCAAAAGCGCCTACCACGACGTCTTTCAACGCGCCGGGGAGGTATTCCTGGAACTGCGCAATGGTATGTTCGGCCCCGGCCAATAACAGTTGGCGCGGGTGATGGCGCTGGCAGAAATGGCTCAGCGCCGTAGCACAATCCTTCAAGTTTCGCTGGACCAGCTCGGCTTCTTTGCGTCCAGAGGCTGGCGCGCCGCCCCGCATCCCGACCACTGAAGACCCGCGCCCTTTGCGTACCCGGCGAATATCCTCCCCTACCGTGCCCTCTTGATCCACCAGATGGCCCATCTCGAAGAGGAAGAAGCGTCCCCCCTGCCGATCCACCAGGGCCACGACATAGCGTCCGTACAGGCCGTTGAGTTCAACCAGGGGAGAGATGTAAGGTTTCGCGGCCACGGTCACGCCAGAAGATACCGGCACGGCCAGGGTAAACGCATACCATAGGTCCTCATCAGTACGGGAGAATAGCGCCAACCCCCGCCCTGACCAATCATAGGCCAGGTCCACGTAGCGTTTTACCGCTTCCACATCCTCGTGGTTGGCCTGACCGTCAACATGTTTGAGCATTTCCCGCAGGATTAGCTTATACTCCTCAGCTGAATGTTGGGTAGAGTCCACATCCAGGTAGACACTCAGAATAGGGCCATTTGCCTCCAAGGAAGCCAGTTCTCTCAGCGTTTTCTCGTCAAACATAGTTTTCATCCTTTCCTAAAAAGATGGGAATTCGGGAATGCCTATACTTCAGAAAATCTGACGAATCGTTATCACCTCCTTTTGGGAGCAAAGGGTAATGAGTAAAGCGTAATAAGTAGGATGCGAGAATAAAAACCTGTTACTTATTACTCGTTTCTCATTTCAAATTTATGCTCACATTCCCTTTTCAATATTAGTTCCCTTTATAAAACACAATCTGCGGAAACACCCTTTCGGGCGCTTCCGCAGACTGTATTGATTTTAAAATATGGTTGGTTTTGGCTTACATAGCGCATAACCCAGTCTCTATAGTGAGGTGCTTTTATTGTAGTGGGTTTTACAGTAGATGTCAAGCGCTTTCAGCGCATCCTGTGTTGACAGCCCTCATACTTACCTTATAATCGGTTGAAATGGCGGCATACATTGTTTGTCTACTCATCCTCCTCGTGCGATAATCTCTTTGTGCTTCTTCAATCTTTAGTAGCTAGCGGTAACTTGTCTATTAGGAGAAAGAAATGAACTTTAAAACTAAGCGGAACCATTTTAAATCTTTGCTCGTGGCGCTAATGTTGGCTTTGATGCTAATGGGGGGCTTTTTCTTCGCGCTGAACGACGCCGACAAGTGGGCGGTATTGGCGGCGCCCACTCACAGCGTCCTGGCCGGGGTGGAGATCACACAGTCCGGCCTGGATTCGGCCTTTGCCGATAATCTGATCACCTATACGGTCATTCTGACCAATGGCACAGCAAGTCCAATTTCGGGGATTTCCATTGTGGATACCTGGGCCACGAAGATGACCCAGGACATTACCAAGTATTGGGTGTATGGGGTTCTGGCAAATTACGAGGGCCATGCCGTATCGCCGCCGGGGGCTATCCTCTCAATGACGCAAAAAGTAGATGCGGTAGCGCGGCGCGGTTCTGTAGTATGGTATCTCAATACGGTGCCGGCCGGCGGCGTCGTGCAAATTCAAATCAGTATGCGCACGCCCATCACATTACAACCAACACTGAAGAACTATGCACCCATTCCGGGAACCAGCAAGCGTGACGTAATCGGGCCTTCCAGTGTGGAGAATACGGTAACGGCGCTGGCCCAGGGAACGGAAAAGTCTGCCGGGTTGGTCACAACGCAGATTGTCGCGCCGTTATTAGATCTTACGGTCAATGCTGTCGGCGAGGTGGCCGGGCCCAAATTATCGCGGGTTGGTCGGTTGGTCACGTATACGCTGGTATTGGAAAATAGTGCGAAGAGTGAACGCCCCGATGGGCACGCTGCCCGGCGCTTGCAGGTTCGTAATACCCTGCCGACGCAGCTTCAAAACGGCTTTGTGAGGGCCGGGGCCAATGTGGCCGGGGTGGGTATTATTGCCGCCGGCGGCGTGGTTACCTGGACATTCCCCGACAACTTCGTTTTGGCGAGCGGCGAGAGCGTCACGCTGACATTGGTGGGGCGCGTTCCGCATGACGCCGTCTATGGCCCTGCCGTGAAGAATTTGACGACGCTGGTTACGGATTGGGTCGCCCATGCGGATGCAATGCCTTTCCGCGATGCAATGCTGGCGAGCGAGTATAAGGTGCGGATTCTCAGCCCGTTTGATAAATCGGTGCGCACGGGGACGCCGCCGGCCCATGAGACCACAACCTTCCCCAATCGCGTGATTACTTATACGGTGGCCTTCTACAATCCTATGCACGATCATGCTATCAGCGGGGTAGTATTGGAGGATGGCTTGCCGCGTGTGGACAATATCCCCAATATTTTCACTTTCCAGCGTATGGTATCGGGAAGCCTGGGAGCGCCGGTCTCAACGGCAAATTCGGTGGTGCGATGGGAGAATGTGACTATCCCGCCCAATGGGGTCATCCGGGCCGCATTTGAAGTCCACGTTTCACCACAGACCCCGATCAAGAAAGGCTGCGCTGCGGCCCGATACACCAATGCGCTCACGGCCACGATCGAAGGACTGATCTATCCGGGGCATGACAACAATGAACTGGCCGAAGTCCTCGTGACGCCGCAGTTGATCTTCAAGAAAACCGCCGCGCCGGGCACGCAGATCGTGGGCAGCGAGATCACCTATACAATCAGCATTGAAAATGTGGGCGACACGACCATCCACGCCCCCTTGCTCTTGACGGATGCTATGCACACCTCCCTGGAGTTCGCCGGGATGGTTTCCACGCCGCCTATGGCGCCCACGTTGGTAAGTGATACCCTTGTGATGGACATTTATCAATGGGACAATATCCTGAACGCGCCTATTGGGCCGGGTGAGAAATATGAGTTTGCGTATAAGGTTATGACCAATTGGGTGGGCAAAGGGTTCGAGAACCAAATCTATGGCTATAGTCCGGAAACCGCTATTTGTTGGATTAACCGCAAAGTCAATGTGGAACCGGCCATTCGTTACACCAAGGTCGCCGATACGGATCAGGTGGTGCAGGGAGACCAGTTTGCATATACGGTGCAGTTGTTCAATATCTCACCGCGCAATGTATTTACGTTGACGCATTTTAAGGATGACTTGGGCAGCGACACAAAAGGCACCACGGATGCTGCGGATGGCGACGCAACGTATGAGTACACGCTGCCAACGCCGTTCCAAATGTTGCCGCAGGGTGCAGTCTGGGAACGATCCTTCCAGGCCCGCATGACAGGGTATGGGGTTGGACATGCCTGGTGTGAAACATTGGCGACACCCAGTAAAGGGATTATCTATCAACATGGGTATGACATCTGGGCCAAGATTACCCCGCCCAATGATTGGGGCCGCGGCGATAATTCCAAATTAGCGCCGGTTTGCGTGTTGCCGAAATATTCCCTGTATCAACAGGTTTTCCCCAACCCGATTGCGGTGGGGCAGGTGTTCACGGTCGTCTTGACCTTGCGGGACAATCGCACAACCCCATCGGGCGCGTTGACGGGCGTAGAACTGCGTTGGAATTTCCCCCTGGCCGAAAGCGTTTCGGGAATCCCCATCGGCCCGTTTGAGGTGCTGGACAGCAGTGTTCCGCCGACCCAACCGGGCAACGGCTTCTACATCTGGCGGGATTTAACCGTGCCCCAGGGAGGCAGCACCAAGATCACGTTGCACCTGCGCGCGCCGATGTTTGAAAAGGCCGGATGGAGCAAGTCCTACGCGGATAAATTTGTAGCCAAGGTATCGCCCCTGGCGGATACCACGATTTGCGTTCCTTCCGCCGGCAAGTTTGCCAAGGATGACAACTTTCAAACGTCCTGTGAGGGGTCGCCGGTGGCGCTGGTGATGAATCAGGGCATCGAACTGGATAAGACCCCAACCCCGGCGCAGGTGCCGCCCTTTGGCCTGGTGACGTACAAGTTGACAGTGCGCAACCTGACCGGCGCGCCGGTCTCGAATGTAGTCGTTACCGACGTGCTGCCGAGTTTCAATAATTTGCACTGGCAGTACGTTAAGATGGCGGATGGATACGAGCCTGAGCCACTCCAGACCAACCCGCTGGTATGGCAAATAGACACAGTGCCCGCGCTGGGCAAAGTGGACCTGGTCTTTCTGGTGCGCGCGCATCAGTTCCTGGGGGATGAATACAACCAGATCACCGGCACAGCGCCAATTCACCTGGGACTACACAAGGATTACCTCAAGCACGTCATGGTGCGGGTCATATCCGGGATCGGCCTCTTCAAAGTGGCGTCGCCGGACAGCATTGTGACCGGGCAGCCGACCACATACACCCTGACGCTGTACAATGGCAGCAAAGACGCCCTTACCGACGTATTCATCACGGACACGCTGCCTACCGGTTTTACGTTCACCCATATGATTCAACCGGCGAACATGGCGCCGGTGCAAATTACCGGACAGGAGGTCGTGTGGAGCATCCCCGGCAAGGTGGCGGCGAATCAGACGCTGGAGTTGATCTTTGGGGTGACGACCAGCCCGGATTTGTTCGACGGCTATTACTACAGCAACCTCTCGGCCGCCGGCAAGAACGCCACTACTGGCGAAAGAATCGTCCTGCCGGCCTCTGAAGAGATCGCGCCGGTTTATGTCAAGGGGAAGCCCCAGGTGCTGGCCGACAAGCACGTACAGCCGGAGGCTATCCGGGCCGATGAGGCAGTCACGTACACCCTCACATTGTTCAATGAAACGCCCACCGTGCAATCGGTGGTGGTGACAGATACCCTGCCGGCCGGGTTACACTTTGTAGAAGCGGTAGGCGGCACGCCGGCGCCGACGATCATTCCTGGCGCGCGGGACGCCCTGGTGTGGCAAGGGTTGGGAACCATCCAGCCCAGTCAGACCCTCACGCTGAATTTCCGCGCCCTCCCGGATTACGAGGCGCTGAGCGGCCTGTATTGCAACGATGTGCAGGTGCAAATGAGCGGACGCCTGCTGCCAAAGCGCACGCCCGACGGCGGCTGCGTGCGCATCACGCAGATTCCACGGGCGGATGTGCAAATCAGCAAAAGTGATGGCGTGGTAGAAATCGCCGAAGGCGATCTGTTATACTATACTATCTACTACACGAATTCAGGAGAATCCGAGGTAACACTGGACACCATCATCATCACCGATACATTGCGCCCATCGGAGTACGTGACCCCTTCGCCGGGGTTGGACTGGACGCAAGTGGGCGACAGTTATGTCTTCCAAGGGGGGCCGTTGCAGCCCGGTGAGTCGGGCCAAACCACCTTCGCCGCCGTGGTGGCGGCAGAAGTGCCCACCCAGGTGTTGGTGGTGGAAAACTGGGTCACGATTAGCTACACCACCACAGATAAAACCATAGAAGTGGGACTCGCCGACAATCAGGCGGTAGATCGGAACTTCTTCAATGCCCCGGACCTGGTGGTGACCTCGGTGGATGTGACCCCTGTGGAAATTCAAAGCGGCGCGCCGCTGACGGTGACGGTGACGGTGGCAAATCAAGGCAGCGACCCCATCTATCAGCGCTGGGATGGCTCCCAGAGCAACCCGGACGAGTTGTTTGCGGTGGAAGTCTACTTGCGGAAGCCCGGCGACCCGCCAAGCGACGTGTTTGATCATGAGGGCGGCTGGGAGCGCGGCGATGAATACATCGCGTGGCTTGACGGGCGGCTGGCGCCAGGCGAATCGGATACGGTACACTTCTATTTAACTGCGCCCAATATGGGTCAGTACGACCTCTATGCCCGGGTTGACACGGGATTGCTGCTTTGTTCCGAGTGCAGTGCATTTTGGGGGCAGTCCTGGGGCCTGATATTGGAACCGTATGAGAATAACAATCTCTCGACGGCCCATGCGGTGATAGTCAGTGGGCATATCTATTTGCCGCTAGTGCTGCGTCAGGCACACTCTCGCTAAGGATTCTAACAAAGTGGGTTGGTCGTGGGCGTTTGATTGCCTGCACCCACAACGCGGAAGCGCCCATGACCAACCCCCATACGTTATTTTTGGAGGAGATAAAGATGAAGAACACAAACATTGGTGTACATGGACGATTATGGATTTCCTTCCTACTGGCGGTTGGCCTGCTGGTGGGGGGACTGGCGGCATTAACCGGGACGCCCCCGCAAGCGTCACAGGCGGCGACTGCCATGCAAGCGCTTTACCCTGTCGCCGCCGCTCCGTTAGGAGATTTAGAAATCATCCAAACCGGGCCGCAAACCACATTCCCCGGGAAGACAATTTCTTACACATTGCTCCTAATTAACCACGGTGCGACGGCCATAGAAGACATCACGCTCGTGGATACCTGGCGCACTGACATCCTGGGCAAAAGCAAGGCCGACTTTGACGACTTGTGGGAGTATGGCCCGTTGATGAGCTTTGATGGGTATAGCGCCTCCAACCCCGCGCTCATTATCACTTCTACGCAGGTCTTGAATCAGGAGTTACAGCGCGGCGAGGCGACTTGGGGCATCAGTGCGCTGCCGGCCGGCAGCAGCCTGGAGATTATCTTCACCGCCACGACTCCCATTATCCTACAGCCGGCTATGGCTAACTACCCTTACGAGCCGTTGATTTCCAAGTTTCGGGTGATGGGGCCTTCGACGCTCCAAAATACCGTCAGCGCCCTTGTGGGGACGACGGAATACCCGGCGGAATTTTCCACCGCAACCGTGATGGCCCCGCTGCTGGATATTAAAGTGGATACATTGGGGGAAACGGTGGGCAAGAATGAGGGGCGCGTGGGGCGTTTGATCACTTATACGCTCGCAGTCGAAAATGTCAGCGCGGCCAAGCGGGTGGATACCTGGCCGGCCAACAATCTCGTCGTCAGTGTCACCCTGCCGTATCAGCTCAATTATGCCGTCTTAGATATTATGGCAAGTGAGGCCGGCGTAACGCATGAGTATAACAACGGCGAGGGATTCATCCAGTGGATTTTCCCGCCCACGTTTGTGTTGACCCCTGGCACTACCACCCAAATGACCTTTACCGCTCGTATCCCGATTACGCTGGATTACAATAGCGAAGAGAAAACGCTTCTGCTCAAGCAATACGAAGGTGTGACCGCGCGAGCGGCGCTGATGCCGTTGCGCCCGGCCTCAATAGGCGCCAAGTCCAACGTCCAAGTGTTGAGTCCCTTTGACAAAACCGGCGTGGGCATTACCGGCAAGGCGACCACCATTGTTAATGAACCGGTCACCTATACATTGACCTTCTACAATCCGGTTGCGGTAAATGCCTCGATGCGGCTCCTGGATTTGCTGCCCCCCACTTTCGTGTTTTCCCAAGTCGTCGCGGGAAGTCCCCAACTGCTCAACGCCACAGCGCCTGGAGGCAACATCGTCGCCTGGGAGAGTGTCTCTTTGACGCCTTACGAAATCATCAGTGTAACCTTTGTGACCACCCCCACCTATGCTACTTTATTCGATCTGGAGTGTAACAAAAAACTGGATGTGACGAATAGCGTCTCAGCGACCTCTCCGGCATTTCCACCCGGTGGCTACATAGGGCATAATGATGACAAACTGGCGAAAATCACCGTAAACCCCCAGATAAAGGTGTCGAAAAAAGCCCTGCCCACCGCGCAGTTCCCAGGGGAATCCGTCACCTACACGATCTCACTGGAAAACCAGGGGCAGGCGGATATGCTACAGCGAGGCATCGTCACGGATAATCTGCCAATTTATTTCGCCTTTATCACCATGACGACTGGCTCCCCTGTCTCCTATCCGCTGGTGATCACCGACACGCTGGTGCAGTGGACGGACATCCCGACCATCCCGACCAAAAGCACCCTCAATATTCCTTTCGTGGCCGAAGTGGATGGGCGGTTCCCTGAGTCCTATAAGAACTGGGTGTTCGTAGATATTCCCGGGGTCATGAGGTGTGAGTTTAGTGGCGCGTCCGTCGGGGTGCTGCCGCCGTTCTTCGTGAATAAAACGGCGGATCTGGCGCACCCGGTGGTGCAAGGTGAAATTTTCACCTATACAGCGGATATCATCAACATTTCCCCGCGCATGCCGTATACCATCACCCAATTCCGCGATGTATTCTCCCTTGAGAATCATAGAACAGGGCTGGTCACACCCGACACGCTGCTCACCACCTATAATTACACGTTGACGTCCTCGGCCTATCTCACTCCTGGCGGAGAAGGCACATGGGAACACACGTTCCCGGTCATGTTCCAGGGCTACGGCATCAGTGAGATTGAGGAAAACACCAAGTGGTGCGATAACACCTTCTCAAACAAGGTATTGGTGTCGCTCCAGCAACCGAGTAGGAGCTTTAGATACAAATTTACCTCCACATCCTGGGTGGTCAATGCTTCTCCTGATGGACAATTTACGGCGTTGCCCCATATTTCTCTGTTTCAACAGGCCTATCCCAACCCCGTCGCCATCAGCCAGCCGGTGACGATTGTGCTAACTTTGCGCGATCACCGCGCCGACGCCATCACGCCGGCGCAGAATGTGCTGCTGCGCTGGGAAATCCCAACCGGCTTCGAGTTTATCAACAGTGCGCCCATTCCGATCACGCAAACGGCCTCTGAATTGATCTGGCAAATCCCCTCTGTGCCGCTCAATGATGATGTACGGGTTATCTTCTCACTGCGTGCGCCCAATAACCGGGAGCCGGGCTGGAGCAAGACGTATAACCCCCTGGCGCAAGTGATTGATCTGACGGATAGGTCCCTTTGTATTCCGAAAACCACCAAATTCGCCTATTCTGTTGATCCCGCCGAGATACCGGTGGATGGCATCCCCGGGCCGATCCCAGACGATAGCGAGAAAATTGGTTTCTCCGGCGGACTCCAGGTTAACCAGGGAATCGAAATCAACAAGAAGCCGAAACCCAACGAGATTGGGCCGTACGGCACGGTTGAATATGAGATCAGTGTCAAAAATCTTACCGGCGCGCCGGTAGCATCGGTGGTTATCACGGACATCTTGCCCACCTATTACGGCAGTTATCCCTGGACGTATCTGGAAATGGTGTCCGGCCAAAACCCCGACAGTGAGTCGCCGCTCGTGTGGCGCCTCCCTTCCCTCCCGCCCAAATCTACTACCAGCTTAGTCTTCACGACGCGCGCCAACAACTGGTTGGGGGTCGCCCTCAACGCCGTTACCGGGACGGCGCCGATCAACCTGATTGAGGCGAAGTCTTACGAGAAAGATCGCCTGGTCATCGTCAGTTCGGGCATTGGCTTTTTCAAAGAAGCCGCGCCGGAAGCCATTTACGCCGGGGATTTGGTAACCTATACCATCACCTTGTTCAATGGCGAAGCCTACAAGCTGGGAAATATAGTGATCACAGATACGCTGCCAGCGGGCTTCACCTTCGATAGCATGGTCTCACCGGCTGGGTTGACCCCGCAAGGGACGACCACGCTGGTCTGGCGTATCCTCGGCACGCTGAACAGCGGCTCACCCTACGTGATTCGCTTCCGCGCGCGCGCGAATACAGAGGCCCAGGGGATGTTTACCGGCGTCTATTACAACGAAATGTCCGCCGGCGCGTGGAATGATCAAACCAAGAAGCCCGTCCTGATTCCACCAACCGGCCCCACCGCGCCGGTGCATGTCCAGGGACGCCCGGCGGTGGTAGTGGATAAGACCGCCTCGGTCTCACAGATCCTCCCCGATGAAGACCTTATCTACACCATCGGGCTGTATAATGAAGCCGACGAGGCGGTGACGCTCCAGGTTACGGATACCTTGCCCCTCTACTTCACCCTGGCCGAGGCTTTGACGCCGACCCAGGCAATCACCTCCGACTTGGGCAACCAACAGTTAGTGTCCTGGCAAAATCTCACCATTGCGCCGACCTCCCGGCTCACCCTCACTTTCCGCGCGCACGTCGCCGCAGAGGCCAAACCGGGCGGTTATTACAACCAGGTCCAGGTGCAAATCAACGAGTTCGTCACGCCGGTCGTCCCCAAGCTCGCGCGCGTCGAAGTTCTCATTCCGTATAAGGTGGATGCGCAAGTTTCCAGCACCAATGGGGTGCAGGTAGTCCGCCCCGCGCCGGAGACGATTACCTATACGATACACTACACGAACGCTGCCGCGAGCGAGATTCCTTTCAGCAGTATCACCCTCACCGTCGCCTTCTCGCCCACCGAATATGTATCGGTGCTTTCGGGGAACGGCTGGGTACAATCCGGCGATCAGTATCACAAAGGGATTGCCGGCCCACTGGCGCCCGGAGAAAGCGGTCAAGTCGAATTGCTGGTGCAGTTGGCAGAGACCCTCCCGCCCGAGGTTTTGACGTTGTACTATCGGGGGGAGATCGCCTACACAACGGATGCGGTGGCCTTCGACGCCAACCTTGAGAACAACTACATTGAAGATATTGACCTGATCGCCGTCGGCGAGTCGGTCAGTCTGTTAAAGGTGGCCGCCGCATCTAGCGTCAGAGCTACCGAAGAAGTCACCTATGTCGTGACGCTCTTCAACAACCACCCCACGCTGTCCTATACAGTGCGCCTCTCGGACACCTTACCGCCCTTCTTCACGTGGTCCGGCGTAGTGGCGACCACGCCCGCGCCGGTGTTACAACAGGATGAGCGCATTGCCGTATGGGAAAATATCATCATTGAATCGGGAGAGTTGAAGTACCTCAGTTACCGCACGCGCGTGGATTTGTTGGCGCCGGGGCCTGCGGATTACTGCAATACCCTTTGGGGAGAGGCCGGCAATAACGGTATCATGCAACCCCCGGTTACCGCGCAAAGTTGTGTCAACGTCATACCGGCCGGCCAAGTAGATGTTGCGGTGACGAAGTCCAACGGCCTGGAGTATGTGCAGCCCGGCGACACGATGACCTACACGATTCTTTACGAAAACACGGAGGCCTCCAATACGGCCCTGTCCACCATCATCCTGACGGAAACGGTCAGCCCTTACACCGATATTCAACAGGCGTACTGGGTGAACACCCCAGGGGAACAAACCAATCTGGGCGGCGGTCGTTACCGGATCGAGATACCGGAAACCCTCGAACCAGGAGGGATGGGGGTGGCTTCCTTTGTCGTCAAACTGAACTCCACTGTGCCCACGACGACAGCGACGATCAACAACATGGTGGAAGTGGGCTATCAGACGCAACACGCCTCTATCGAAACGAACTTTGCCAACAATGTCGCATGGGACACCGACCCCATCCAACACGGCGAGGTGATCGCCTCCAAGAGCGCTTCACCCACGGAGTTGACCGCTGGCGAGGAGATCGAGTACCGGATTACGTTGAACAACCCTGCGGGCGGCGCCCAGGTACTCAACGTCCTGGATACGCTCCCGCCCGGCGTCGTCTTCGTGAGCGCCGTTGAACCCGCGACGGGCGTGACGACGGCCTGGGTGGGCGGCCAGCAGCAGGTGCTATGGCGCAATCTCTTGCTCCAAACGACGAAAATGGAACTGGTCTTCCGCACAAGGGTAAAGAGTTCCTCTCCGGGCGGGTTGTTGTGTAACACCGTGCAGATTGAGCGTCGGGTGGGGGGAGTCTTCGTGCCGCAACCGGCTGCTTCCGGACTGGCCTGCGTGAATGTGACCGCCCTTCCCGCCGTGGACGCGCAAATCTCCAAGGATGATGGGATGTCTTGGACGAACGCCGGTGAGACCCTGATCTACACCCTGCGCTATACGAATGCAACCTCTTCCCCACAATCCTTCACGGCAGTGACGCTGACCGACCGGATTACCCCGCCCACCCTGGTCGCGCAAATGTTGAGCGCCGATTGGACAGCAGTGGGCGATGGCGTCTATCAGTATGTAGCTCCAGACACGCTGGCGCCAGGGGCGTCGAGAACCGTGAACTTTGTCGTCCGCCTGAACAGCACCCTTGCCGCCGTCACCGAACTGGAGAACTCCGCGACCATCACCTACGCCACCGCCGTTCCGGTCTTTGAGCAGAATCAGGCCAACAACATCGCCACCGACATAGATTTAGTGGTGCCGCTGGGCACGGGCGAAATCACTCCCTGGAAGTCCGTCACACCGGACTCTGTGGCCGCCGGCGGGATAGTCACGTACACTATCCAACTGTTCAACACCGGCGACACCGCGCGCACCGCGCGCATCACCGACACCTTGCCGCTTTCCTTCACTCTGGCGTCTGGAACGCCGGACGCGACCGGCGTCAGCGCCGGCCAGCAACAACTGATCTGGCATAACGTCAACATCCCGGCCCATGACCAGGTGCAACTGGTGTTCGCGGCGCGGGTGGCCGCGGGAACCGCCCCTGGGTCATACTGCAACCAGGTGCAGGGACTGCCGGATGTGGGCGTGACCTTCGCCTACAGCGGCGCTTGCGTTGCGGTCACCACCGTGGTCATCCCCGTGGTGGACGTGCAGGTGACAAAGACCGATGGCATCACGCAATTCAGTTCGGGCGACCGCCTGACTTACACCCTGCACTACGCCAGTTTGGCGTCATCAGAAGCCACGCTGACGCAAGTGGTGTTAACCGAAACGATTGCCCCGGCGGAAAGCGTCACCCTGGTGAGTTCCGGCTGGACGGCCCTGGGCAATGGGCGCTACACACGCGAGATTGGCGCCCTGGCCCCCAATGCCTCGGGCGATGTCAACTTCGTCGTACAGGTCAACGGCTCGCCGGCGGCCATCACCAACACGGTTGAAATCGGCTACCCACCGCAAAACGTACGCGAAATACAGTTGGACAACAACCGCGCTGTGGATATAAACACGCTAAAATCGGTGACGCCCCTTGACTTTGAGATTTATCTCCCCCTCGTGATACGTCAGTAATCACGAACTTCTCCCAAAACATGAAGAGGCCGGGTATGCCCGGCCTCTTCTATTTCACGCCAGATGCCCACCCCCAAACTGACGTTGACATCACAGTGCGTCAGCTCTGCGACTCTCGCCGCAAAGCGGCCCCAACTGCCCCACAGCTCACAATGCGTTCGCCCGCTGGCCCGCACATTTCACTTTTTGCTCGATTCGTGCTAAAGTGAATGAAGGTACAGAGGATTGACGTCCAGTGACCTTCAGAAACATCCAGCGCATTGGGGGACTCTGTGACTCTGTGGCTATTTTCAAAGGAATTACCCATTAACCTGCGGGTTCATCAGCGGTGGGATGAAAATTTCACGCAAAGACGCCAAGCTCGCCAAGGCTTTGTTTTTTACTTTGCGTCTTTGCGCCTTTGCGTGAAACAGACTTTTATCTTCAAGGGAGGTTAGGGCGTGTCGTGGATTCTTCTGCTGGCCTATATAGCCGGTAGCGTGCTCGTTGACGGCTACTTACAGTCCCATCCGCCGCTGTACAAAAAAGCAGCGACGGCGGCGGCGCAAAGCGGCCTTTGGCGGCTCCTGGTCGTGCTGCTGCTCGGATTCTTCAGCCTCATCTGGATTTTCCTCCCTTTGTTCCAGCGCATATCGCCCTTGCTGATGTTGATGGGCTTCGCGTGGCGCGCTCTGGGCATCGCGCCCTGGGTCTTCTTTGGCGCGCGCGGTCTACTCGGCCCAATGTTGGGAAAAAGATTGGAGACGCTCTCTCCCCTGACGTTCATTGACCTTTTCTGGCGGATGGGGGGCGCGGTGGCGTGGCTGCTTGGCGGCCTCTTCTGGGTTTTCCTGCCCTTGTTTTCTCCGACCTGGGCAAAAGCCCCTATTCCCGTGGCGCTTTTGATGGTGGATGTAAGCGTGGGACTGCCCTTGCTCATCTTCCTCGCCGGGTTATACTGGAGTCGGCTCTTCCCCCGCGAAAGCCTGCTCCCCTGGCTGCTCCTGGATGGCATGTTTCTGCTGCTCATTGCGTTAGGCCTCGGCATTGTCTGGCTGCCGGTAGTGTGGCAGCAGGCGCCGCCGCTCTTGACGAGGTTATTCGCCCCACCGACGGAACTCAGTGCCGCGCGCGCCTCCTTTTTGAAGCACATGCCTCTGTTCTTGCTGTTTGTGACGTCCGCGCCCACGCTGGTTGCCTGGTTGCTCTACAAATGGACTCCTGACCTGATTCCCATTGATGCCGAAGAAGAAGACCGCCCCCGCAAAGCCCTGACGCTGCTCCTCGGCTTCTTTACCGGCTTCCCCCAACCTTCGGCGATGATCAGCAAAGGCCAGGTGCGACCCAGCATCGCCGGCAGCCGGGACGGCGTCGAACCAGGATGGCTTATCACCGAACCGGAGAACGTCATTGTGTTGAAAGACCGCTCCGAAATCCGCCGGATCGTTGGGCCAGGGGCCGCGTTCATACACAAGGGAGAAAGCATCCATTCCATCCTGGACTTGCGCCCCCAACTGCGCGCGGTCCCCGTCCAGGCCATTACCCGCGATGGCATCAAAGTGCATGTCACCGTAACACTCGTTTTCCAGATCGCCGCCGGGCGCCGCACCCTCTACCTCACTCATCCCTGGCCCTATGCGCGCGATGCCATCTGGCGCATCGTGCTGGCGGCCGAGGTCAACCCTGCCGGCCGCACCCCTCTGGACGCCCACATCAGCCGCCCCTGGAGCGATCTGCCCCCGGAGCTGGTGCGGAACATACTGCCGCAGATTGTGCTCGAATTCCCCCTGGACGAATTGTATGACGGCGCGCCAGACGCGCTCCCCCCCCGCCAGATCATCAGCGCGCGCCTCCGGCAAAAACTGACGGAGCAGCTCGAACCGCTAGGATTTTCCATCGAAACCTGCGGATTGGGCGTCATCACCCCCGTCGAGGCTGAAGTGACCCGCCAGCGCATTGAGGCATGGCAGGCCCGGTGGATCGGCCAGTTGATGACCTGGCAGGGCGCAGCGCAGGCGCGCCGCTTCACCCACTTTGCCGCCATCCGTAACCAGGCGCGGGTGGATTTACTCTCGCACCTCATCGAAGTCACGAACACCACCCTTCAACAAGGCGGCAGCGACGTCAAACGCAACCTGGTGGCCTATCACCTCCTGGAGAACCTGGAACACATCGCGCGCGATCCGGAAATTCAACTGTTTTTACCGGAATCGGCTGCGCCGGCGCTCTCCAGCCTGCGGGAACGCTTGAAGGACACCACGCCATGAACAAATCCGGGCGCATTTCACAAGTCTTCATGATAATTCTGGTACTCATCTTGCTCTTCTTGAGCCTGGTGTTGGTGACGCTACGCCCGCTGCCGGAAAAGCAGCAGCTTAACATCACGGTTTTGCTGATTGCCTTCGCCTTCAACCTGTGCTTTGCCATCCTCTTGATCCTGCGGGTCTTTGCCGAATTTGCGCAGCAATTCTACGACCTCTCCTCAGAGGAAGCCATGGGCTTTGTCTCCCGCCTGATGTTTGGCGATACCCTGCTGACCTTGCTGGAGGTGCAGGAGGGCCGAGTACACCCGGAAGGAGCCGCCATTTTGCGGCATGTGGGCGGGCCGGGAAAGCTGCGCATCGCGCACGATAGCGCCGTGGTCACCCAGCGCGTGGCGCGTTTGCATCGCGTCCTCGGCCCGGGACTGCATACCCTGGAACCTTTCGAGAAAATCTGGGACGTGATTGACCTGCGTTGGCAAAGGCGCAGCGTCCGCCTGGAATTTATGACGCGCGACGGCCTTCCCGTCTACTGCGAGGCCGACATTCGCTTCCGGGTAGATGGCGGGCGACAGGCCGCCGGCCGTTACTACACCTATACAGAAACGGCGGTGTTGGGGCTGGCGGCGCTCAAGCGAGTGCGCGCCGACACAGACACCCCATTCCAGGAGTGGCCGGAGCGCGTGGTGGGCCTCTTACAGGGCGAAATGCGGAACATCCTGGAACAATACTCCCTGGACGAATTCTTAAACCCTCGCTACGGGCTGCCGCAGGCGCCTACCCCCCTGCCTAAGCCGTGTTCTTTGACGGAACTGGAGGAGCGCATTGAGGCCGCCGTTACGGAAGCCGCCCGCACCATCGGTGTGACCGTGGACGACGTGCAGTTAGGCCCGGTGCTGCCCGCCGAAGGCGCCATCTCGCAGCAGTGGTTGGAATTCTGGCGGGCCAACATGCAACGGCTGATGGCCGAAAATGCCATCGAAGGCGACGCCATCTATACCAACCTCATCTTGCAGGCCCAGGTCAACGCCAAAGTCGAGCTGATCACGACCATGCTGAATGAAGTGCGCACCCTCAGCCAGAGTGACATGGACGTGCCCGCCGAATTGATCGTGCTGAGTTTCGTGGACGTGATGCGCTCCATCGCCCAGCGCGACCCGGCCACACAACAAGTCATGTTCACCCAGGCGGAAAAGCTTATGCATATCTTGCAGGAGCTGTGACAATGATGGAATCTATCGGAAAAACAGGATTTTAACAATGGCTACCCTTCAATCGAAATTTCGCCCTGTAGGAATAGCTGCGGCCGTCCCATGGGGGGAGGATTCGCCATGCGCCTAGTTTTTGTGCCCGAAGAACTGACCCCCCTCTATTTGCTGGAATTTTGGGAGACCTACCCGGATTTGAAAGTCTGGCACACACAAGTCCAGCAGGCGTTTAACGAGGGGCAGTACGAAGTGGCCCTCACGCTACTCGACCCGGCCCTCTCGTATGCCCTGTCGGCCCGCGAACACTCCAAAGCGGCCCTGTTACTGCTCTGCAAAGCCGACCTCCTGCGCCGCTTACAGTGCTGGGGCGATGCCCTGACGCAAACCCAGCGGGCGCTACAAGAACTGCACACAGCCTTCAGCAAGATTGCCATGTACAACCGCGCCGTCGCGCATTACTGGGAAGGACTGCTACATTACACCATCCGCGCCGATGACAAGGCGCTGCAAGCCTTCGCCGAAGCGCGCAAACGGCTGGACGACAGTGAGCGCGCGCTACAGCACGAAGGGGATTGCTCCCGGCGGGTCAAAGACTGCAAAGACCTCAAAAAATGGATTGACTATCTTCTGACCTTACAACCCGGTTCCCACCTGGGCGAAACGGCCCTGATCCTGCCGTTGTACGAATTGAAAGAACATACCCTGCGCCGAATTGACGCAATCAACCTGACGCCCTACTCCATCGCGCTCCCCGTCGTGACGCTTGCGCCCTATCTGCCCCCCGGGTGCCTATCGGTCACATCCGAGGAATTAATCCTGCCGCGCCTATCCCCCCATGCCCTCTACATTGCCTTACGGGTTGCCCACAAAGGTGAACTGCTTCCCCACAGCCGTCGTGGGGATGTGTTGGTACTGCACGTCCTGACCCCCGCCCCATCACCAGCCAAACTGGTTCTGAGTGCGGATGAGCCTTTCGTGCGACATGCCAATGGGGATATTTCTTTCCGGCCCGGTCAACATGAAATCCCAGAAATTCGGGTCAAAATCAAAGTACTGATCCGTGAGGAGGACAACGATGGGTAACGCAGAACACCATGTGATCGTGATTGGCGCCGCCGTGCTCGACACGAAAATCTATTCCAACACACCGGCAGTGGAACCGGCCCGTTCCAATCCCGGCCACATCCAGCTAAGTTGGGGCGGCGTGGCCCGCAACATCGCGGAGAATCTCGTTCGCCTGGGGGTTGACGTGAGCCTCATCACCGCGGTGGGGAACGACCCCTGGGGACGCGCCCTGCTGGAAAACCTGCGCGCGCTGAACATTGACGTTTCCGCTGCCCTCATCTCCGAGGACAAGCCGACGGCAGCCTTTGCCGGCCTCTATCACGCCGACAAGAGCGTGTGGGTCGCCTTTGATGCGATGGAAGTGCTGCAAGAAATCACGCCTGGCTACCTCCACCGGCTGCGCAATCTAATTCGTGACGCCGACATGATCTGCGTGGATGCCAACCTTTCGGCGCGCGCCTTCCAGACGCTCTTCCGGCTAACCAGCCAGTACAGCATCCCCGTGTGCGCCGACCCGACGGCGGCCCTGCTCTCTCATCGCCTGCATCCCTACCTGCCGGAAATCACCGCCATCACGCCCGACCGTGACGAGGCTGAGGCCCTGGTGGGATTCGACCTCACCGACGACGCCGCTATCACCCAGGCCACGCGCCGCATGGTGCAATTGGGCGTGGGGCTGGCTATCGTCACCCTGGGCGCTGACGGCCTGTTCTACGCCACCTCCGAAGAACATGGACGCATACCCCCGCTGCCCATCGAAGTGGTAGACCCTATCGGCGCGGGTGACGCGCTCACTGCGGCCGTCGCTTACGGCCTGCTGGAAGGCGTCTCCCCGGAGGAAGCCGTGCGGCTGGGCGTCGCGGCAGCGGAGCAGACCATGCTCTGCCACGAAACCGTCTGCTCCACCCTGAGCCTCGAAAGCCTGTACGGACATTGGCCCTTGTGAGAAGGGACTCGTGATTGGAAATCAGAAATTAGTTTGTCAATTTTTGGGAACGTGATACAATAACGCGCACTTGAAGCACACGTGCTTTGTTGGGGGCTCGTCTAATGGTAGGACAGTGGACTCTGAATCCATATGTGGGGGTTCGACTCCTCCGCCCCCAGCCAACAGAAAAAAGACGCTCCTTAATAGGGGCGTCTTTTTTGTGGCGCGTTTGTGCTCTGGTCTCTGGTTGACTGACAAAAGAGGATAGAAAAGCGTGTTTTCCAAAGCCGCCAGACGCGGTATACTCTCCCGGATTCCCATCACAGGAGAGAGACAATGGAAAACACGCCGCGTTTGTATGATACCTTGAGTCGTTTTTTGCGC
>JAKQHY010000206.1 GCA_029555965.1 Chloroflexota bacterium | reverse complement strand
GGGGTGACTTGCGCTGACCGCTCATTCGCTTTCTCGCTGACTCGCTGATCCGCCGATCTGCCGATTCGCTGATCCGCCGATCCGCCGATTCGCTGATCCGCTGATCCGCCGATCCGCCATTCGCTATTCGCCATTCGCACTATCCCATATAGCAGCGCAAACGGCGAGAAGATGAGGGCGGAGACGTTGTGGGTGAGGATGAGGGCGGCGTAGGGGAGAGCTGCGGCGATGATACGGTTAAGTGCAGGACGTTCCGCCAGCCGATCCAGCGCCCACAAAATGAGGGGATACCAGATGAAGGCGTAGAATTCGGAGAGCGAGTCGCCGCGCACGTAGACGTTGACGAGGTGAAATGGCGCAAAGGTGTAGGCGGCGACCGCCAGCAGCACGGCGGCGCGGCTTTTGTAGACGCGCCCGGCCCACAGCGCCATCGTCAGTGCTGCGAGGACGAAGCCCAACGTCTGCGTGGCCTGGATGGCGACGAGCGGACTGAGTCCCAGCGCCGTCAGCCCGCCGCTGAGGTAATACGGCAGCGCGGCGTAGTGGTTGAACATCGGATAGCCTAAGTCGTAGGCCGCGTGCGCCATCCAACGCGGCGGAAAGACGCCGTGCCGCAGCGAGTCCGCCATATCCAGCGTCCGCTGCAACAAAAACGGACTATCGCCGCCCCCGCGCGTGTTCACCATCCCCGGCCCCCACAGCAACGCGGCAGCGAGCAAGGCGAGAAGGATGCAGGATGCAAGAAGCAAGAAGTGCTGAGGACTGAGGACTGAGGACTGAGGGCTGAGGGCTACATGCTGGGGGCTGCGTGTTAAGGACTGAGAGCCGACTCGCTGATCCGCTGATCCACTGATCCGCCGATTCGTCGTTTCTTGCCGCTTGCTTCTTGCTTCATGCTTCATGGCGTCAAAATCACCCCCATCTCCGCCCAATCTCCCGCGGCGTCGAGCCGGCGCAGGCCGGTCATGGTGTCGGCGCGGTAGAGGCCGACGCGCAGTGTGTCGCGGGCCGGATCGGGGACGATGCCGGGCAACGGGTGCTCGTCCAGGATGAGGTCGCCGACGGCCCATCCGGTGGTGCGCAAATGCCCGTGTCCCGGCTGGTAGTCGTGCTGCGCGATGACGGCGCCGTCGCGCAGATAGTGGACGAAGACGGTGTAGTCGGCGGGCAGCGGCGCGTCCGTCTCCCACCAGAGGCGCACCGTCGCGTCGGATGCGTCGGGGCGGACGAGCGCCGCGCGTAGGAGCACGCCCCCCTCGAAGCGCGCCGCCGGCTCCGGCACAGGCGGGCGCGGGTCGGCGTGGATGGCCATGGCGACGGTGAACGGCTGCTCGTCCTTATCGCCCTGCGCCTGCGGGCCTTCCTCGACGCGCAGGTACGCCGGATGCGGGATGTGCGAAAACACGTCCAGTTCCCAATTGCGATAGGGCCACATCATGAAGGTCAGCCCAGGCGACGGATCGGGCGCAGCAGCGACGGAGAGGAAGCGGACGGAGGCTTGCGGCGTCAGAAACGGCACGGCCGTCCAGGAATCCCACAACTGTTGCTCAATGTAGACACGCCGTCCAGTCGCCGGGCCGTGGAGCATTTTCTCGCCATCCCATCCCTGCCCCAACAGCGCATTGATTTCCCCCGCCATCGTCACCGGCCCGCCCTCAAACCAGTGATAGGCCAGCGGCGCGCGCGCAAAGCGAACAAAGTAGTCGTAGGTGGTACTGACGCCTCCCAATATCAGTAAAGTAACTGGGATGAAACGAAAAACGTAAAACGTGAAACGTGAAAGTTCCGAGTGCTGAGTGCTGAGTGCTGAGTGCTGAGGATTGGTTCGCTGATCCGCTGATCCGCTGATCCGCCGATCCGCTGATCCGCTGATCCGCTGATCCACCAATCCGCCGATCCACGCCAACCCCAACACCGGCAGCAGCGCCGCCGTCGGCAAGACCCCAACGCCGCGCAGGAAGTGGGGCGCGTCTTCTGCCAGAAGGGTGGGCAACGCCATTGTCGCCGTCCACAGGAGGGCGAGGGCCGCGCCGGGATCGCGGCGGAAGCGCGCCAGCGCCACGCCAGCGCCGACGAGAAATGCCAGTCCCAAAGCCGGGTCCCACACGGGCCGCCACGCGAGGTTGTGCCGCCAGATGCGGTCGCCGCGCACGAAGAACATCCCCGCTGTGCGCGCCGTGTGCTTGAGCAGCGTCCCCCAGAAGTCGCCGCCGTTGATTTCAGGACTGAGGATCGTCACCTGTCCCGTGCGCGCTAGCACCACGTCCGGGTGGCGCAGCGTGTAGACGCCGAGCGGCGCGAGGACGAGCAGCGCCGCCACGCAAAACAGCAACCCGCCGCGCCACGCCCTGCGGACGACATCCCGGTGAAACAACAGCCCGTAAAGCAGCATCACCGCCAGCGCCACCGGCGTGAACCGCGCCGCCATGTACGTATACCAACTCAGGCCATAGAGCGCGCCCGCCGCCAGCCAAGCTGAGTGCCGAGTGCTGAGTGCTGAGGACTGAGTGCTGAGTTGTTGGATTCGCTGATGCGCCGACGCGCTGATCCGGTGATCCGCTGATCTATCACCCCGCGCTTCTTGCTTCTTGCCTCTTGCCTCTTGCCTGAGTCCGCGCGCAAGCTGCCCCAGGAAGAGCGCGGTCAGCAGCGGCAGCAGCACCGCTCGAAATCCGATGCGGCTCAGGTGAACGTGCCAGAACGTGACGCTCAACACCGCCAGCGCGTAAGTCCCGGCGCGGCGGCCCCACAGGACGCGCGCCAGATCGTAGGTGGCGGCCAGCGTGAGGAATCCGACGAAGAACGCGGGCAGCCGCACCGCCAACGGACTGCGTCCCAGGAGTGCGACACTTGCTGTGACCAGATAGATGAAGAGCGGCTCGCGGCCATTGTTGGCGGGGAAGTACAGCGGCGTCTCCCCTGTCTCCAGGACGTGCAGCGCATCCAGCCCGTTCTGCGCCTCGTCGTGATAGAGACCCGGCGGCGTGCGCCCGGCGTCCCACAGGCGCAGTCCCGCGCCGAGCAGGAGGAGGACGAGGAGGAGGAGACGATGGGGGATTGCGTAGCAAGCTGTCCGTCCCTTCCAGATACTCATTCGTGATTGATTCCGAGAATCAAGACCGGAATGTCTATTTCCGAAACGCCGCGTTGCTCCAAATCCCACACGAATTGCTCAAAATACGATACGCCGGTGGACATTTCATTGACAAACTCTTTTACGGGCACGATTTCAATGCCCACGTCAATAACATCCAATTTGTGGAAAATGGTCATCTTGGCGCAGACGTTGTAAACCATAAAGGCATACTTGCCGAATTGCACTTCAACACCCAACCGCCGCTTTACAAAATCCATTTCACGAAAGGCGCCGGCAAAGGAACTCCCAGTTTGATACCCTGGCACGTAATACTGTGTGGGATATTCACAAGTGACGCGATGATTGCGCCAACCTCGTTCTTCAAACTGCGCTTTGAAAGCCCGATTTAAGGCGCGCGGACTATAGAGAGTTTTGCCCACCATCGTTTTCTCGCGGCTGGTCTTTGTTTTGAGGATAGCGCTATCCACTGCCGCAATTACAGCTTTTACCTCTTGCAACTCGGCGGCAAAATGTGCCGCAACCGCTTCCCGTCCACCGTTAAACGAGTAAATTCCCACGATCTTCATTCGTAAGATTCCTCCTGTTCCAACAAGCGGTTTTGTGCTGCGGCCTTCCATTCTTCCGGCATTTGAGATACCTTTTCTCTTCCCGTGGGTACATAGACCGGTTTGCCCAAAGGACGATACTTTAATGTTCCCCTGAAGAAAGATTCAATGCGCTCTCGTGCAATTGCCACATAGGCTGCTTCCTTTTCGCTACCCATCACCCGGCGTTGGTGCATCAGGCCCGCTAACAGCGATGTCCCTACACCCATATAGGGATCAAATACCCAATCACCTTCATTCGTCAATGCCAACACACACCTTTCGATCAAAGCAATGGGATACTGACAGGGATGTTCGGTCTTTTCGGGGTGGTTCGATTTTACGTTAGGAATGTCCCACAAAGCAGTTTCCCATTCTTCAGTTAAAAATTCCCACACATCAGAAGGGTTCTTACCCAAAGGATTGCCTGACAATTCACCCTTTCTCGGTCCTTTGAAATGGCGCTTGCCAGGGTATTTTGCTGGAACACGAACATCGTCCAGGTTAAATGTGTACTGGCTGCTTTTAGTGAACCACAATAGGGTTTCATAACGTCCCGAAAAACGTTTTGAAGCGTGGAGTCCATGACCGAAATACCACACGATACGATTTCGCAAATAAAAATTAAGTTTCTTAAAAATTGGGTAATACAAAGTATCCAGTGGATATACCTCGCCATCTTCCACAAAGTTCCCAACTTGCCAACAAAGGCTTCCATCCGGACGCAAAATGCGGTACAGTTCCGCGAGCGTTTGGGCCTGCATGTCTAAATAACGACCAATAGATACACGATTCTCGTATTCTTTTCCCAGATTGTAAGGGGGCGAAGTGACCACGAGCGATACGGTTTTATCAGGTATTGTGGCGATAAATCCTTTGGCATCCCCTGAGTACAGGATGATCTCAGCATCGGCGCGATAACGATTATCTATTTCTTTCGGCGTTTCAAAAAAAGGTAGGGCCATACACACTTCCTCGTTCTTTGTTAACAGATGAAACTATCCATGCAAAACACACAGGCGGGGAATCCCCGCCTGTGCCCCGTGCCCCTATTCTATCTGAAAACCGCCGCCTGACTACCCCGCGCCGCTCGCGCCGCCGCCGGCGGCCCCGGCTGCCGCTGCACCGGCTGCCCCGCCGCCAGCGTCGCCGCCCGCCGAGGAGATCGCCGCCATCATCGCCACAAAGGCCCCGTAGTTGTGATCCGGCGTCTGCGCCAGGGCGCAGAACCAGTCGGGCACCTCCATCTCTTCCTGCTTCTTCATGTAGTTGGCCCAAACCTCCGTCAGCCCGAATGCGGCGACGTAGGGCAGATAGGTGTTCGCCAGCTCGCGGCGGGCCAGAATTTCCCGTTTGCGGGTGACAGCGTAGAGATGCTTGGAGAATTGCTTCCACGCCTCTGCCTGTGGACGCCATTCCTCGCTCAGCGGGTTGATGCTGGCCCCGGCGATGATGGCGACAACCCCGATGACCAGCACACTGAACGCCGCCGCCAGCACCCACGGCCCGGCTATACCCGACAACAGCGCCCCAAGCAGAATGGCAACGATAATGCCAAGCACTAACACCATGATGCCGGCGCTTATCAAGGTACTGCGCCCGCGCCGCTGATTCGGGTCGAGAATCCCCATCGCGTCCAACTCCTCCTCCAACGGCTTGCTGAAATACTTGAGGCGCTGGTAAATATTGTTTTGCAGCTTGCTGAAGAGCACTGCCGAGGTCAGCCCGTCTTTGGTGCGGAAGAGCGCGTCCAGTAGGCCTTGCTCGTGCGGCAACAAGCCCGCAGGCTGCGTTTGCAGCTTGATGACAAAGTCACGCCCGCCGAACCACGAGCGCCGTTCAGTCTCCTCGATGCGCACCACGCCGCGTCGCGCCAGATCGAAGAGCGCGCCCAGGGCATAGCTCCACGTGGCCTGCATACTTCCACGCGCGGCCAACATGCCGGCGATGGCCGGCGACAGATTGGCGGGCGGCTGCGTATACTCCATCTCCGTCTGCCCCCCAGCGTACCGATAGCGCGCCTGGTACAGGAAGACGAAGCCAACGCCGATGGCCGCGAAGACAAGGCTCCCGATAATCGCAAAGGGCAGACTGCGATCTATAGTCGCGCCGCGCGCCTGCCAGGCCGGCGCCGCGTTGATAAGGCTGCCCGCCGGGAAGCGCAACGCCATCACCAGCGTCTCGTCGACGGCGATGTCCCGCGCCGTGAACGTCGCTGCGCCGTCGCCGGTTTCCACACTCGCCTGCCCCTGGCGGACTTCCGGCGCGCCGAGCAGCGCCACATCCGCCGGGTAGTGGATGCGCACCGTGCTGCTGCCGATGGCGTACTCGTGGTCATCGGGCAGCGCCTGCCAGAGCAGCAGGTCGGCGTTTCCGTCCTGGCGCACCACCCCGTTGACGCGGTAACTCAGGGTATACGTGTGCGTGCTATCGGTGGTGGGCGCAAAATGCCATGTAATGCGAATGGGAGACGCGCCCTTGACTTCCACCTGCCCGGCTTCCTCACCAGCGGGCAGCGCGACGCCATCCATACTCGCCTGAATGTCGCCAATCCCGTCAGTGTGGTCGGTCGTTAGTTCACGGAAGACGTAGGTGAACGGCCCACCCTCAAAGCGCAGCGTCAACGTCTCCGTAACCAGTAATGCGCCGTTTTCCTGCACCGTCACGTCCACGTCGAAACTATCGGCGCTGTAAGACTTGGCGGCCGGCGCAGCCCACGCCGAGAACAACAAACTCAAAGAGACCAAACCGAAGAAAAGTTGCTGTAACATATCATCCCTCCTTTACGAATTACGAATTACGAATGGCGAATGGCGAATGGCGAATGGCGAATGGCGAATCAGAAAATCCGTTTCCATCCGTTCAATCCGTTGACAACTCTTTAGCGCCTGAGCGCCATTGACCTTCTGACCTATTTACATTCTAAAAGGAAGGATGTGAAATGTCATTGTCCCTGGGGTCAAATTCTTCCCTGGACTTAGGGTGGATACGCGGTCGCCCGGCGGCTTGTCCCTGCGGACACGCGTATCATTCAAGCGCCGCGCTTTGGGGGCGCGGCGCTTTGGAGGTCAGGCGAAGATGGCTCCTGAGGAGGCTAGAGGGATGGTGTTGGATTTGAACAGTCCAACCAGCGGTGAGAAAAGTTCAGCTTGTGTCTTGTTCACTGTCTCACGGCAGAACACAATCACCGTTAAGAAGGTTTTGCTGGTGGCATACCCCCCTCCCAGCCCGAACACCGTTTTGACGGATTGGGCTGTCACGAAATCCTGGGCCGCAATGATCTTCCGCCCTTGAGTATCCACGGCCTCCCTGGCATCCCGCACATAGAAAACCCCCGACATGCCACTGATCGTTTTCGTGACAATATCCGTATCGTGACTGTCAATCCAGTCGAGGTTGAGTCCTATGTCTTTCAACAGCCGCGACATCATTGGGATTTTGTCAATGAAAGTAGCCGAGGCAAGGGGAATTCCTATGTGTCCCTGGGACTTACGGCGATCGTTCCACATGGCATTGCTTCCGCGGGTGCCCAGCAAGGATAACACCAGCATCTCCTGGTTGATCAGAGATGTGATGCCGTTCGTAGTAGCCAGTTTTGTCACAAAAGCCTGGTTAGGTGCGGGGAGTTTCCCGTATGGGGCAGTGGCAAACATACGCACCAAGACAATCGAATCGCTGAAAGCTTCATAGAGAATATCAGTCAGACGCTGGGCGGCGTTTTCCAGATATTTGAGGTTTTTCGTTTTTTCTCTGACTTGTTCCAATACAGGAGCGAGGGATGTCGTGTTGCTGGCGCTGATTTTGCTCATCTTATCGTACTCCTTTCACTCATCCACTAGTCAACACAATGGAGCCTACATAAAAATAGTAAATCTGAATGGATTCTCAGTCAAGTTTCATTACCGATACAACACCATATACTTTGCGTAATGCTCGTAAATGCGGCGGACATACAGGCGCGTCTCGGCGAAGCCAATCAGTTCGGCAAACAGATCGGCGTCTTTCCCGGCGGCCTCCCACCAGCGCGCGGAGTTGCCCGGCCCGCCGTTGTAGCCCGCCATCGCCGCAAAGAGATTCCCGTCAATGCGGTCGCGCTGCTGTGCCAAGTACCACGTCCCAAAGCGCACGCTGACCATCGGCCGGTAGAGGTCGGCGGTCTCGTAGTCCGGCGGCCAGTCCAACTCGGCGGCGATTTGCGCGCCGGTCGGCGGGATCACCTGCATCAGCCCGTGCGCCGCCGCATAGGAGGTGGCATACCCCTCGAACAGGCTTTCCTGTCGCAGTAGCGCATACGTGAAGAGCGGGTCCAGTCCCAACCGCGCCGATTCCTGATCTACCAGATCGCCGTAATACGTGGGATAGGCGAGGCAGCCTATGAAGCGCGGCAGGTCGCGGATCGTGCCCGCGCCGGAGAGCCGCCAGACGCTCGCGGCGGCGACGATGGACGAGCGGTACAGCCCGATGTCGCGGAAGTAGAGCGCCAGCCGGTACTGCGTCAACATGTCGCTGACCGTGGCGTCGCGCAACGCCTCCAACTCCGCGCGCCCCTCGTCGAAGTGACCCAGGCGCAGCAACAGCGTCCCGCGCTGCAACGTGGGGTTCGCCAGCAGATCGGCCGGCAGCGTTCCCAGGCCCTCCGCGCTCTCCAACCCAAGCTGGGCCGCCAACCACACCTCGGCGGCGCGTTGCTCCTCCGGCAAATTGCAGGGCCGGTACGCGGTGTCGGTGACAGCAAACGGCGGGCGTCCGGCCAGCATGTCGCCCGCCCGCAGCCCGTAGTAGCTCCAGGCGTCGAAGGCGATAGCCTGACTCAACGCCGCCGTCGCGCTGACGGTGTTGCCAGATTGCAGATACGTCTTCCCTAACCAAAAATACGTTGCCTGCGCCCGCTCCGCGTAGGGATACCAGCCTGTCAGCCCGCGCCAGGCCGCCTGTGCGCCCGGCAGGTCGGCGGCGCGATAGCGCAGCAGCCCGGCGCGGAAGCGCGCTTCCGGCGCGTCTTCGGCGTTGGGATAGCGGTCGGCCAGATCGAGGAAGGCATCGGCGGCCTCGGCGAATTGCCCGGCGCTCTGCTGCAACTCCGCCGCGCTCCACAGGGCTTCGGCGGCGCGGGCGTGGTCGGGCAACTCGTCAACGAGGGCGCGGTACGCGGCGATGGCTTCTTCCGTCCGCCCTGAATCCGCCAGCGCCCGCCCCTTGCCGATCCACGCGCTGCCCCAATAGTCGCTTTCGGGGTGCGTGTCGAGCAAGGTCTGGAACTCGCGCAGGGCCAGGTCCGCACTGCCGGCCCCCAGATACGAGAGGCCGATGTAGTAGTGCGGCTCGCCGCCGTGCGCCGGGTCGGCGTTGATGATGCGATAGAATGCTTCGACCGCCGGGCCATACGCCTCGGCGTAGTAATCCACCAGCCCGCGCAGCCGCTCATCCACGGGAATCCCGGCCTCCACCAGCTTGATCAGGGCTTGATAGGCGTAAGATTCGGCGGGGTACGCGCCCACGAGTTCCTGCATCCGCGCGTAGGCCGTCTCCGTGTCGCCGAAGGCCAACGCGGTCTGCGCGGCCTGATACATAATTCGCGCCCGATACGCGGCGATGCGCGCGATGGCGAGAATGGCGTCGTAGGCGGCCAGGGAGTCGGCGTAGGCGCCGGAAGCGGCGTGCGTGAGGGCGATCTTCTCCCACAGATAGACTTGCGCGCTGGCCGTTCCGGCCTGCTCCAGGGCGGCGGCGTAAGCCGTCAACGCCGTGGGATAGTCCCCGGCGGCGTAAGCGGCGTCACCCTCCCACTGCCGGGCGTAGAGCGCGAGCAGCGGGTACGCTTCCGCCACGGCGCGATAGTGCGCCACGGCGCCAGCCGCATCGCCGGAGGCCACCAGCGCATCGGCCAGGTAGAGCTGCGCTTCGCTTACGCGCGCGCTCTGCCCGCCCTGCGTGATGAATTCTTGCAGGAGCGGGATGGCGTCGGCCGGCTTGTCGTCCGCCAGAAGGGTTTGCCCCAATCCCAACCGCGCCTGTTCCATTTCATCTTGGGTGAGGGCCGGCAGCGCCAGCAATTGGGCGTAGTGCGTTTCAGCGGCGCCCCAATCTCCGTTGAAGTAAGCCTGCTGCGCCGCTTCCAGCACCTCGTGGGGCAGGGGCGTCGGCGTGGGGGTGGGGGTAGGAGAAGGGGTGGGCGTTGGGGAGGGCGTGGCGGTGGGGGTGGGCGTGGCGGTGGGGGTGGGCGTGGGCGAAGGGAGGAAGGGTAACTCCACCGGCAAAGCTTCGGCGTCACAGCCGGTCAGCAGCAATCCTATGAGCACTATGGCAAAGTATCGTAGTTTCATAGGCGTCATTATGAGGCAAAGTAACCGGCTGTCAACACTTGCTATTTTCTGCAAGTTACTTTATCATAAAAATTAAGTCCGCACAGATTGAATCATTTATGAGTAGGACTTACGCAAGGACGGTTCTTGCACCGCAGAGCACGCTGAGGGCGCTGAGACGCTATAAAAACCTCTGCGATCTCTGCGTACTCTGCGGTAAATTTGCACTGCTTCGCGTAAGTCCTGATGAGAAAAGGAGCCGCGATGAGTGATTTAGCGACGACGTATATGGGGCTTACCCTTAAAAACCCTATCGTGCCTTCCGCTTCGCCCCTTTCCTGTAAACTCGATGACATCCAAAAGATGGCCGACGCCGGGGCAGGGGCCATCGTCCTGTTTTCGCTGTTCGAGGAACAAATGGCAGAGGGCGCCCCTTTGTTGGATGACATCATCGAAGACACCCGATACCGTTACGCCGAGTCCATTGACTTTTTCCCTGAGCTGGGCGCGTACCGCTGCAACGAAACGCAATACCTAGATTTGATCTACAAAGCCAAAGCCGCTATAGACATCCCCATCATCGCCAGTCTGAACGGCCACAGCGAAGGTAGTTGGGTCCGGTATGCCAGACAGTTGCAGGAAGCCGGGGCCGACGCGCTCGAATTAAATCTCTACTACTTGCCCACTTCCCACCGATTGACCGGTGCGCAAATTGAGTCCATGTACTTTTCTGTGCTTCACGATATACGCAGGCAAGTCTCGCTCCCCATTGCGGTCAAATTGCATCCGTTTATCACCGCTATCCCACACATGGCCCAAATGTTGGACTGTGCAGGCGCGAACGGGCTGGTGCTTTTCAACCGCTTCTATGAACCCGACCTCGACATCGAGGGCATGACCACGCGGCGCAGCATCACCCTGAGCACCTCCGCCGAAATTCGTCTCCCGCTGCGTTGGGTCGCCATCCTCCATGGGCAAATCGCCGCCTCCCTGGCGCTCAGCACTGGCGTACATACACCGGCAGACGTCATCAAGGCGGTGATGGTCGGGGCGGATGTGGTGCAGGTGTGTTCCGTGTTGCTGAACGGGGGGATCGAGAAGATCGGCGAGCTGATAGCCGGCACGGCCATGTGGCTGGATGAGCACGGGTACACTGACCTGGGGCAGATCAGGGGATTGCTGAGCTTGCGGAACAGCCCTAGCCCGGCGGCCTACGAGCGGGCAAACTACGTCAAATTGATCGGGCAGTAGGCCGTGAGACCCAAATCCTCTTTCTATACCGGCAAAGGCGATACTGGCAACACCGTCCGATTGGGTGAGTCCGCCCGGATGCCCAAAGACGGCCTGTTGATGGAAGTCCTCGGTGCGGTGGACGAGGCCACCTGCGCCATCGGGATGGCCCGCGCGGCCGTTCGGTCAGAAGACTTGCGCCAGGCTTTGCCGACCATCCAACGTCATCTTTCCCGGTTGATGACGCATCTCTCGGCGACTTCCTGTATCCGCACCCGCTACCCTGGCCTGGAGGAGGGCGACCTACAATGGTTAGAAAGCCTCATCTCCGTGTTGGCGCAAGATTTGCCACCCTTGCACGAATTTGTACTGCCCGGCGACTCTCCTGCCGGCGCCGCCTGCCATCTGGCGCGCGCCGTTGTCCGCCGCGCCGAGCGTCATCTGGTCACGCTGATGGCCGCCGAAGCCGACATCGGCGGCGTCAATCTGGCCTACGTCAACCGGCTTTCTTCTTTCCTGTTTATTGCCGCCCTGTGCGAAGATCAAATTTTTAATTAGTGACAAGTGACGGCTTTTTAAAGAAGTTTGTCATAAATGAGTTGACAAAAGCCTAAAAATGCCTTATAGTAAAGGTAGCCCCAAGACAGAAAGAGACCTTACAAGAGAGACAACAGAAAAATAACCCAAGTTGGTAAGCGGTAGAAATCTAACACCAAGTTAGAAGGAAACCGTAAGTTAGTGAAAAGGTAGCAATACCGGGAAACTGACAAACAATACATTGAAAGAGATACTCAATCTATTGCAAACCAAACAAGGGGTCTTCTACAAAAACAAGTAGAAGTAAGTAAGTTGTCAAAACTGTAAGAAAAACTTAATCTTCTTGGGGCTACCCCTTTTGAAGTCAGGCAATATAAAGCGGGGAGTGAACTTCACTCCCCGCTTAATGTTATAGCTTACTCAGTGAACTGATACCACGAAATCCGGTTGCGCATACGTCACTGCTCCGCTTGCCAGCAGTTGTTGAGCGGTTTCCCATTCGGCGCCTTCAGCGACAGATAGAAGATGAAGGCCATTTCCTAGTGGCCTTGCCTCAGCGATCTGGTGACGGGCCATGAAAGTTGTGGCGACCTGTTCTGTAGTGAAGCGAACCAGCAAATGCTGGGGGACGTAACTGTGTGGGTCGGGTTGTGAAAGACTCATTTGGGTCAACGTGGGCCGGGGCAGTAGCGCTTCCTCGCCGCCTGATTGGCCCGGGAGTGTGCCTAGCCACACGGCCTGCGCCGCGTCCACCCGCCCGTAACCAAAAATCGGGTCCCAACCCTGGTTGCCCAGGTCTATTGTTTGGTGTATCAGCGCTGCCGCGACTTGGGTGACAGTGTAGGTCGGCTGCGCTGCCCACACCAGGGAAGCAACGCCGGAGACGAAGGGCGCGGCCATCGAGGTGCCACTTTTAACACTGTAGTGATTGCCGAGGTCGGTGCTGTAAATAGATTTGCCGGGAGCGGCGATGTCTATGACGCTTCCATAGTTGCTGAAAGCTGCGATGGCGTCTTGTGCGTCGGTGGCCGCGACCGTTATGACGTAGGGACAATTGGCCGGGATGACTTTACTTGCATCCGTGCTGTGGTTGCCGGCCGATACCACTGTCAAGACGCCGTGTTGGTAGGCGTATTCTAACGCTTCCTCCAAGGCCGGCACTTGCGAGCATTGCAGGTTGTATTCTGGACCGGTGCTCAAACTCATGTTGATGATGCGCGCTCCATGATCGGTTGCGTAGTAGAGTGCCATGATGATGTTGGTTATGGAACCGTTGCCTTTGTTGTTGAGGACCTTTAGGGGGAGGATATCGGCGCCCCAACCGACCCCCACTACACCTTGCCCGTTGTTTGTAGTCGCCGCTGCAATCCCGGCGACGTGGGTGCCGTGTCCATAATCGTCTTGCGCGTTATCGTCGTCGTTGACGAAATCCCAGTCAATGTCACCGCGCAGCTTTGATACCAAATCAGCGTGCTCAAAATCCACGCCGGTATCTAAGGTGGCAATGAGAATTTGATCGCCGTGTGAGTGATTCCAGGCTGCGAGCATGTTGGCTTTTTGTATGGCCCATTGATTGGGGTAATAGGGATCGTTGGGGTGCAGGGTCTCTGTGGGGGTGTGATTTTTGGCTACTAGTGGTATAAAGGTCAAGAAGGTTTCGAAATTGCTCTCAGGGGAAGTGTGCAAAGGTGACGCGACGGCGGGGGACGAAAAGAGGAGGGCTAACAAAACTACAACTGCGCCTGTGAAGGCCATTCCCGCCCATTTGCTCCCGCCCATTGTGTCTACTCCTGCTAAAGGTTATAAAAATTATATACTTTCTAACCAAATAATAACATAAGGATAGAATTTGGTAAATAGTACCTTGGTACTATACCGTTTTCTAACTATGTATTCAAATGGCGGATGGGCGGTTGTTTAACGCATCTTGGGATGCATTACATAATCATTTTGAGGGAGAAAACCTATGGGATGGATGGTTTTGATTTTTGTAGCTATCGTGGCGGCGTTAACATGGTTGATGTACTGGGCGAACCGTTGGGCTACACAGTACGTGCAAAAATTCTTAGAGGAACGATTGGATGCGCTGCGCGAGGTCACTGAAGAGGAAAAAGTTCCGGCGGCATGGAGCGCGCCGTTTCAGTCCCGCATCGCCAGGGAACAACAACGCGGCAGCAGCGCTGCTCGCATCACGCAGATTCAACGGGGAGCACAAAAGCACTGCCTGCGTCAGATGGACGAACTGATCAAGTACGTCCAGGGGGTAAGGTTTGAAGACACCCAAAATACGCAGAGGTTGTTATTGGAAAAACTCCGCGAGCAAAAAAGCCGTTGGGAAACGGCGACGTGGGAGGCGATGATGGAAATGCACGCGAGTCATGATGAGGAGCCGATAGAATAAGGCTGGTTCTCTATCGGTATGAAACGTAAAACGTGAAACGTGAGGCTTTTACAATGAGAGCCTCACGTTTCACGGTTCACGGTTTACTAATCCTGCTTTTCTTCGGGGCGGGCGGCGTCCAGCAATTTCTGCCGTCCGCGCCGGTATTCGAGGATGGGGCGGTCGCCCTGGATCAGCTTCTCGTCCATCCGCAGGGCCGAGGGCTTGGGCTGCTGCGTCACGACGACGCGGCGATCCTGGTGGGCTACGTAGACGTTGAACGGCATCGCCAGCGTGTTGACCAACTCACGCAGGATCGGCACTTTGAGGAACCGCTGGTAGAAGCGCAGGTAGAGCAGGGTGTGTTCGGCGTCCACCGGCACGAAGGCCGCCATCACCCGCACCTTGTCGCTGATGTGGTTCTGCCACAGGTTGGGGTAGATGAAGCACAGGTGAACGCGCCCCGGATCGGGCGGCGGCATGTCCTCCGGGCGGCGCGGCGGCGTGCCGTCGTCCACCCGGTTGTAGACGTAGAAGCAGAAATGCTCCTCTTCGTCCGCCCACTGGACGATGGGGCCGTCCACCAGCGTCTTGTTGCCGCGACCGATGCTGTTGTAGTGGACGAACGGCAGGTGGACGACGTCAAGTTGGTTTTCGATCACGCGGGAGTAGTGGGCGTCCCAGGGATCATACGCTCGCCCGTAGGTGAAGCCGTCGTCCAGGTCGTCGAAGAAACGCGGTGGCGCTAAATTCTCCGGCGGGGTCTCGCCCCACCAGATCCAGATGAAGCCGTGCGCTTCGTAGGTGGGGTAGCTGCGGACTTTGAAGCGTTCGGGCACCGGCGCGTTCTTCCCGTTGGCCGGAATCCGCACTACCGCGCCCGATGGGTTGTAGAGAAAGCCGTGAAACGGGCATTGCAGGTAGCCCTCCACTTTCTTCCCCTTGCTGAGCGCGACGCCGCGATGGACGCACCGGTCGTACAGGCAACTGACTTTGCCGGCGTTGTCCCGCCAGAAAACCAGCTTTTCGCCCATCCGGGTGACGCCCACCGGTTCATCTTTCACCTGATCAGAATCCATGACCACGTACCATTGATTGGGTATCATCAGCACCTCCAGAGAATAGCAGGATTACGGAATGTTAGGATCAAAAATCCGTTCAATTTATACACGATTTTGAATGATTGCCAATTCCCCCACTGCGGCGCCGGCAGGCAACTGCACTTCTAACGTACCGGGGTAACGCGCGGCGGATGGGAGAACTTGCCCGTTCCACGTCGCGGTGTACGCCCCCGGCTTGAGGGTAACGAGGGCGACGGGGGCGTGATGCGGCGCGCCGAAATGCCGCAGGCGGGCCGAGAGCGCGGTGGCGTCCGGAGCAACGGTTAGCGCCTCGATCCACGTATCGAAGCCCACCGTGAGCCGGCCGGGGCGGTGGTACGCGCCGTACCAATTCAGCACCGGGGCCGACAGTCCGCCAAAGTGATGCCACCCGGCGCCGCGCCCGGTCTGCACGATGAAGTGCTCGAAGCAGTTGTACGAGTCGGCGACTTCGGCCTGCCACACGTCGAGTGCGGTTTTGGCGATGCGGTGCGCTTCGGCGGCGCGGCCCAGGTCGAGCAGCGCCTTCCAGACGAACCACTGGTGCGCCATCCACACCGCGCCGTTCCAGTATCCGTCGTCGCGGTAGTAGGGCGCGGACTGATCCACGGTCGAAAGCCCGTAGCGGCACCACATCCGCTCCGGCGACATCAGTGCGGCGACCAGGCACGCTTCCTGCTCCGGCGTGCAAATCCCCGCCGTCAACGGCGACGCGCCGTCCAGCCCCATGTTGAAATTCGCACCGGATTCGTGGCGCAAAATCTCTGTCGGATGACCGTCTGTATCGTGCAAAACATAACTGAAGTAGCCGGCTTCCTCGTCCCAGGCGTAGGTTTGCAAATCGTGGGAGAGCGCGGCGATGTCGGCGTCGTATTCGGCGGGGTCTTCGCCCAGGGCCAGCGCCGCCATCCGCATGATCTTGGCCGTGCGAATGACCTGCGCTGTGGTGATCACCGGCGTCACAGCGCTTTCCAGCCCTTTGGCGTGGATGTAGACCTGCGGCGGGTAATCGTCCCAGCCGCCGGAGTTGTAAAAGTAATCCCAGGTGCGGAGCAGGTTGGATTTGAAGCTGCGCGTGGTCGAACTGCCCAACCGCCCGGCCATAAAGCGGTGGTACTGCTGCATCCGGGGGTAGAAGTAGGCCAGAAAATCGCGGGATTGCGTGCGCTGCCAGAGTTCCAGGAAGCCATAGAACTGGGTGGGGACGGCGCTACCGTGGTGGATGAAGGCCGCGTCCTTCGTCCCCGGCTCGGTGGTGTAGGCGTTGAGGTTGTCGAGGGCGCGGTCGAGGTCGAGTTCCGCCAGCCCCAGGCCGATGAAACCGGAATCCCAGGTGTAGAGGCAGTCCCACCAGCGGCCCGGCGTGCTGTGGCGAATCCACGCGCCGCGCGTGCGCACCGGATAGACAATGTTGGTGAGCAGCGTCGCGGCCATACGCTCCTGGCCGAAGCGGTATGGCTCGCCGGAGGGATTGGGCGCGAAGTCCACGGCGCGGGCGCGGGCGACGGCGGCCACGGCGTCCCATTCCGGCGATGCAGGGTCGAAGGCGGCGAGCCGCGCGGAGACGGTGTCGGCGTCGCCCGTGCAGACCAGGCCGTAGAGGACGCGCGTCGCGCCCGCCTCCACGAAGACGGGGCGGCTGAAGATGTTGGTATAGTGCCCTTCGCCCGGCCCGGTGAGGGTGAGCTGGACATGTTCGTGGACTTTGTGGCGCAGCGTCGTGTCGAGGTCGTCGCAGTAGAACTCGCGCACCTTGAAGGAGACGGAGCCATCCCACGCCAGCCCGTAGACGTTGGGGATGTGCTCGTAGCGGAGCAGCAGTGTGTCGTCGCGGGGGTCGGGGAGGCGCTCCGGGACAGGATTCCAGGGGGCCGGCGCGAAGCGTACCTGATCGGCAGCAGCCTGGGGGACGATGGCGAAGCCATCCAGTTCCAACGCGGCGCGGCCCTGCGGCGTGAGGGTGAGCGTCAACATCCCGGCAGGTATCGCGCCGAGCGGGATCGTCTGCACGATGAGGTCGCCGCTGCCAGCCAATGTTACGTCGCCGCTTACATCGCCGGAGAGCGCGAGGGGCAGCCGGTCGCCGGTGGGCAGCCGGTAGCGCAAGACGAGCGCGGCGTCGGTTAAGGGGGCGGGCAACGCGATGCGGTACGTCACGCTGTCGCCCGGCGTCATCCCGAAGCCCTGTCCCAATCCCAGGCCGCCGGTGAAACCGTGCGCGCGGATTTCGCCGCGCAGCAGGCCGTCGTAGGAGAGGGTCGCGCGGTGCGGCTCGAAGCCGAGGGTCACGTCAGCGTAGTCGAGCGCCTCGACCCAGACGCCGCCTTCCGGCACGCTGGCCCGGCTCATTTGCAGCGGGACGCTCGAATAGGTGCGCAGCGGCGGGAAGTTCAGCGACGCTACCCAGTAGAGGGAGAGGCTCTGCGGGCCGTCGGTGCGGTTCACGCACTCGGTGCGGATGAGGGCGGCGGATTCGTCCAGGCGGCAGAAGTCTATGTTGCAATAAACCTGATCTTTCCAGATGACCTCGTGGCGGTGGCGGAAGTACGAGAGGTCGGGCGCGGCTTCCCACGGGTGGTAGCCCGACTCCCAGAGAACGTTGGGCGGCTGGACGCCGCGCCGGTACAGGCCGGGGAACACGCTCAGGTCGAAGCGCAGGCCCGCGCTCACGTCGGGAATGTGGGAAATGCCCATGTAGCGTTTGGTGTACGGCCCCCACGCCGACAGGCGCAGGTCGTGGGAGTGATGGAGGATGGAAAAGGTTTCGGGGTTCATAGGGGCTCCTTGAATAGCGAATTACGAATTACGAATTACGGGTAATGATGACCAGGGCTAGGTGGGCGGCATAATGCTCTAAATCGGCGCGTGTGGGAGGGGTGGATACGTTGTCGGAGCGCAAAATGGCGGCAATCATCCGGGGATGCCGTTGCAGGCGCACTTCGAGGAAGTCGGCGATGCGCGCCGGGTCGGTGACGAGGTGGGCTGTGCCCTGGAAACGCTCGGATTTGACGCGGACTGCAACCGTGGGATTCGCCTGGATGTTGCGCACCCAGTCCGACTTCAATCCGCGCGCCGATCCCACGTAAAGGTCGCCGTCAATGTCTTCATACTGCAACGGCGTCACACGAGGCAATCCCGATTTGCGTCCCGTGGTGGTCAGCAGCAGGACGAATCGTCCAATGATCGGCCCCAACCCCAGCGCGTAGGCGATGCGGGGCGGGAGGTGGCTCAGGCGGTAGAAAGCGCGGCGGTTCATTGGCGGCTCACATCCGTTGGGTCACTTCTTCTTGAACGCGGCCCGGACGTGGAGTTCGGTGCCGTTGCGGATGCGTTGGAGGTTTTCGGCGTGTTTGATCCAGGCGATGACGGCGAGGGCCAGAGCGGCGATCTGGCAGGCGAGGGGGAGGCTGAGGAGGTAGGTGGCGATGGGGAGCATCGTGAAGACGGTGACGGAGCCGACTGCGACGTAATCCACGCCGAAGGCCAGCGCCGCCATCACGACGACGAACAGCGCGCCGAGGCGCAAGTCGTAGGCGAGCAGCATCCCCATCAGGGTGGCGACGCCTTTCCCGCCGCGAAAGCCGAGGTAGAAGGGGAAGATGTGGCCGGCGATGGCCACCATCCCGGCGGCGTAGGCCAGCGCCGGCGTTGCGGGATACAGCGCGCGGACGATGACAACCGGCAAGAGGCCCTTGAGGATGTCCACCGCGCCGGTGAGTAGGCCATACTTCAAGCCGAGCACCGTGATCACGTTGGACGCGCCTGCATTGCCAGAGCCTTCCTGACGGATGTCTGTGTGGCGGACGAGCTTGCCGAGGATGTAGGCGGTTTGGATGCAGCCGAAGAGGTAGCCGATAAGGAGGGTAATAAGAATTTGTGTAATCATGGGGCTCCTTTATTTATGGTCGCAATGCAGTCGCCCATCCCAAGACGGCGCGCGCCCATCCTAGCGACTCTTCCGCATCATCCCTTCCCGGCAGACTACCCGGCAACATACCCGGCAGCGCATCGGGATAACGGGTCGGAATATAAAAATCATCCAACTGGACAATTTCAGGCCGTAAATCCGTTAACCAATCCGCAGGTAACAAAGCCAGTAAATCCGTAATAGAATGGGTACGGGGCGGCTGAATATTCAGAGTAAGCAAAACACCCTTGAGGGCTTTTTCCACGCACTGTTGTGCGTGAAAACAGACCTGATTGTAAAGCGCCTCGGCAAATACCACCTCGGCCACCTGCAAATCTTCTGCGGCAAACGCCAACCAGCGATTAGCCACTTCGTTCATAGACCACAATTCCTTTCCCTACGATTTCTTCTGAAAAAAATGGACGCGCACGACATAGTTGCTCAAATTCTTCAGGGGTATAAACCAAAATATCAGTACCGACAGTGGGTTGCAACAATTGGCGCACTTGGTGTAGACGGCGTAAAAAGGGTAATTGGGTATGTTCAATCACCACCAGATCAATATCTGACCAGGGATGGATATTCCCAATGGCCATGGAGCCAAACACAATGATCTTTTCTGGAGCATGGTGTTGAATCAGGAGTTGTACATAGCGCGCCAGTTCTTGTTCCAGGCGGCGTTTGCGGCTTACTGCGGTTTGCAAATCCGTCTGGGACGACATTTTCATAACATTTATCTCGCTCATACATCACCCCACTAGGTTAGCTAGCACTTCTTCAGGCGTCATAACCCGGACTAAAGCCGACAATCGTTCCAATTGTTGTTGATCACGAGCGATCAAGATCGCGCCATGACGTCGTGCTACAGCGGCATAGACCGCGTCCGCGCCGCGAAGGCGAGCCTGCGCCCCTAGTCGAGCTGCCATTTCGGCCACCTCATCGTTCAGAGGCACCCATAGTTGCCGCGGTAATGCCTGGATTCCACGAGTCAATTCCAGGGCCACATCAGCATCGTCCAGAACGCGCGCAATAGCCGCCGCAACCTCAACCAATAACAAAGTGGGTGAGACGAATGGTTGTCGGGTAGCCACCAAGCGTTGCAGACATAATTGACTTTCTGCACTGCCGGCCTCCCTCGGATTAAGTGCGTTGATGTGAACACTGGCATCTATTGTGAACATCACTCGCACCTAGCGCCGGATTTCATCCAGCAGAGATTGTGTCGTCGTAGCCTGGGGCCAGCGTTGGCGCACAGTGTCTGCGATTTGGGCGTAAGCGTCCCACCCTTGCGCAGCCCCTTGTTTGCCAATATCCAAAATTGCTTGTTCCACAGCGGCAGTATCCAAGGGCAACATCACCGCCACTGGTTGTCCCTGGTAGGTAATGATATATTCTATTTTCTCTTCACGAATCCGTCGCAACACCTCGGTTGTTTGTTGGCGTAACTCGCGCACTCCAATCATTGTCATTTTATACCTCCAATGTTACACAATTGTACCTCTTATGTATAACAATTATAGCACCAGTTTATGCCTGCATAACACTGTTGTCTTCTTTATCTGGCAAAAAAGTGTAGCCAATACCGCGAAAGCTCTTGCCGGTGGATGCTAAAGCCAACGCCGGCCAGCAGCGCAGCGGCTTCCTCAAGTGCGTAACGGGCAAAGAAGCGCGGAGCGTCGTGCCCGTAGGATTGCGATTCCCAGACTTCGCCTTCCCCAACCTGGAGTGAAATGAAGAGCGCGCCGCCAGGTTTCAGGACGCGGTGAAATTCCGCCAGCGCGCAGGGAGCGTCGCGCTTGGGCAGGTGCAAGAGGGCGGCATTGCACCAAAGCCCATCGAAGGCGGCGCCCTGAAAGGGCAGGCATGTCATGTCCGCCTGGGTCAACGGCCCTTGAACGACATGCCGCGCCTGCGTCAACATCCCACGGGAAAGCTCTGCGCCGACGACGGTACAGCCGCGCACTTCAAACCAGGCCGCGTCGCGCCCGGCGCCGCAGCCCACGTCGAGGAGGCGCGGGGCGGAAGGGAGCATTTGCAAGAAGTGATCGGCGGCATCCGCAACTGGCGCCGGCATTGCCGCATTGACTTCCGCAAAGGACACAGCGATTTGATCGTAGGCGGTCCGAATCTGTTGGTTGAACATCTTCTGAGTCTATCACAAAAACCGCATTATAATAGGAGTAAGCCCGGCGCACTCCATAGGCTCGCTCATCAAAAACAACCGGCCCCGTTATTGATGCTATTATTTTTGTTGTCCATAAGAGTTCTGAGGAGGGGGCCTATGTCTGTAAAATCTGAAGCAAAACCGGAGTGGTATAAGGCGCTGGCGCGTTATGAGCAGCCGGATCTCAAAAAATCCGTGTGGCAGCTCACCCACACGCTGCTGCTCTACTTCGCCACCGTTTATCTGATGGTGCGCACCGTGCAGGCGGGGTTCACCTACTGGCTGACGCTGGCGTTGGCCGTCCTGGCCGCCGGGTTTCTGGTGCGCCTGTTCATCTTTTTCCACGATTGCACCCACCGCTCGTTCTTCGCGTCTGACCGCGCCAATACCATCGTGGGCTACATTTTGGGGGTGCTCACATTCACGCCCTACGAGGAGTGGCGGCATTCCCACATCGTTCACCACGCCACGGCGGGTAATCTGGATCGCCGGGGCGTGGGGGACGTGTGGACGATGACGGTGGATGAGTACCGCGCCGCCTCCAAAGGGAAACGGCTGGCATACCGGCTGGTGCGCAACCCGCTGGTGATGTTCGGCCTGGGGCCGGGATTCATGTTCCTGGTGATGCATCGCCTGGTGAAGAAGGATGCCCGAATGCAGGAACGGGTGAGCGTCATCATCACCAACCTGGCCTTGCTGACGATCATCATCGTCGCCAGCCTGACCATTGGCTTCAAGACCTACTTCCTGGTGCAGTTCCCCATCATCATCATTGCCGCGACGTTGGGACTGTGGCTGTTCTACGTGCAGCACCAATTCGCCGACGTTTACTGGGCGCGGAACGACGCATGGGATCGCATCGAGGCCGCGCTCAAGGGCTGTTCCTATTACAAGTTGCCGGCGGCGCTGCGCTGGTTTTCCGGGGACATCGGCCTGCACCACATCCATCACCTGCGGGCGCGCATCCCCAACTACAACCTACAACGCTGCTACGACGAAGTGCCCGAAGTCCGCGCCATCACGCCGCTGACCATCCCCAGTAGCCTCAAGTCGTTGGGGTACAACCTTTGGGATGAGGAGCGCCGGAAAATGGTGAGTTTTCGGCAAGCGGTGGCGCTGACGTCTGTGCCATAGTGGTATTCCGCAACAGCAACAAGAATTAGGACGCAGATTGACGCGGATGCACGCAGATAAATTCAAAAATCAGCGTTCATCAGCGTTTATCTGCGTCCCATTCTATTGATACATACCACGCCAATGCTCTCCGCTCCAGGAATGGTTGGCCCACAATCACCACCTCCTGACTCTCCCCGGCAGCAAATCGAAGTAATGGTCCAATTGTCAACAAATTCCCCCCTTGACAACTTATAATATGTAATTAAAATACTTACATATATGCGCGAAAGTAGTCAGTTTACGATAATGGTTCATGTGCTGACGTTGTTAGGCAAAGTCAACGGGCCGGTATCCTCGAAGTTCATCGCCGGGAGTGTGAATACGAACCCGGTGATGATTCGCCAGATCGTGGGGCGGCTGCGGGACGCTGCGCTGGTAGAGACCCTCTCCGGGAGCGCGGGGGGAAGCGTTTTGAGCAGAAGCCCGGAGCAGATTACTCTCAATGAGGTTTACCAACTGACGAAAAAAGAGACGTTCTTTGGATTGCACCCCAACGAGCCAAATCCGTATTGCCCGGTGGGACGCAATATTCAGGCGGTGCTGACCGGGGTGTTTGAGGAAATGGACCAACTGGTCGAAGTGGCGTTTAGTAAAATCACGCTTGCCGACATCATTTTGCAAGTCTCGCAGCGAGAGCTGGCGCGCTCGGAGCCGTTATCGGGATGAAACGCCGCGCCATTTTTCGCTCGCCCTGGAAAGACATCGCCCAGTTTGCCCTACTGATCATTGTCGCGGTCTGGCTGTTGTCGCTTAGCACCGCCCGACTGGGGTACTACTGGCAGTGGTATCGCATCCCGCGCTATTTGTTCCGGGTGGTAGATGGTCGGCTGGTGGCGGGGGAGCTAATCGAAGGGCTGTTGTTCACCTTCAAGATTTCGGGCGTCAGCCTCGTGCTGGCGCTGGCATTGGGGCTGGCGACGGCGTTGCTGCGGCTGTCGGACTCGTTCATGGGGCGGATTCTTACCCGGCTCTACCTGGAAGTCATCCGCAACACACCGCTGGTCGTCCAAATCTACCTGGTCTATTTCGTCATCGGGCCGATTCTGGGACTAGGGCGGTTTGCTTCGGCGGTGATGGCGCTGAGCCTGTTTGAAGGCTCGTACATCTCAGAGATTTTTCGGGCCGGCATTGTCTCGCTGCATAAAGGGCAATGGGAAGCCACCTACAGTCTGGGGCTGAGTCGCTTCGACACGTACCGCGACGTGATTTTGCCGCAGGCCATCCGGCGGATTCTGCCGCCGCTGACCGGCGAAGTCATCAGCCTGATCAAGAACACGTCTCTGGTCAGCCTGGTCGCGCTGAGCGATCTGGCCTTGCAGGCGCGGGTGGTCGCCGCCGACACCTTCCTCACCTTCGAGGTGTGGTTCACCACCGCGGTCATCTACCTGGCGATCACCGTGCCATTATCCGTTGCTGTTCACGCCCTGGAAAAACGGTTTAAGGTCTTGACCTGATTGAAGGGCAAAAATTTTGTCAGCAGATTAAGCGGATTTAGCAGATTTTTAATCCTGAAAATCCTGTTAATCCTGTCCAATCATGCGGGTAGGGAATGAACAAGACAGAATACGACTACATCATCGAAATTGAGAACGTGAGCAAGACGTTCACCGGCGGGGTGGAGGCGGTGCGGGACTTTTCGGCGAAAATCCGGCGGCAGCAGGTGGTGGTGATTATGGGGCCGTCGGGATCGGGGAAGTCCACGCTGCTGCGCTGTCTCAACGGGCTGGAGACGCCCGACAACGGCGCGATTGTGGTGGACGGCATCCCTCTGGACGACGACAAGCATCACCGGCTGGAAATCCGCAAGGAAGTGGGGATGGTGTTTCAGTCGTTCAACCTTTTCCCCCACCTCACTGTGTTGGAGAACGTGAATCTGGCGCAGATGCGGGTGCGCAAAAAGGACAAAGCGGCGGCCACGCAGCGCAGTACGGAACTGCTGCAAATGGTGGGGATCGCCGACAAGGTCAACGCTTACCCGGCGCAGCTTTCCGGCGGGCAGCAGCAGCGCGTCGCCATCGCGCGCGCCCTGGCGATGGCTCCCAAAGTGATGCTCTTCGACGAGCCGACCAGCGCGTTGGACCCGGAGATGATCAACGAGGTGCTCGACGTGATGAAAGTCCTGGCCCGGTCGGGGATGACGATGGTGGTGGTGACGCACGAGATGGGTTTCGCGCGCGAGGTCAGCGATTGGGTGATCTTTATGGATGGCGGGCAGATCGTGGAAACCGGGACGCCGGAGTGCATCTTCACGAACCCACAGGAAGAGCGCACCCAACGCTTCTTGAGCCAGATTTTGTGAACAAGGGAAAGTTTCACGCAAAGGCGCCAAGTCGCTAAGTTTTTCCTATTCTTTGCGTCTTTGCGCCTTGGCGTGAGACAAGTTATATCTCACAGGAGGGAGACATGAGGAACTTACGTAGTTTGAGGAAAGTGGCAGGGATTGTGACCGTCATCGTGCTGCTCGCCGGATTGTTGGCGGGCTGCTCCGGCGCGTCGGGTGGAGGCGCCGCCGGAGAGACGCAGAGTCAGGTGGATGAGATGCTGAAGCGCGGCGTCTTGAAGGTGGGGCTGGATATTTTCGTGCCCTGGGCCTTCAAGGACAAGGACGGGAACCTGGTCGGCTTCGAGGTGGATGTCGCCAAGAAGCTGGCCGCGGATATGGGCGTCGAAGTGGAGTTTGTGCCGACGGAGTGGTCGGGCATCATCCCCGCGCTGCTCACCGGCAAGTTCGACGTGATCATCGGCGGGATGGGCGTCACAGCAGAGCGCGCGCTCAAGGTCAACTTCTCGGACGCTTACGAGTGGAGCGGCATTGATGTCGTGGTCAACCAGACGCTGCTGCCGGGGCTGACCGACCTGGAAGGCCTGAACCGCGAGGATGTCGTCATCGCCGTGCGGCTGGGCGCCACGCCGGTGGAGGCGGCCAAGAAATACGCGCCCAAAGCGCAACTGCACCAATTCGACACCGACGAGGCCGTCATCCAGGATGTGCTCAACGGGAACGCGCACGCGGCTTTCTCCTCATCGCCCACCCCCGCGTTTTGGGCCGCTGACTATCCCGACACGCTGTACCGCCCCCTGGGCGGCGAGCTGCTGTACCTTCAACCGAGCGCCTTCGCCGTCCGCAAGGGCGATCCGGATACCCTCGCGTTCTTCAATTCGTGGATTCTGATCAACGAGGATTGGCTCAAAGAGCGCGCCGACTACTGGTATGGCACGAAGGATTGGGAATCCCTGTTAGGGGAATAGTCATTTCAAATGCGTTGAATGTTGCTAACGTAGTGCGTATTCCGTAGTCCGTAACGGAATACGCACTACGGAATACGTCTTCATCCGTGCCCTTTGGGAGTCATAGTTTGTTCACCCGAAAGCCAAAGTTCCGTCCCATAGATGCCGTTTTGATTCTCCTCTGCCTTGCCGCCGGGGTGTATGTCGCTTATCGCGTCAAGTATGGGCTGGAATACCGGAGCGATTGGGGCGCCATTCCCCAATTTCTGTTTCATCGTGACCCTGCAACGGGCCGATGGGTTCCCAACTACCTGTTGCAGGGTCTCGTTACCACGCTGAAACTGTCGTTCTGGGCCACGCTTCCGGCGCTGGGGATGGGGCTGGTCGTCGCCCTGTTTCGCACCAGCCGCAATCTGTTTCTCCGCATGGTCGGCAGAACCTACGTCGAGTTGATCCGCAACCTCCCGCCGCTGGTGTTGATTTTCATCTTTTACTTCTTCGTCATTGACCAACTTATGCCCCTGTTGGGTATCGAGGCGTTTATCCGCAGTCGGTCAATCGGCGCGCAGACGGTGTTGGCGATCCTGTTCGCTGAGAAATCGCTCTTTGTGCAGTTTGTCTCCGGCGTCCTCACCCTCGCCTTTTTCGAGGGAGCGTACATGGCCGAGATCATCCGGGCGGGGATCGAATCCATTGAACGGGGTCAGCGCGAGGCCGCCTACTCGTTGGGGCTATCGTGGGCGGACGAAATGCGCTTTGTGGTGCTGCCGCAGGTCGTCAAGCGGGTGCTGCCCGCGCTGGCAAACGAGTTCATCAACACGATCAAATACTCGGCCATCGCGTCAATCGTCTCCATCCAGGAGCTGACCTTTATGGGACGGCAAGTCGTGGTAGCGACGCGCTACATCTTCGAGACGTGGATCACTGTGGCGGCGCTGTATATGGTGCTGACGCTCAGCCTGTCGTTGGCGACGGGGGGATTGGAGAGAACGCTGCGGACGAGTGATTGATTCAACATTGGCCGGCTTACTTGATCAGGGGCAAATACAAGAACTGGTAAAGGCAGAATAAAGCGATAGCTGTGAGATAAGTTAGCCCCATAATGACTACCTCAAATGGGCTGGGGCGCTCTGAATTGGCCTGTATCCAAATATCTCTGACATATTCGGCAACAACTCCCCCGGTGCCTACGAGCGGCAGTGCTTTAGTCAGTTTCGCAATAGTGGCCGTGGCGATTTCATCAGGCACGTCTTCGCTTTTAGAAAGTCCCTCCTTGGCGCGTTGAACGCGCAGTTCATACGCCGTCCGATTAACGAAGTAATATCGTTTTATGCGAAAAAGTGTATGTATGCCAAGGTATATGAGAATACTTAAGTTCAATTTGGTATAAGCATAAAATCCTAATCCAATGACAAATAGTTGAAAAAATGTTTTGGATAAAGCATGGCGGTTGGACACTACATAGTCCACAAATCGTCCCCCATCAAGCGGATACCAGGGGATGAGATTCAGCCCATTAAGCAAAATGAACCAATTGGCCATTTTTTGCCACATGTCGTTGCCGGATGTGAGATAAAACGCCAGGCACAGGAACCCGATAAAGATACCTGGGATAGGGCCGGCGAGGATGACAAAAGCCTGGTGAAAGATGGGCATGGGGGTGGAGTAACCAGAAACGGCTGCCCCGAAAAATGGAATGAAAAACATCTGGACATTCCGGTATCCTAACCAACGCATGCTGAGATAATGCCCCGATTCGTGGACAAACAAAATCAGGACAATCCCTAACAAATCAACAATCCCTACCTTACTTGAAGAGCTGGTTGCGAGCAGTCCCAACAACAAGAACGCCGCCAACGACCCCAAAAACAAGGCGAGCTTTTTGGCCAGTGTACTCTCTTTCGTGCGAGGTTTTTTAAGTTCAGCTAAGGCATCTGCTTCAAAAGACATCGCCGATTATTTATTCTCCTCTACTTCTTCGCCGCTTCCACCAGCGCGCAGCCGGGGCCGAGGATGAAGCCGGGTTTGAACTGCGACTCGGCGATCAGAGCGCCGTTCTTGAAGACTTCTTGCAGCGGCCGACCCAGCCGCGCGGCAGCGGGTTGAAAGTTGTGCAAAATCCACCGGCAGGCGGTCGGGCTGGTGGTGGCTGATGACGACCAGGGTACGTTCCATGGCGTTCATCCGTTTCTCCTTACAACAAACTCCAGAAACCCAGGGTGATGAAAAACACGCCGTAAATGATGCGCATACGCCCCAAAATCTTTGGGACACGAGTCTTATCCTTCGTTTCCCAAAGCGCGATAAAAGGACGTTCCCAAAAACTGGCGCGCAGCGTCAGTCGCCCGCGCAACCCCAGCATACTCTGAACGCAAAGACTAAACCCCAAACCGATCAACGCGAGGGACACAAAATCAGACCACACCTGACACCTCCTCCGAAAACACGAGTCTATTTCACGCAAAGGCGCAAAGACGCAAAGTGAAAAAACAAAACATTTTCACTATGGCTTGCGTTCCGTCCGCACCTGCACCGCCGCCCCGTCCGACGCCAACTCCACCGTCCCGTGCTGGTCGGTGCGATAAACAGCGACATCCCGCAGACGGGCCAACACCGCAGGCGCCGGATAACCTGTCCGGTTCGCACTGATGAAGACGACGCTCGGCTGCACAGCTTGCAGGAACGGCGCGGTCGTGCCGGTTTGCGCGCCGTGCCGGGGGACGAGGAGCGCGTCGCTGCGCAGGTCGCGCCCGTAGCGCGCCACGAGCATCTCCTCGACACGGGTGGTGGCGTCGCCCATCAGCAGCACGGACGTATCGCCGTAGGTCAGGCGCAACGCCAGCGAGCCGGTTGTTCCCACGTCCGGCCAGAGCGCGGTGAGCGTCACGCCGTCCAGGGTGAACGCGTCGCCGGACGCCAGCGTCCCCACCGTTTCCGGCGGACGCGCGCCCAGCAAGTCCTGCCAGCGCGCGTAGACGCTGCCCTCACCCGTTTCTGTACCCTGGATGACCACGTCTACCGCGTAGTGTTCCAACACAGGCACCAACCCATTCAGCCGGTCGTTGTCCGGCGACGTGAGAATGACCGCGTCCAGGCTACGATCCCAGAAGGGCATCACCCGCCCCAATGCCGAAAGCGTGCGCGGCGCGTCCGGCCCGCCGTCAATCAGCAGTTGCTTCCCGCCGGGCGTCTCGATGAAAACGGCGTTGCCGTGGCCCACATCCAAAATATGGACGTGCAATCGTCCATCGGGCAAGCGGTAAAGATAGAAGAAGAACCCCGCCAACACGACGAGTGGCAGCAAGACCTGCGCCTTGCTCCGCCGTTTGAGCCAACCCCACGCGCCGCGCCGGGATTCAGCGGGCTGCTGAAACCACCATGTTGCGGTGAACAGCACCCCGTAGTAACCCCAGACCAGCGGCAGCGTGACGTTCGCCAATTCCACCGATGCGCCCGGAATGGCCGCCGTCCAGGTGACGCACTGAATCGTCCATGTCAGGAAGCCCCACGCGGGCCACGCCAGCAGGCGGCCCAGCGGCGGCGCGATCAGGGCGACGAGCACGGCGGCGCCCCCGGTGAACATGACGTAGCTTTGGACCGGCAAAATGAGCAGGTTTGTCAACAGCGTGACCACCGACAGGCGGCGGAACACGCCCACGATGAGACCGGTGGTCGTAATTTGCGCGGCCAGCGTCACGATGAGCGCCTCGCTGAGCAGGGACATCAACCATTGCGTCTGGCCGGGCGTTAACCAGTGCAACAGGCCCCGCTCAAAGGCGTCCTCCAACGGCTTGGTGTAGAGGATCAACCCCAATGTCGCCAGCACACTGAGCTGAAAGCCCACGTCCCACAGATTGTGGGGATTTACCAGCAACATAACGAACGCCGCCGTCGCCAGCGAGGTCGGCCCGTGGACGCGACCTACCCCGATGTTGTGCCGGGCCGTGATGGCGACCGTCGCCATCACCGCGGCGCGCACCACGGCGGGCGATGCGCCGACGAAAAGCGTGTAGAGCCAGACGCCGCCGACGGCCACCGGCATCACGCCGCGTCCATGGGTCAGCCGCCGCGCCGCGCCCACAAAAAACGCAGCGATGATGGACAGGTTGAAGCCGGAGATCGCTACGATGTGGCTCGTGCCGGTGGCGGCAAAAGCGTCGTTCAGGTCGGTGGGAATGCCGGATTCGATGCCCAGCAGGATGCCGGAGAGCAGCGACGCTTGCGGTTCGGGGAGCAGGGAGAGCAGCACGTCGTGGACGTGTGCTTTGAAGCCGAAGAGCGCTTCCCAGAATCGGCTGGCCTGGTGGGATGCCAGCACGGTTACGTCGGCGTGTTGAAGCAGCGAGTGGACGTTGCGCCGCGCCAGGTAGTCGCGGTACGAAAAGCCCTCAAATTCTGGCGGCGTTTGCAGCGCGCCGGTCGCCTGCACGCGGTCGCCGTAGCGCGCGGCGGTGTAGGGCGGCGCCTTGAGCAGCGCCACGCCGCGCACGGCGAGCGTCTCGCCGGTGGGGAGCGCGAGGGCTTCCACGTCTACGTACAGGTTGGTGAGCGCGGCGCGGCGATCAGGCTCGCGCCGGATGATGCCTTCCAGCGTGACCACGCCGGTGTCATTGTAGCAGGCCACGTGGTCGGGCGTGATGGCCGGCTGCGCCCAAGTCATCCGCGCCACGCCCAGCAGCAGGCCGAGCAGCGCGAAGTTGGCCTTGGGCATCCATTTTGCGCCGCGCCAACCAAAGTGCAGCACTAACGCCACGGGGATCGTCAGTAGGAACCAGACCGGGGAAAAAGAAATGGCCTGAGCTGCCAGGAGAATTCCCGCGGCCCAGGCCAACGTAAGACAGACGAGGCGCGTCATTGGGATAAAACCGAGATGTTAGCCAGCCAATGCCTCAGTCAGCGAGCGAATATCATAGAAGGGGCCATCGGCCGGGCTGATGCAGCGCACGCGCAACGCCGCCAGGGGATACTCCTTACCTTCAAATTCGATGGAGCCGCGCTGTCGCTCGAAGAAGCCGTAATGCGAGCCAATCTCGGTCTCAAATTGTTGTTCTACTTCTATTTGCAGGGATTCGGCGCGATCTTTGCGGGTGACGACGATGAAGTCATCGCGTCCGCCATAGCCCACAAAGTCTTCCTCCACCGCGTCGCGTCCCAGCGCTTCGGCCAGCACGCGGGCAATGGCGCGCAGCAGGTCGGCGCCGGCCATAAAGCCGTACACCTCGCGGAACGGCTCCATATTGATGATGCGGAAGCGCAGCAAGGCCCACGCGCCTTCCGGCTCTTTCATCAGCGAACGTAGTTGATCCTGCACGAAGATGCCGGCGGGAAGGCCTGTTGTGGGGTCAGTTTGATTGGCAGTATTTGCCCGGCGCAGCGCCGCGCCGATGCGCAATTCTACCTCTTCTGGGTCGAAGGGACAGACGATGAAGTCGTTGGCCCCGGCGTCCAGGCTCACCAACCGTTGGCGGCGGTTTTCTTCGTCGCCTAGCATAATCAGGTGGACATGCTGCGTGCGTTTGATGGTGCGCAGGCGTTTGGCAACCTGCACGCCGGTCATATCGGGCAGCGTTGCGCTTAACACAATAACTTGGGGGAGAAAATTGATGGCTTTAGTGAGACCTTCCTCGCCGGTGACGGCGGTGGCAAGTTCGATGTCCTTATCAGCAAACTGCTTTTCGAGCAGATTGCGATTTCCCTCATGATCCTCAATGATTAAAATACGCCCTTCCACGCTTCACCCCTCCCGACGCAACAGAATAACATTACAGTACCGATAAACTATTCTCATTATAAAAAGGAAGCGAAATCACGTCAAGTCAAATCGGGTCGTTTTTAGTGCTTTCGTTTCTTTTCCCCCGTCGCCTGTTTCTGCCACGCATAGAGCCTGGTCAGCGCGTCCAGCGGCGTGAGGCTGTTGATGTCCAACTCGCGCAGTTCGACCACGATGGGGTGATCCTTGGCGAGCAGCATTGGCTGGAATGGCTCCGGTTCTTGCATTGCGACGCCGGGGCGAAATTCGCCGCTTTCGAGCTGGGTCAGCAACGCCTCGGCGCGGTGGACGACGGGCGCGGGGATGCCCGCCAGCCGCGCGACGTGGATGCCGTAGGAGCGATCCGCGCCGCCGGGGATGACTTTGTGTAGGAAGATGACCTCGTGGCCCTCTTCCGCCACGGCCAGGTTGTAATTGCGGACATGCGGCAGGTGCTCCGCCATCTCGATCAGTTCGTGGTAGTGCGTGGCAAAGAGCGTGCGCGCCCGGCGCTCCGGGTGGTTGTGCAGGTATTCGATGACGGCCCAGGCAATCGCCATGCCGTCGTAGGTGCTGGTGCCGCGCCCGACTTCGTCCAGGATGAGCAGGCTTTGCGGCGTCGCGTGGTTGAGGATGTTGGCTGTCTCCACCATCTCCACCATAAAGGTGGACTGCCCCGCCGCCAATTCGTCCGACGCGCCGATGCGGGTGAAAATGCGATCCACCACGCCGATGTGCGCCGCCTCTGCTGGGACGAAGCTGCCGATTTGCGCCATCAGCACGATCAACGCCGTTTGCCTTAAATATACCGATTTGCCTGCCATATTGGGGCCGGTGATGATGTGGATGCGCTGCGCTGCGTCCATGTCCAGGTCGTTGGAAATAAACGGGGTCTTGAGCGTCTGTTCGACCACGGGGTGCCGCGCGCCGGTAAGGCGCAGCACGGGCGCGGCCTCAAACGTGGGGCGAACGTAATGCTGGCGCGCGGCGATGTCCGCCAGGGCGGCGGTCACGTCCAGCCGCGCCAGGGCGTGCGCTGTGGCGAGCAGGGCGCGCGCGTGTGCCGCAATGCGCCCGCAAAGCTCCCGGAACAGCCGCGTTTCCAGTTCGGAGATGCGCTCCTCGGCGTTGAGGACGAGGTTTTCGTACTCCTTCAGCTCCGGCGTGATGTAGCGCTCGGCGTTGACCAGGGTTTGCTTGCGGATGTAGTAGGCGGGGACCAGGTCGGCGTTGGCTTTCGTCACTTCGATGTAGTAGCCGAAGACTTTGTTGTAGCCCACTTTGAGGCTTTTGATGCCGGTGCGGTCGCGCTCTTTGCCTTCCAGCCCGGCGATCCACTCGCGCGCGTCGCGCGTCGCCAGCAGGATGCCGTCCAACTCGGCGGAGAAACCGGGGCGGATCAGCCCGCCCGCGCTCAGTTGGGAGGGCGGCTCATCCACCAGCGCCGCCGCAATCAACGCCGCCACCTCCGTCACCGGCTCCAGGCTATCCAATAATTGCCTGAATCCTTTCGCTTCCGACTCTCCCTCTCTCTCCCTCTCCCCCTCTCCTTGTCTCCCCTGCTCCAACTTCTCCCGCAACTCCGGCACGAGTTCCAGCGCGGCGCGGATTCCCGTCAGATCGCGAGGTGAGGCGCGGCCGGCCAGCACGCGGTTGGTCATCCGTTCCAAGTCGGGCGCGCGCCGGAGGGCGGCGCGTACCTGGGCGCGCAGCACGCCTTCCGTCACGCAGCCCGCCACCTGATCGAGGCGCGCTTCGAGTTCGGGAATGTCCACCAGCGGTTGCGCCAGCCGGGTGAGCAGCAGCCGTCCGCCCATCGCCGTGAGCGTGGCGTCCAGCACGCCCAGCAGCGAGCCGCGCTTTTCCCGCCGCAGCGTCTCGGTGATTTCCAGGTTGCGCCACGTCGCCGGATCGAGCGCCATAAAATGGTCGGTCGAATACGTGCGCAGTCCGGTGATCTGGGGCAGCAAGCCTTGCTGAGTGTCCTGCAAATACTTCAGCACGGCGCCGGCGGCGCGCGCCGCCAGAGGCTTGCCCTCGCAGCCGAAGCCTTCCAGGGTGCGCACGCCGAAATGCTCCGACAGGGTTTGGCGGGCGGTGGTTTCCTCAAAGTGATAGGCGGCCCAGGGTGTGCAGTGCGCGTCCACCAGGGAGATGAGCGTTTCTTCAATGCGCGTCGCCGGTTGGTCGGGATCGCGCTCTTTCCACGCGCCGGTTTTGGGGAAGAGCAGCTCGCGGGGATGCAGGCGGGCCAATTCCTGCCGCGCCGCGCTGAGGATGTCGCCGCTGTCGCTCAACTGTGTGGCGGCGAATTCGCCCGTTGAAAGCTCGGCATAGGCGATGCCCGCCCGGTCGCCCTCGATGACGACGGCGGCCAGGTAGTTGGGCCGCTTTTCGTCCAGCATCGTTGGCTCGGTGACGGTGCCGGCGGTGACGACGCGCTCGACGCGGCGCTCCATCGGCCCGCGCCCCACGCCCGGCTCGCCGATCTGTTCGGCGATGGCGACGCGATAGCCCTTCTCGATCAGGCGGGCGATGTAGTTCTCGACGGCATGATGGGGCACCCCGGCCATCGGGATGCGCTCGCCTTTGGAGACGGGGCGGGAGGTCAACACGAGGTCCAATTCGCGGGCGGCGATTTCGGCGTCGGCGTCGAATGTCTCGTAAAAGTCGCCCAGGCGGAAGAAGAGCAGCGTGTCGGGATATTGGGCCTTCAGTTGGAGGTATTGCTCACGTAACGGGGTAGTTTCTTTTTCGCTCATGGAGCGAATTATACAAGGGGGCGGGGGAAGTCGCAAGTGCAAAACTTGACGAAGTCAATGGGGACTTGCCCGTTGCTCTGGCTTGCGTATAATCGAGATATGCCAATCTATGTAGATGTTTCCGCCGCAGTGCATCGTCGGGCCGGGTTGGGCCGCTACACCGAGTGTTTGGCGCGCGCATTGGCGCCGCGCCTGGGCGAAGTGATGTCCCTGTTTTATAACCGTGAAGCCGGGATTAAACCGCTGGCTGGTCTTGAGCATGTGCCCTCGCGCACAGTGGAGTTCAGTTATAAAACCTGGCGATTGATCGTATGGATGGCGCAACTGGCCCAGACGCCTTTCAATCGTATGTTGCCCGACGCGCGTTTATTTCACGCTACCGAGCATCTTTTGTTGCCATTGCGGGGCATTCCCACCATTCTCACCGTTCACGATTTGATCTTCCACCACTTGCCGGAGCATCACAAGCTGATGAACCGGTGGTATCTCAACCTGGCGATGCCGCTGTTCTGCCGCCGCGCCGATCACATCATCGCCGTCTCGGAGGCCACGCGCCGCGACCTGCTCAAGCTCTACCGACTGCCGCCGGAAAAAATCACCGTGATTTACGAAGCTGCCGACCCACACTTCTGCGCTCAACCGCCGGAGGTGGTGGCGGATGTGCGCGCGCGGTACCGGTTGCCGGAGCGTTATCTGCTCTATGTGGGCACCATTGAACCGCGCAAGAATCTGACACGCTTGTTGTATGTCTGGGAGTGTCTCTACGCCGCCGGCGAAGCGCCACCGCTGGTCATTGTGGGTAAGCAGGGGTGGCTCGCCAGCGATTTCTTCGTCGCGTTGGAGAACTGCACGCACCCGGAGCATGTGCTGCTTACCGGCTACGTGGACGATGAAGACTTGCCCGCTGTCTATGCCGGCGCCACCGCCTTCGTCTTCCCGAGCCTGTATGAGGGCTTTGGTTTTCCTCCGCTGGAAGCGATGGCGTGTGGCGCGCCGGTGGCTTGTTCCAACACTTCATCCCTGCCGGAGGTGGTGGGGGATGCTGCGTTGACCTTCAATCCCAACAACATCAGTGCGATGACCGAGGCGTTGCGGCGCATTTTGAACGACGAAGCGCTTCAGGCGGAATTGCGCGCGCGCGGTTTCCAGCAGGCCGCTAAATATTCATGGGCGCAGACGGCGCAGGAGACGCTGGAGTTGTACGTGAAGGTGCAGCAGAACTTCGTTGAGAGTTCGTGGTAGGCGATGGTCCATTATGCTTTAGACGCCCGTACCGCCACGCCACATTTCCCCGGTATTGGGCGCTATGTGACGAATCTCATGCGCGCCCTGGTTCCGCAGCTTAACCAGGGTGAAAGGCTTACCCTTCTTTATGATCCGGCCTATCCGTTGACGTTCCCCGCGCATCATGCCATAACTGCGATACCGCTTACTGCCTCGCCTTTTTCTGTACAACAGCAGTGGGTTATCCCGCAACTTCTGCGCCGCCTGGACGCCGACCTTTATCACAGCGCCTATTATCTGATGCCTTACCGCCCTGGCGTTCCTACTGTGTTGACGGTTCACGATCTCATTCCATTGCTTTTGCCTGAACAAAGCACATTCCGCGCGCACCAGTTGTTTCACTGGATGACCGCCCTCGCTTTGCGCGCGGCCACGCAGACGATTGCCGTCTCAGAAGCCACGCGCCGGGATTTGGTCAGACATTTCAAAAATATTCGCCGCGCGCCTGTCGTGATTGTTGAAGCTGCCGACTCGCAGTTTCGTCCGCCGCCGGCGGCCGCGATGACGGAAGTGCGGCAGCGGTATCATCTGCCGGAGGTGTTTTGGTTGTATCTGGGAAGCAACAAACCCCACAAAAACCTGGAACGATTGGTGGCGGCTTACGCACAGTTGCGCGCATCTGCGCCGCCTCTGGTCATTGCCGGGGTTTGGCTTCCGGAACATCCTGAAGCGCGTCAACGGGCGGCGGCGCTCGGTCTGGACGAACGCCGGGTGCGCTGGTTGGGCGCCATCCCCAATGCCGACCTGCCGGCGCTCTACGCGGCGGCTTCGCTGTTTATCTTTCCCAGTCTGTATGAGGGGTTTGGGTTGCCTCCTTTGGAAGCAATGGCCTGTGGAACGGCGGTGGCGTGTTCCAATACTTCGTCGCTGCCGGAGGTGGTGGGGGATGCCGCGATGTGTTTTGACCCGCGCGATCCTGCTGCGATTGTGGCTGCGCTCACGCGGTTTCTTGACGATCCGGCTCTTGGCGAGCATTTTCGGCAATGTAGTCTCCGGCAGGCGGCGCGTTTTTCATGGGAGTATACTGCGCAGAAGACCCTTGAAGTTTACCGCGCCATCACTACGGCCTGATTCTGCTGGTTTTTGCATGGCGGGCATTGGATGTTAGGCTTTTTGATAGATTACCTGGAAGTGGGTTGTCGTGAACAAACGCAATATTCAATTTGAAGAAATCGCTGACGAATATGATGACAGTTTACCTGCTTATGTCGTAGAGCATTATGTACAAAAGCGGATGGGATTTTTGCTGGCGCAGTCTAACAAGTCGCCGGTGCGTGCCCTGGATGTAGGCGCCGGCACGGGGAAACTGGCCGAGCGCTTACAGGCGCAGGGGTGGCAAATGACGGGGGTGGACCTGGCCTATTCGATGTTGCGGGTGATGCAACGCCGAGGCGGGGTCGCTGTTCAGGGAAGCAGCGGGGTCTTACCCTTTCCTGATGAGAGTTTTGATGTCGTTTACTGTGTGGCTATGTTGCATCATGTCGCCGAGCCGCTTGCGGTGCGCGCGACCGTCCGTGAGATGGCGCGGGTGACGCGCCGCGGCGGGGTTACTGTTTACTGGGATCATAATCCCTATAACCCTTATTGGCCGATTATTATGGCGCGCGTTCCCCAGGATACCGGAGAGGAGCGTTTGATCCCGGCGAGGGAGATCACAGCGGCGTTATCTGATTTGCCGGTGAGTATCACGGCATATCAGACCGGATTCATTCCCGATTTTATTCCCCCACAGATGTTGGGCGTCTTTGGGAAGTTGGAACAGATGATCGAACGTCTTCCTGGTGTACGGCGTATTCTGTGCGCGCACAATGTGATGGTGGTTCATAAAGATTAGGGAAGTGTCATCCATTGACTTAACCTCCTTATCCTACACCGGGAGAGAGAATGTATGTGGAGAGACCATACTGTTTCTGTTGTCTTACCGACTTACAATGAAAAAGCCTCAATTCGTCGAAGTATTCAGGAGTTGGAAGAAACTGGCTATGTAGATGAAATTATCGTCGTGAATAACAATGCTGCCCCAGGCACTTCGGACGAAGTGGCGCAAACTTCCGCCCGCGAAATTCATGAGCCGCGTCAGGGGTATGGGTTTGCCTGCCAGCGGGGGTTAAGCGAAGCGACCGGGACCTATGTGATTCTTTCGGAGCCGGATGGCACCTTTCGTGGGGCCGATATTCTTAAACTCCTGGCCTATGCCGATGATGCTGATCTTGTCTTAGGGAGCCGCACTGCCAAGGGATTTATCTGGAAAGATGCTAACATGGGTTGTTTTCTGCGGTGGGGCAATTGGGCCGTCGCTAAACTGCTCGAAATGTTGTTTAATACCACCAATCTTACCGATGTAGGGTGTACGATGCGGTTGATTCATCGCACTGCGTTGGGCGCCATCCAAGGGCAGTTTACTGTTGGCGGCTCATACTTTGGGCCTCAGATGATCCTCCTGGCGCTCCGGCAGCGCCTGCGGGTGATTCAAATTCCCGTCAATTACCAGCGTCGGGTGGGAAAGTCTATGGCGACCGGCAATAAGTTCACGGCCCTCATCATTGGCCTGCAAATGATCGGTATGATTCTTGGCTATCGAGTCAAAACCTGGCTGCGGCCCAGCCTGTAAACGAGGAATGTATTTTATGGAACAACCATCCGTGACGGCCAAAGGATTTGAGCGTTGGGGAGTTTGGGCAGCTATGCTCCTTGCCGCCATTTTGTTATTGGGAGGGTTGGGTGGGCGCGCGCTGTGGTGGGATGAGATCATCAATGTATACATTGATCAACAAGATGTGCGTGGTATTTTGACCAGTTTGGGGGCGGTTCCGGGCGAGCCGGTTTATATAGATGTCCATCCTCCCTTGTTTCATCTGATTCAACATTTTTGGATCGCGCTGGCCGGAACCAGCGATTTCGCCGTGCGCTTCCCCAACGCGGTTTTTGCCCTCATCGCGTTATACTGGCTTTACCGTATCGGACGTAAAATCGGCGGGCCGTTATATGGTGTGGTTATCATTTTGGTTATTGGTTTGTCCCCTTTTTGGCTTATGTATGCGCGTATGGGGCGGTATTATGCGCTTACTGCTATGCTGGGCCTGGCCTCTGTCTTCTTTTATTTGGAGCTATTGGAACATCCCACACGCGCGCGTTGGGGCCTATATTGTGTCACCAATATCCTCCTGTTGTACACCGATTATCTGGCTGCGACTTTGCTGATTTGCCAATGTCTGTATTTGTTATGGGCGCGGCCAGAAAAACGTTGGATATATACCTGGTGTTTAAGTATGATCCTGGTGGGGATTAGCTATCTGCCCTGGTTGCCGGCATGGTATAGACAAACTCAAACTATGAGCGGGTTATTTGAGGCAGACCTCTCCCGCGGGTTACTGGGCATCGCCCTGAAGTTTGCCTTTCCTCTCTTGTCTTTTACCCTCGGTGAAACGATATTTCCCTGGGAACTCCCGGCGATAGTTGGCTATCTTGTGATTGCCGGATTGCTTATCGGCGGTTTACGCGCGTTAGCCAGGCTCTCTTCGCCTTATCCGTGGCGCGGTTCCCGGTTGGCGTTCGTATTGCTGTTCACCCTGGTTCCCACGTTAGGGACTATCGCTGTAATCACTTTTGTCACGCCTACCATCACTTTTATCGGCGTTGGCAATCGCACTTTTTTTGCCTACCCCTTCATCGGGTTGTTGCTTGCCGGCGGATTCTGCGCCCTGAAGCGCTCCCGCGCCATCATTGCCGCCGTCCTGCTGACTTGTGTATGGGGATATAGTCACTACAATTACTATGTAGGCCGGCATTTCTTTAATCCGTTTTATGCGGTGCCTACGGAACAGGTGGTGGCCGATGTCCTTGCGCAGGCGCAGCCCAATGATGTGATTTTCAGCGATCTGGATGCCGGCTTTGGATATTATTTTGACAAACTTTCCAATCCCGTGGCTTCCCATTACTTGCTGAACGGCCCAGAAAGTCGCGCAATTCTCGAAAAAATGCAGCAAGATCGGGCTGCCGGGCGCGCGCCTGGCTATGGCCGGTTGTTCATTTTGATGATGGGGCGTGATCGTACCCGGTACGAACTGCCCCAGGAGTTGACTTCGCTGCTACAACCACCGGCTCGGCTGCTCTGGGAACAAGGTTATGTGCCGCAAGATGAAACCTATCGCCAGATCAAGCAGATATTACTGAGGCGTGAGGATTATCACTATAAGTTGTTAGTTCAATTATACGAGTTACCAAAATGAAAATTCTACATGTTTACAAAGATTACTATCCCGTTTTAGGCGGCATCGAGAACTACATGCGCATCCTCGCCGAGGCGCATACTGCGGCCGGGCACGAGGTCACGGTCGCCGTCTGCGATCCCGGCTTCCATACGCACGTTGAGGAGTTGAACGGCGTCAAAATCATCAAGTCCGGGCGACTGGCGACGGTCTCTTCGATGCCTTTGAGCCTGCGGCATACGCTGGCGCTGGCGCAGACTAAAGCCGACGTGATTCACGTTCACTCGCCCTATCCCCTCGGCGAGGTGGGCACGTGGTTCTTCCAACGGCGCGCGCCCATTGTCATCACCTATCATTCTGATGTCGTGCGGCAACAGGGCTGGCTGAAGCTCTATGCCCCGCTGCTGCGCCACGTCCTCCGCGCCAGTGATTGTATCCTGGCGACCAGTCCGCGCTACATCGAAACGTCGCCCTGGCTGAACCCTCTCAAGGCTAAGTGCCGAGTCGCGCCGTTGGGGGTGGATCACCATCGGTTTGCGCCGCCCCGCCAGCCCTTCGACGGTCCGCCGACGCTGCTCTTTGTCGGGCGGCTGCGTTACTACAAGGGATTGGACACCCTGCTGCAAGCTTTGACTGAACTGCCGGAGGTGCAATTGAACGTGGTCGGCACAGGGCCAATGCAGTCCGTGTGGCAAACTCTCACCAGCACATTGGGACTGGAAGATCGGGTGCATTTCCTGGGGGAGGTGGACGACGCCGATTTGCCGCAGGCCTATCGCCGCGCACACCTGTTTGTGCTTCCGGCCAACGCGCGTGCCGAGGCCTTCGGCACGGTTTTGCTGGAAGCGATGGCGGCCGGGCTGCCATGTGTCAGCACGGAAGTTGGCAGCGGCACATCGTGGGTTGTACAAGACGGCGTGACCGGGCGTGTTGTGCCGCCCAAAGCCCCCACCGTCATGGCGCTGGCGATCCGTGAATTGTTGGCCGACCCCCAGCACTTGGCCGAGATGGGCCGCGCAGCCCACGCGCGTGTGCAGGCCGAATTTACCCAGGAACGTATGGTCGAGCGGGTGATGGAGATTTATCAAAGCGTGGTTTAAACCTTGAAACCGCCCTATATGCAAAAAAACCGGGGGTTTTCTAAACCCCCCGGTTTTTTGCGTGAGAGAGCTGCTATTCGCCTTGTTCCGCCCGTTGATAGACGCGCTTGAATTCCGCCAGATATTGCGCGGCAACCTCGGCGCTATGCACGATCAAAACATTTTCATCATTATTGTTCGCGGCGCTGGCGCTGAAGTTGTATGAGCCGGTGATCACGATTGCTTCGTCAATGATGATGACTTTGTGATGCATCACGTAAGGATTGCCATCCGCCAAAACGTCTATGCCGGCTTTCTGGAAAATCGCAAACTCCGAGCCAGTTCCCTCAGCATTGCGTTTCTCAAAGACCCCCTGCACGGTCAGTCCGGCCCGGTGTTGCTTGATCATGGCCTGGGCAATGTCGTCATCGGTGAAGGAGAAAGCCAGGAAGTAGATGCTGCTTTCGGCTTGCTCAAGCAACTCGATCATACGCACGCGCACGTCACCTTCGGCCTCAAAGAAGTTTTCGAGCAACAGGCCGGCCACTTCCACCTGGGGATGGGGTGTGTTATCCGGCGACGAGGCGCCAAATTTTCCATCCACGAACATTTCCTCGAATTCGGCAGTATAATTCTGGGCCAGCTTTTGGGACTGGATCACGAGCGCGTTGTTGTTGTTGCGGTAAGTGCAGTTGTTGGTCAGATTCCAGGAGCCGGCCCACACAGTGGCCCCGTCAATGACCACGAACTTGTTGTGCATAAACGGCTCGCGGTTGTCGAACACTACCGGAATGTCGGCTTCCAACAAGGTTTGCGGGCCATAATCTTCCTCATAGTCGCTGTCCGTCACGAGGCGCACGCGCACACCGCGTTTGTCGGCGCGCACCAGGGCGTCGGTGACACGTTCCAGGTCCAGCTCGAACGCCGCCACGTCCACAGTCTTCTGCGCCGCATCAATGGCGGCCGCCAGCTTTTCGTCTATGCCGCCGTGACGATCCTGTGCTGTTTCCGGGTAGCGCGGTGTGGTAAAAAACACCTGGACGTCGCCGGTCCGTTCAGATTCGACGATGGGCGTGTCGGACGGCCCGTCTCCCTCTGTCAGTTGATTGGCTACCCAGACTATGCCAATCAGGAGCAGGGCCAATAAAAACTCTCGTACGCCCAATTCTCGGCCTTTCTTCTTCTGTGTGCTGCGTTTTTTGGTCATAGTGTTCTCCTTGTCAATCATCACAGAGAACACAGCGTCCGCAGAGAAAAAACGAAAACCTCTGCGCGCTCTGCGGCTCTGCGGTGAAAATTTTCATGTCTGATCTTTTTTCCCAAACCAGCGGCGGAAAAAAGCGGGAATAAACGCGGGTGGTTTGGGACGTTCGTCCACGGGTAAGGGAGATGGGGGAATTGCCGGCGTTTCCAAGCCGGAATCCGGCGCTATTTGCGGGGCGGCAGTCAGGGGAGATGAAACCGTGCCTGGGGTGTCTGGAGCGGCGGACACCGGCGTCTCGTCGGGATAATTGGGCGGGGTGAGGTGGGTATGCAAGTAGTCCGCCGGGTCGGCCTCGTTTGCGCTGGCCTTGGCTAATCGCCGCAGGTGGCGCCGCAGATGCGCCACTTTGGCCGACAGGTCGGCCTCTGCATCGGTATTGCCCAGCGTGGCGGTCTGTTGCACCAGTCGCCGCACTTCCGCTTGCGCCCAGGCGAGCAATTCACGCGCCTCCGCGTCCGTCAGATCGCTGGTCAATCCTTCATCTTCCGCAATCCGCGCATAGCTCGTTTCCAGGCGAGCTTGCAATTCTGTGGGTAAAAGTTCATCTTCCATGGGTATCCCTCTGCTACGTTAGCATGTCCTTACAACGGCACTTGGCGGGCAAAATCTTCCACTATGACTAACTGACAGGGGGTCGGGCGGATGAAGGGCCGCACCCGGCGGATGCGTTCCCATGCCAGGGAGGGCGTCAGCCCCTTGCTGACCAGGTATGCGGCCGCCATAGTGGGGGCGCGGCCCACCCCCGCCGCGCAGTGGATGTAGACGCCCCGCCCGGCGGCGATGTGGGCTGTGATGAAGGCGACGCCGCGCGTCAACATCTCCAGGGTGGGGGGGCGATCATCGGTAGTGGGCAACCACAGGTAATGCTCCAACGCGACGCCGCGACGCGCATCGTCCACTTCCTCGCGCATATTGACACTGGCGGTGATGCCCAACCGTTGCATGTGCGCCAGTCCGCGCCGGCGCGGCTGACCCCCCACATACAACAGCGGTTCTACCCGACTCACTTCTGGCAGCGAAAAACCGTGGGTGCGCTGCTGAATTTTGTCTTTCAACCATAACCAGGTGACCCGGCTGCCCTGTTCCGCCAGCCGACGATAAAAAATGTATATCAACTGCGCCGGGCGAAATTTGCGCAATTGATCATGTTTTTCAAAAACCGCTTCTTGCAAAAATACCTCCAAAAAACCTGTTTGCTGAAAAATACCCTTCAAACCGCGCCTTTAGGCGCAAGTCGTGGACCAAAACGAATTATCGGATAGATTCTTAGGCCTTCGAGCATGGCAAGGTGAAGAAAAATTCGCTGCCCTGACCCACGGCGCTGTGGACGCCGACTTCGCCGTTTAGCTTGTGGATGATCCGTTGCACGATGGACAACCCTAATCCATGACCTTCCACATGGGCCTGGTCAAGCCGCATAAAGGCGCTGAATAAATGGGCTTGCTTTTCGGGCGGAATCCCCGGTCCGTGATCGCGCACCCAGAAGCGCACGTGATGATCCGGCAGTTGCTCGCTGCCCAGAACGATTTGCGGGTGGGCGCCCCCGTATTTGATGGCGTTGCTGAGATAATTCACCCACACTTCCTGCACCCACGGGCCGTAGCCCCAGGCGAGCGACCAGGTATCGGGCAGCGTGAGCGTCGCATGGGTGGCATCTATGATGTCGGCCAGGCGCTTTAACACCTCTCCGAGTACGTTTTGCATTTCCAACGGTGCCAGGGGAATCTCTTCCATTTTGCGCACGCTGGCTAACAGGAGAAGCTCATCAATGATGTTGGTCATGCGTCGCGCACTCTCATTGATGAACTTCAACATCTCGGCGGTCTTCTCCGGGGATGCTTGGCGGCGTTGTAGCAGATGGCTGAAGCCCACCAGTGAGGCCAGCGGCGATTTCAGGTCGTGCGCTACCGTGTGGGCGTAGGCATCGAGTTCCTGGTTGCGCGCCTCCAATTCCGCGGTCTGTCGTCGGAGCGCCTCCTCGGCCAGCTTGCGGTCGGTGATTTCCTGCTGGGCCAAATCGTACAATTGCACCTGCCGGATGGCGATAGCCAGGAGAATGGCGACTTCGGCGGCGGCCGTGACGTGGTCGGCGTCGAAGACCCCGGGATACAAGGATTCCAAATGCAGCGTGCCGAGCAGCTCATTGTGCATAAACAAGGGGATGATGATGAAGGCCCGGATGCCGGCGCGATACAACGCCGCTTGCATGGGCGATAAAGCGGGTTGCTGGCTCAAGTCCTGGATGCCGTAAGGCCGCCCATGGTGCAGGGTGAGGTTTTCAAGCAATTCCTGATAGATATCCGGCGAGGCGCCCAGCGAAACTTCGCCGCTGGAATCGGCGGCCAGGGTCTTTAAATGGTTGTCTGCGGCGCGGGCAATGATCACCACGCGTTGGCAGGGGATCAGGCGGCGGATGCGCCCGGCGGCGGCAATGGCAATCGTTTCGGGGGAGCGCGCGGCCAGGATGGATTGGTCTATTTCATGGAGCGTCCGTAAACGCTCGGCATAGGTGACCAGACGCTGCTCAGCCTGTTGTCGCTCCACGATTTCCCGCTGCAATTGCTCGTTTTTGTGTTCCAGATTCCGTTGCAGTTGCCGTAGCGAGAGGTGGGTTTTCAGCCGCGCCAAAACTTCTTCCACTTGGAAGGGCTTGGGGATGTAATCCACTGCACCCACGGCAAACGCATGGACTTTGTCTACTGTATCGGTCAGCGCGCTGAGAAATATCACGGGGATGTCGCGCGTGCGCAGATCGGATTTGAGGTACTCACAGACTTCGTAGCCGGTGACGTGGGGCATCATGATATCCAGCAGGATCAGGTCCGGTGGATCGGTTTGCGCGAGAGACAGCACCTCGGCGCCATCCTCCACCGCGTGGACTGTGAAGCCTTCTTTGCTTAACAACATCGTCCAGAGCTGGAGGTTGGCTTTCTCATCATCCACCACCATAATCTGCGGGCGCGATAAGTCTCTGGTTGGATTCATCGTCTTTATCCGTACAACGCTGATTTGGCTTCCGTCACATCCACTTTGTGACCGCTAATCTCGCCGTATAAGTCCTGATAATCGCGTGTGCGCACAACGATGGGCATCGGAACCGCGTGTCCCAGGATGAGCGCCTGTTGTTTGGTTTCCAGGCGCGCCAGCACTTCCCGCAGCGCCGCAGTGCCGGCGATGCCGGAGAAGACGGCGCGGATATCGTTTTCTTCATCAAGCAGCGCGGTGACGCGCGTGCCGATCTGGCTCATCACTTCCGGGTCAATGCCGCTGGGCCGTTGATCCACCAGCAAGAGGGTGACATTGTACTTGCGCATTTCCCGCGCGATGGTCCCAAAGATGGTGTGCCGGGCGATGGTCGGATCCAGGAATTTGTGCGCTTCTTCAATGGTGATAATCAAGGGGCGGGGTTCTGCGCCATGTCCGCCGAGGTAAGCCTCTTTCCGATCCACATACGCCCGGTGGATGCGCCGGGTGATGTAATTGGCGACTAAAATGTAGGCTTCCAGGGCGTTGCCGTAGCGGCCAAACTCCAAAATGACACTGACGCCACTTTCGATGTAGTCCAGGATTCGCCTGATCGGGTCGTCGTCCGCCCGGTCCACCAGAAAATCGAAGCGGTGCAATTGCGCCAGCTTACGCTGGATGGCGCCGAGGGTGCCCTCGTGGATTTTGCCCTCTTCAATGATGGCCGTCAAGTCGGGGTCGCTCTCCTCGGCTAACAGGCGGCGCAGCCAGCTTGCCCCCAGGCGTCGCCGTAGCATGTAGAGCGCGTTGGATTGCACGTCGCTGAAGCCGAAGAGCGGCGCCAACATCTCTACGTCCTCCGGTTCGACTTGCTCATAGCCGATCCGCACGGTGTAGTCCACTTTGCTGTTCCGCCGCTGCGAGGATTCCGGGTCTAGTGTGAACACGCTCACCCGGCCGTCGAAGAAAAGTTGCCGCAGCCCTTTGACGTCCTGCTTGCTCTCGTCCTGGCTTTTCCAGCCGTATTCGTTGTGCATATCGAAGATTAGATTGACGGCGGCGCGTTTCTGGATGATGCCGGCCAGCAACATGCGCGTCAGGAAAGTCTTGCCCGTACCGCTTTTGCCGAAGACGCCGCTGGAGCGCTCCACGAAGCGCGGCAAATTCAACGCAATACGCACGCCGGGCATTTCCAGTGGGTCGCCAATGTGGAAACGCCCTGTCTCCTCTGGGTCGCCAAATACTTCAGAAACATCCTCCGGGGTGGCTTCGTGGACGTGGGTGAAATGCGCCGGGATGGTTTTGGCCGGGCGGACTTCGCCGGATTCGATCACCAGCATGGGGGTGATGTGCATCCGCCCGGAAGTCAACGTGCCACGATAGACTTGCGCCAGGAAGCCGTCCGGTTCCTCCGGCGGCGTTTGTTCAACTTCGGGATGGCGGCTTTCCAGGGCCACGTCCGTGATCATACCGAAGAAACGGCGGTCGGTTTGCCCCCGGATGACGACGTAGCGCCCCACCGCCAGGCCCTCGATCACGCGATCTGGCGCGAGGCGCGCCTCCAACCCCTTACCCAGGCTGCCGCTGACGATAATTCCCAAGCGGGTCGCCGTCCCCGCCGGCGGGCGGGGGAAAAATTGATCGAGCAGTTCGCTCATAAGTGTCTCCCCTCGAAAAGCGTAAAGGGTAATGAGAAATGGGTAACTGAACGGGCAGTTACCGGGTTCAATTTATTCTAGCACGGAAATGGGCGGGAACAAGGAGCGGATAGGGGCCGGGTGTGTTTTACAAACAGGCCAACGACCTCTCGGCGCCGTGACTGGCCCTTGGCTGTACATGTGGAACGCCCCCCATTGTTTGCGGGGGGCGTTTTCCATGTAGGGTAAGAAACGATGCGTACCAGACGCTATGTATGCTCCCAATCCCCCAGCGCTGTCTGGCGCTATGCGTGCAGAGCTAGGGCCACGGTGAGAGGTAGCAGTCGTTTCACTCAAGCTGTCAACTGACGCATAATCTCTTCTTCTGTCAGATCCGCCTCGGCCGCTTCTTTCGCGGGCGGCTGGTAGTTGCGATTCAGCCATTCTCGGTACTTTTCGGGCATGATCCAGGCCAAATATTGCAACACAATTCCGGCTGTGACAAAGGCCAAAATGCCCACTTGCGCTATCAAGATATTGGTGGGGGCGTATATAAAGGCCGCTACTGCCGGCACTACCATTGCTATGAGGAATAAGATCGTCCAGAGAGGAGCCACCAAGGATAGTCCTGAGTAGGCGATCACCAGCTTGTAGCGCGCCTTGATCCAGTCATCCACGGCCTGGTCGTCAGCAATTCGCCGATATGCCTGGTATCCTGCCCAAATGAGCCAGAGCCAGTTGAAGGGGCTATGATAAGGGAGGAACTCCGCATAGAGTATGTCAGCCGCCAGCACGATGAGGGCCAGCCCCATAAAGATCGGAAAAGGGCTTTTGCGGTCCTGATAGAAAGTTTTCTGAATAAACATAACCATCGCTAGTTCGCTCACGCCCCCTAATACAAGAAACGGTTGGTTAAAGTTGGTGACTGGCGCTAACGTTGCAAAAATGTCCCCTATCCCGGTGAGGTAAAAGAAAGCCGCTAACCATAAAAGGTTGGGCAGTTTTTGCCGGCGTGCTACCCGCGTCAATTGCACGGCAATGATCAGCCGCGCCACAACCAGAATCCACGTGATAGTCATTGTTACAACTGGAAACATAAGTCTTTCCTTTCTTACTAACGTTAATAGGGGATTTATATTAGTGAGCCGACATGGTAAATAGCGATTGGTGCTCGATCAAAGTCTGCCTCAACTGGGTCACAACGGGAGCAGGATCTTGGATCCCGACACCCTTTAAGCGTTGAACTAGCGCTGGCCCTTCGACGATGTCTTTCCAATCCTGATATCCCATCATTTTTATATGAGCCATAGTTTGACTGTAATCGGATGTTTGTCGCAGGTGCTCCGCACTATCAATGATGGCCAGACGCAGTAAGCCGCGGCAGGCTATCGCCTCCTTACCGATCATCTGGGACAGGGTGGTACCAAGACTTTCAATCATTTTGTTCATAGTCCCTCCTGAAGCATTGATCCTCAAAATTGTACTGTTAGGTCTGGGTTTGAAAAACATTGTCTACACTAACTTAGCTTTCTTTGAGTATACTGAGATATTCAGTTGTGTCAAATACAATATCAGGAGAGTCTCAGAAAATGAAGGGGTTGGCCTCTGCTTTCTTTCGATTTTGCAGGCGGCGCGCTTGACGCCCTGGAATAAACTCACTACAATACACACATAACCTAATAGTCGGCAAGCCGAGGTTGTGGAATGTCATTTTGGTTTTGGGTGAATATTGGCGCGTGGGGTATAGTCACCATCCTTGCCCTGGCTCTGGTGTTGAGCGTTTTGAGCGCCGGTGTGCGCCGTGTCTCCAATTTTTACTTTGTGACCTTCAATTTGATGCAGGCGCTCAGTGCGGTCAGCGCTGCCTTGAGCGCCCTCATGTTGTGGCTGGAACGCGGAGATCCCGTGTTGCCGGTAGAATTGAACACGTTAGGCGCCTGTTTTGCCTGTGTATTTTTGCTGATGTTCGCTGCTCGTTATTTCGAGTTTGCCCCACGCACTTTGCTCATTGCGCGGATCGTCAGTACGATTTTCCTGGTGGCCTGCATCATGCTCACGCTGCCGTTGTTTCAACACCGTATTGTTCTCAGTCTGGGCCTGTCCCCTACTGGGATCCCCCTCAACGATTTTACTCCCCTTGGATTGGGCGCGGCGATCATTCCGCTGGCTTGCTTGGTTGGAGCAGCTGTGCTGTTCTGGCGTAGGAAAGAGTCGCCGGGCAGTCGTGCGATGATGAGCAGCGTCCTCATATTGGCGCTCGGCATGGTGCTCGGGGGATTGTCCAACTGGCCGTTTCCGGTCTTCTCGATAATGACGGCCTGTGGCATGGCGATGTTAGGGTACACGGTGATGAATTACCAACTGTTCAATCCGCTGCAAAAACTGACTACCGACCTGGAACTGCGCGTCGCCGAACGTACTGCGGCCCTCGAAAAAGCCTATGCCGATCTGGCGCTCCAGAGCGCGCAAAGTGACGCCGCCCGCGCGGAAGCCGAGCAGGCTCGCCAGTCCGCCGAAGCCGCGAACCAGGCGCTTCAGGCCCAAATCTGGCTGGTGGCCGGGCAGGCGCAGTTGAGCCAGCAATTGCGCGCCACACAGGATATTCCCGCTTTGGCGCACAACGTTATCCGGCAACTGTGCCTGTACCTCGATGCCTCGGTCGGCGCGCTCTACCTGCTGCAAGGTCAGGTGTTGACATTGGCCGGTTCCTATGCTTACCGGCCTCCGGCGACCGGCCCCTGGTGTTTTACTCTGGGCGAAGGTCTGATCGGGCAGGCCGCGCAGAATCAACAGACCCTGGTATTACAGGACCTGCCCGATCATTATATGACCGTGCTTTCCGGGATGGGCCAGATAGCGCCGCGCCAGTTGGTTATTGCGCCGTTTCTCTACAACCGGCAAGTCGTCGGGGCCTTGGAGTTGGGGACTCTGCACGAATTTTCTTCGGCACATCTGGAATTTCTCACCCTTGTGGCAGAATCTATTGCTATGACATTCTATATGGCGCAAGCTCCTGCGCTAACTGGATGAGGGCTTATGTTCAAAGTATTGAAAGCCATCTTTGCTCCCCCTGTTTTTGAGGACGAAGAAAAGAATACTCTCGCCTGGTTAATCAACATCATTCTCTGGGCGACGACCCTGGTGTTGATAGCGACGCTGTTAATTGACTGGCGCGAATTCACGAAAAATATTCTGACCAATCACGCCATTATCCTGGGCGCCATTGTGTGGCACATAGGACTGTTGATCGTTCTGCGCCGGGGATATGTATACCCCTTGCAGAGATGGCTTCCCGTTGAAAGCTGGTTGCTGTGTTTTTTTCTCACCTATTTTACCGGCTCGGTACGGTCCGCCATGGCGTCCTCATTTTTATTGGGTGTCTTGCTCAGCGCCTTGTTCGGCAGCGGCGTCAACATCGTCAGACATACCCTGTTTGGGATTATCGGCCTGGGGTCCCTGGCTTTCCTGGAGTATCTCGGTTATCTTCCTATACCGCCCGTGCTCCCCCCCGCTTATCAGTCCTGGCGGCTTCATGCCATTATTTTGACCATTGCGGGCACCTTTATGTGGCTACTCAATCACCGGATGCGCGCCTCTTTGTTGCGCCTGCGGCGCAATGAAAAGGCTTTGCGTGAAACCAATTTCGAGCTGGAACAGGCGCGCAATTCTTTGGAAGCACAGGTCGCCGAGCGCACGCAACGCGCCGAAATGGCGCGCATCGCCGCCGAGACCGCCCAAAAAGTGACAGAAACCCAGGTCTGGCTGATTGCCGGGCAGGCACAACTGGCCGAGCAGATGCGCGGCGAACAAGACCTGCCCACGTTGGCCCATCGCATTATTCGCCAACTATGCCAATACCTCAACGCGCAAGTGGGCGCGCTCTATGGCCTGACATCGGATCATCTGACCTTGCTTGGCAGTTATGCGTATGTCCACCGCAAACACCTCTCCAATGGTTTTCGCCTGGGCGAGGGTCTGGTGGGCGAGGCGGCCCTGGAAAAGCAGCCTATCTTGCTCCAGCACGTGCCGGAGGATTACGTGGTGGTGCGTTCTGGCCTGGGGGAGACCGCCCCACGCCATATCCTGGCCATGCCCTTTATGTATATGGACCGGGTCATCGGCGTCATCGAACTGGCGACCCTTACCACTTTTGCGCCGGAGCAACTGCAATTTCTGCAAACTGTGGGGGAGAGTATCGCCATCGCGTTTCACACGGCGCAGACGCGCGGGCAGATCAACCAACTGTTGACCCAGACGCAAGAGCAGGCCGAGGAGTTGCAAATTCAGGGCGAAGAATTGCGCGCAGCCAATGAGGAATTGGAGGCGCAGACGGAAAGTTTGCGCCTGTCTGAAGCCCGTCTGCGCGAGCAACAGGGGGCGCTGGAGACCGCCAACGCGGAACTGGAAGAAAAGACCGTCGCCCAGCAGAAACAACAGGCGTTGTTGGATCGGCAGAACCAGGAATTGCGCGTTGCTCAAGTTGAACTGGAACGCAAAGCGGAAGAATTGGCGCGCGCCAGCCAATACAAGTCGGAGTTCCTGGCGAATATGTCGCACGAATTGCGCACCCCCCTCAATTCACTCCTGATCCTGGCGCGACTGCTGGCGAACAATGAGGAGGGCAACCTCACCCCGGAGCAAATTGAATCGGCCAATATTATCCATAACAGCGGCAGTGACCTGCTTGAGCTGATCAACGAAATTCTGGACCTTTCCAAAGTGGAAGCAGGCAAGATGGAATTGCGCCTGGGAGAGGTCTCCTGCCGGGACTTGCTGGACGCGCTGCGCGCGCAGTTCGCGCCGGTGGCGGAGGAGAAGGGCCTGACTTTGGATTTTACTCTGGACGATTCTATCCCGCCGAGCATCATGACCGATGGGCGGCGCGTGGAACAAATCCTCAAAAACCTGCTCGCCAACGCCCTGAAATTTACCGAAAAGGGGAGTGTGTTGTGCCATGTCTACCGCCCGACCGCGAGCGCGCCTTTGCCGCGCAGCGGGCTGGAGCCGACGCGCGCCGTTGCCTTTGACGTGACCGACACCGGCATCGGCCTGACGCCAGAGCAGCAGGAAATTATCTTTGAGGCGTTCCAGCAGGCTGATGGCAGCACCAGCCGCAAGTATGGCGGTACTGGCCTGGGGCTTACCATTTCCCGTTTGCTGGCGGCGCACCTGGGCGGCGAAATTACTATCCACAGCGAGTATGGCCGGGGGAGCACGTTCACACTCTATCTACCGCTGAACGGGCTAGAGGGCGTCGCTGCCGGGCCTCCGCCCGGCGAGTTGGGGCGCGATAAAGACTCGGAACAAAGGGCACCGGGAGTCGCCGCGTCGCCTGGATTGGGGACGACAGACCTTGGGTTGCAATCTACGCCGCCATCTGCCCCCTCTCGTCCCGTTATGCAAATCCCGGATGACCGCAGCGACCTCCAGCCGGGTGATCGGGTGTTGCTCGTTGTAGAGGATGACCCCCATTTTGCCAAGATTGCGCGCGACTTTGCTCGCCGGCAAGGTTTCAAATGTGTGGTGGCCCTCGATGGTCGCGTCGGCCTGGATATGGTGCAGCAGTATCCTCCCGACGCTATCATTCTGGATTTGAACCTGCCGGTGATGAACGGCTGGGCCGTTTTGGACACCTTGAAGGAGGACCCCACCACTCGTCACATCCCAGTGCATATTATGTCGGTGGATGACGCGCCCCGTGATGCTTACCGGCGCGGCGCCATGGGCTTTTTGACCAAACCGGTCACTCCCGAATCCCTTGAAGGGGCTTTTCACCATATCACACAGTTTATCGCGCGCGATATCAAAACCCTGTTGGTCGTGGAAGATGAATCAAACCTCCGCTGGAGCATCAAAAAATTGTTGGAAGGGGATGATGTCGCCATTGTTGAGGCCGAAACTGGGCAGGCGGCGCTGACCGCCCTGCGCGCGCAAGCCTTTGACTGTATGATTCTGGACTTGAGTTTGCCCGATATGAGCGGCTTTGACTTGTTGAATTTATTGGGCGCGGCCGACGATATCCCGCGTTGCCCTGTGATCATCTACACCGGGCGGGCATTGACCGAGGAAGAGAACCTGGAGTTGATGAGATACACCGACGTCGGGGCGCAACCGCCGCGCGTCATCATCAAAGGTGTGCGATCCTCAGAACGCTTGCTGGATGAGACGGCATTGTTTCTGCATCGTATTGTGGCCGATATGCCGGAGGAGAAGCAAAAAACCATCCGGCGCCTGCACGACAAAAAAATGCTCCTGGCGGGCAAACATATCCTGATTGTGGATGACGACATGCGCGGGGCCTATGCGCTCTCCAAGGCGCTTGGCGCGCAGGGGGTGGAGGTCAGCCTGGCGCGCAGCGGCGCAAAGGCGCTGGACCTGCTCCAGGATGCGCCGAAGATTGACCTGGTGTTGATGGACATTATGATGCCTGAAATGGATGGGTATGAGGCCATCCGGCGGATTCGCGCCCTGCCGCGCTGCCGCACCCTGCCCATCCTGGCGCTGACGGCCAAGGCGATGAAGGGCGATCAGGAAAAAAGTATTGCGGCCGGCGCCAACGACTATCTTTCGAAACCGGTGGACCTGGAAAGACTGCTTTCGATGCTGCGCGTGTGGCTCTATTGATGCCATGCTGGGGCGCAGCGGGGTTTCTCAGCGTTCTCTCCCGCCTCCATGGGGAAGCGCGATAGGGTTGCGTAAATCCTGAATAGTAAAGCGAGGGAGCTATGACATCTTCCAAACCTAAAATTTTAATGGTGGATGATAAACCGGCCAATCTGTATGCGATGGAGCAGCTCTTGGGCAGCTTGGAAGTGACCCTCATCTCCACCGCGTCGGGGGTGGATGCGCTGGGGCTGGCCGTGGAGCATGAATTCTGTATGGCGATTGTGGATGTCCAGATGCCGGGTATGGATGGGTATGAGTTGGTGGAACTGTTGCGCGGCAATGCCAGCACGGCCACATTGCCCATTATTTTCGTCAGCGCGATTTATTCCGACGAATATCATCACCGCAAAGGGTACGATGCCGGCGCGGTGGATTTTCTGTCCAAGCCGTTTGTGCCCGAAATTCTGTTGAGCAAGGTCAAAATTTTCCTGGCCCTCTACAACCAACGTCAACAGTTGCAGACCCTGGTGCAGCAGTTGAATACTGCGAATGTTGAAATTACGCGCTTCAACCAGGAATTAGAGCGCCGCGTTCAGGAACGCACCGCTGAGTTGGAACGGGCCTACCAATCTTTGGAATTGCTCGACCGCAACAAATCCGATTTCATCCAGGTCATCTCCCACGAACTGCGAACGCCGTTGACCTTAATTCAGGGCTACAGTCAGATGTTATTGCGTGACGCGGAAAAGCAAGAAGATAAGATCCATCGGCAGCGGGCCGAGGGGATTGTCAGCGGCGCGCAGCGGCTTCATGAAATTGTGGACGGGATGTTGGACATCGTGAAAATTGACAACCGCACGTTGCAATTGCATTTCCATCCCGTCTCCATTCCGCTTATCTTGGAATCCCTCGTGACCAATCTGGCGAAATCGCTCCAGGAGCGGCAACTTACCCTGACGGTTGACCCATTGCTCACGCTCCCGACCATCACGGCTGACATTGAGGCGCTCACCAAAATGTTCAATCACTTGCTGTTCAACGCCATCAAATATACGCCTGATGGTGGACACATTCGCATTTCTGGGCAATGCTTGAGTTTGTCGCAAGAGGCCGTGGAATTTGTCGAACTGATCATTGCCGATACCGGTATCGGCATTGCCCCAGAAGTGCAGGAATTGATTTTTACCAAGTTTTACCATGTGGGAGACGTGGCATTTCACTCATCGGGGAAAACGAAGTTTAAGGGGGGCGGCCCTGGGTTGGGGCTGGCTATCGTCAAAGGCGTTGTTGAGGCGCATGGTGGCCGCATCTGGGTCAACAGCCCCGGCTATGACGAGGAATCCTGCCCTGGCAGCGAATTCCACATTGTGCTGCCGGTGTCCCGCACCGAATTTTCCACCGATATTTTCAACGATCTTAAGCCCTTCAACCAGGCGGCGTCCTGAGTGCGGGGACCCGTTTCAAACACCGGCCCTGTCACGTTTGAGGCTTGCGCTATGCGGTTTATCAGGCGATTCCATCCATAGCGCTTCTCACACCACTTCAATGCTTTCCACATAAAACTCTTTCCCGGCGATCACCTCACCGCCGATTGCGCCGCACGTCGGGCAATGCCAACGATGGTCTGACGGCGCAAATTCGCCGCTGCATTGCCGGCAGCGAAAGCGCGTGGGGATGCGGTGAAAGTGCAGCCGCGCGCCCGCTGCCGCCGTGTCGGGCGACAGCAGATCGAAGTAAAACTGGATGGAATCGTCTATAAAGCTGGTCAACTCTCCGATAACCAGATAGATGTCAGTCACGCGCGTTTCCCCGGCGTACTCCTTCACGATGCGGAGAATTTCCTCCGTGACGGTCAGTTCATGCATCCGATGTTATTCCTTAAAAATCTCAACGGATTGAATGGATTCAACGGAAAAATCCGTTCAATCCGTTCAATCCGTTGAGGTTACGTGCGCCCACGGCTTTCTCCGGTGCCGATGGCGCCGGCGATGAGATGCGCCGTGCGCAGCGGCTCCGGGATGTGCCCCTCGACGGTGAAGTCCTTGAGGACCGCCTCGGCCTGCGTCAACGTCAGGCCGACGCGCTGCACGTAGACTTGATGCAGCGGTTCCATTGGCCCGAGGCGTTCCAGCAGTGCCCACTTCTGCGCGCCGCCCCGCACCTGCGTCAGCAGCGCGTCGTGGATGGCGGCCATATCCGGCGCGCGCCGCGCCACGACGAGGATGGGCAACGCCAGCCGTTCATGCAGCGTGAACACGTCCACCACGTTGAAGCCGGCCAGCGCGATTCCCTGGAGCATGACCAGGTGCAGGTTCTCCACGAATTTGGAGCCGGCCACCAGCCACGCCAGCGCCTCCGCCGCATCGTCGCCATCCCTGGCGACGCCTCCCACCAGCACACCGTTCAGCCGCAAGCGCGCGTACACCGCCCCGACCACCGCCACTGGTCCAATCGCGTCCGGCACAAACGGCGCGTCGTCAAAAGCAATCACGTTAGAAATGCGAGTATGGGCATGCATAACGGATCAGCGGATCAACGAATGAGCGAATCAATGGATAGTGAGAAAGCACTCAGCACTCAGCACTCAGTCCTCAGTCCTCAATCCTTCGTCACCCGCTCCAACACGATGTGCTGACGGTTCCGCAATAATTTTGCCAGCGGCTTGAGCGTGAGCCAGTACAATCCGACGCTGTACAGCGCGCTGAGAGGAAGCGTGATCCACAGTCCTGGTTTCCACAGGAAGTAGGGCAGCAAAATGAGCAGCGCCACGGGCGGCGTCCCCAAAATCCACGCCAGGAAGCTCCAAATGTTGCCCTGGCGATTTTGCATCCCGTATTTCATTTCCATGCGGTACGGCCCCCAGATCGCGGCGAAGGTATAAACCGGGGTGGTGCTGACCTGGAGCGCCAATAGAATGTAGAGTAAGAGGGGCAGCGCAGCCCAGGCGCCGGTCAGCAACGTCAGCACCGTCAATACTAACCCTGACAGCGCGCCGGTGAAGACCGCCATGACGCCGTTGGCCGCCAGGAGCACCGGCCGCCAATCGGCCACCGCCGCCGCCAGCGTGCCGAACCCCTCGCGATCTATCGCGCCGAAATAGTTGCCGGTAAGGGCGATGTTGAACATCATATTGAACATAAACACCATGATCAGGCCGAACACCACCGTCATATATTGATCCCAGCCGGGCGGCAGTTCCTCCGTGGGAATATTTATCAAGGGAAACGCCATGGCCGCCGGCACGAGGACCGTCGCGAATACCATCCGCCGGGGCAGCGGATTGCGCCACAGGTGGCGCCAATCTTTGGCGACGAGCGCCCAAAACACCGGGGCGCGAGAGAAGACGAACCCCAGGCCGCGCGTTCGCACCCGCTCCACGCCCACCGTCAGGGCCGCGCCCTCCATCAGGCGGCGCGTGACGTGGGCGTGCAGCCACAGCAAGCCGCCAATGGTCGCAAAGGACAGCAGCAGAAACAACAGCCCCGTAACCCAGGAATCGGCCACCACCATCCCCATTCCCGCGCTCACCCAACCGGGCGGCAGCCAGAGGAGAAAACGCGAGAGTCGCACGATTTCCAGCACGTCGCTGGGTCCCTGCGCTTGTTGCAACTGCATCGCCAGCGCCGGATCAATGAACGCCGGCAATTTCTCGAAATTGTCACTGATGTATTGCAGGTAATACTGCCCGACCCACAAGAACATAAACGGCGCGGTGAGGAGAAAGATCGCCAGCGTGCGCAAGCGGCGGTCGCTGGCAATCAGGTCGAAGAAATCGTCCATCAAGCGGCCGGCCAGTGTGAACAACACAAACGCCGGAAGCGCGCCGAGGGCGATCAATGGGGCGACCAGCGGCTTGTGCCATGCCAGCCCCACGACTTCGCCGGCCAGAATGGGGAACGTCCACAGGCCGGTCATGTTCAGGGCGGCCATTAACGTGCTGCCCAGCACCATCCCCCGGAAGCTGATGGGATGCGGAAACAGCCGCGACATCTCGAACCGCTCCATCAACTGCGAACTGTACATACTGGGCGCCATCAGCCAGAAGACCGTCATGAAGGTGTTCCCGAGCACCACAGCCTCAAAGGCCGCGCGCGGCGACAGCAGCGCCAATCCTACCGCCACGCCCACTCCCATCAGCAGGAAAAAGGGGAACGTGAACAGGGCTTGCAGCAGCGTCAGCCCCAGGCGCAGCAGCCAGAACCAGTCGGCGGCCCGGCGGCTGCGGAATATTGCCAACGTCAATTTGCCCTGGAGCCAGAACAGCGTTTTCAATTCAGTGAACAACGATGAGTGCATCAGGCGACTCCCTCCAAGAATAGCTCAACGGATTTAGCGGATTCAACGGAAGAGCCAATGGAAAATCTGCTTAATCTGCTCAATCTGCTGACAAAACTTCAGGATTGAGCCGGCGCATTGGTTAGCCAGTTCAGGCCGGATTCCGCGCCGGTCTCCGCGCCGACGAGGCGCACGAACACGTCTTCCAGCGGCGCATCGGGGGGCAATTCCGCCTGCGCCCGCAGCGTCGGGATGTCACCGACGGCAGCCAGCTTCCCCTGGTGGATGATGCCCACCTGATCGCAGAAGCGCTCGGCCAGTTCCATCACGTGGGTGGAGAAGAACACCGTCGTGCCGCGCTGCCGGACCATATCCCGCAGTACCGCCTTGATGGCTTTGGTGGAGATAGGGTCTACGCTTTCAAACGGCTCGTCCATAAACAGGATGTCGGGCGCGTGGATCAGGGCGCAGGCCAGGGCGGTCTTCTTCAACATCCCCTGTGAGTAATCCAGGATCATCTTGTCGGCCTTGTCGCCCAACTCCAACAAATCCAGCAACGCGGGGATGCGGGCGCGAATCTCCGGCACGCGCAGGCCGTGCAGCCGCCCCACCAACTCGATCTGCTCGACCGCTGTGAGCCGCTGGTACAGCCCCAACGACTCCGGCACGACGCCGATGCGTCGTTTGACCTCGATGGGTTGCTCGCGCACGTCGAAGCCGGCTACCCACGCCTTCCCCTGCGTCGGCGGCAGCACCCCGATGAGCATGTTAATCGTCGTGGACTTGCCCGCGCCATTCGGCCCCAAAAAGCCAAAGATGACGCCGCGCGGCACGGTGAGGTTCAACTGGTTGACGGCCACCACTTCGTCGAAGCGGCGGGTGAGAGATTGGGTCTGGATAGCGTAAGGAGAGTCGTTCATACGACCTCTTCTGCCTCAAATAGCGCTTTGACATCTGGGCTGAGGAGCAGCACCAACGTCAGCACGCCCAACACCGTCCCAAACGGCATAAAGAGACACGCGATCCCGCCCATTACCAGGCAGAAGAGATGATGGGTATGCCGTCCTAGAAAATACCCGGTGACGATCAGCCCAATTGCATACGCCCACCCGAGCACAATGATCGTCCCGGCAATCAGCGTGAACATCCCGCCGCCCAGCAAAAAGGGTAAGCCCTCCTCACCAAACTCCCCCGTTGTTCCGGCCAACAGCATCCCCAGACCCGCCACCAGGTGGATGATGGGGAAGCAGGCGAACAAACCGGCCAATGCCCCCACCACGTAATACGCCACCGATAGAATCTTGAGATATTGTATTTTTTCGTTCATTACCAATTTCTCCTTTATGCGCCTAGGGATCTCGGATCAGGCGATTCCCTTTTGTGAGACGTTGTTACTATTGATACTATAGTATAATGGTTTATCTTGCGAGTTTGTCAAATCTCATAGACGAGGGCGAATGTGAGCGATTTTGAATATCCCGTGTCTGTCTGGCGCCAGGGTGAGGTCACATCACAGACTTACATACTGCCCGGCGAAGAGGAATTTTGTATCTACGTCAATGGGCAATCCCTGGTGCGGCTGATGGCCTCGCCGCCGGATCGAGAAGCCCTGGTGGTCGGTTTTCTGGCCTACGCCGGCATCATTGATGCGCTGTCCGACATCGCCAAACTGCATTTTTCCGCAGGGGAAACCTGCGCGGATGTATGGCTGACCGCCGACAAAGCGCCTGATGTGGAGCCGCGCCTGGCGGCGCACAATGCCCTCCTTACGTCCGGCTGTGGACGCGGTGTGGTGTTGGGCGATCTGTACGCGCCGCCGACGCCGCTGCCCGTATTGCCCGTGTTCCCGCCCGCGCGCCTCTTTGAAATGGCGCAGGTCTTGCAAGACGCCACGGCTCGCAATCCCCACAGCCACGGCGTCCACACCAGCATCCTCTTCGCGCCCGCCAGCGAAACCATCGCTATTATGACGGACGTGGGGCGGCACAACACGCTTGATAAGCTCCTGGGCTTTTGCCTGATGGCCGGCCGTTCCACCGAGGGCGATGTGTTGTTGACGACCGGGCGGCTTTCCTCCGAGATGGTCAGCAAGGCGGCGCGGATGCGCGTCCCCATTGTGGCGACGCTGCGGGCTGTGACTTCTAAGGCGGTCAGGCTCGCCGCGACGTGGGGTATTACCACCATCGGCTATCTGCGCGGGCAGCAGATGGTCGTTCACACCCATCCAGAACGGTTGGGAATTTAAAATTCTGGGGATATATTTTTGCGCGGCTGGGCCGCGCAAAAATATATCCCCCTATTCTTCCAATTGTTGTAGCGCCAGCGCCCAATCTTCTGGGGTGTTGATGTTGAAGAACGAGCGGCCTTCCGGGTCATAGCGGGCGATTTCGTCCGGCAGTATAATATGGACGCGCACGTCGGGGTAGAAGGCGATGATCCGCCGTTGGCTGCGTTGTAGGACTGCTTCGGCGGCGGGAACGCAGGCGGCGGGGCGGTAGAGCGCGTGCAGGGGTTCCAGTTCGCCCTGGCGTTGAGGGACGATCACATCGGCGTCGGCAGTTTGAGTCAGGCGCATCATCGCCTGTAACAGCGCGGGATTCAAGAAAGGCAAGTCCCCGGCGACCACCCAGGCCCACTCGCCCCGCGCAGCCGCCAATCCCGCGTGAACGCCGGCCAACACCCCCATTCCCGGATAGGCGTCCGTAACAATCTGCGCGGGAAGGTCGGCAAATAGCGCCGGTTCCAGCGTTGCCACAATCAGCTCTGCGACCAGCGGGCGCAGACATTCCAGCACCCGCCGCACGAGGGATTGCCCCTGCACTTGCAAGAAGCGTTTGTCGCTGCCCATCCGCCGGGCGGATCCGCCGGCCAGGATGACTCCACTATACGTTATGTCCATTCTGTTCCCTAAAAGTCAATCTCCATCCTGTCATACCCCGCTTCTACCGCAGGGAATGTCTGGCGCGCCTGTTCCAATTCGTCCTGGTAATCCAGTTCTTTCAGCGGCGCTTGGTGGATCAATACCAGCCGTTTCACCTGCGCCCTGGCCGCAACTTGCACCACCGCCGTCAAATGACTATGCCCAATTTTCCTCTGCAATCCGGCATGTCTTTCCGCGCCTTGACAATCGTGCAGCAGTACATCCACCCCGGCGATCTTCTCCACATAAGCAGCAGTGGGAGTCCCAACGGTATCGGTGATGTATGCCAGCGCATGGCCGGGCCAATCCAGTCGGAAGCCCTGCGTCCCGCCTTCCATCAGAAAATGGGTCAACTGCCCGTTCCCCCCTACCGTTTCCTCGGCTTGCAGCGGATGCCATTGAAAGGGCGAATGGCTGTATTTGGACTGCACCACCTGCAACGTCGCTTCATCGGCGTGGACGCGCGTTTGAGCGCGGGCCGCGTGGGCGCGTTCAACCAGGCCGGTAATGGTTTCTTCACTCAAGGGTTGCGCGGCCCGGCTTACTTCCCATTTGAAAAAGGAAGCGAAGACATAATCCAACCCGCTGGTGTGATCCGCGTGGGCGTGGCTCAGGTAAATATCCAACTCCGCCCCTTGCATATAATCGGCCAGGCGATATAGTCCGCTTCCCGCGTCGAGCAACAGACCGGCTTCGGGCAGCCAATAACACGCCGTTTGCGCCGTCTCCGTCGGCAAAAACCCCCCGCTTCCCAAAAGAACGAGTTTCATTGGTTCACTCCTGAACAATCCAGACAGCACTTTCTTTTTGACGCGCATCATTGTACAATGCCCTCTAGGGGAGTCAATCATTTCTGGTTTTGTCGGTTTTGTGGGTTTGCGTCGTAGAGTTTAACGTAGTACAATGATTGTGGTAAGCGCTGTTGGGGAGTCTGTTGAGGAAAACCATGCAATCAAAATCCTTGTCCACCGCTGATATGGTCAAGTGGGCTGCCGCCATCGAACGGCGCGGGCTGACTGATCTGGCCCTCCCGCTCCTGGATGTGCTGCAAGTGTGGGGTTTCGTCGGCGCGCAGGGCTTGTGGATGCTGGCGCCATTCCTGGGGCAACGGTTGGCCCCACTCGCTACCATGTTGGAACAGCCGGAGCTACTGCAACAATTTCGGCAGCATCTGGCAGAAGGAGTCACGCAATGAACAGTACTCATTTGATCGCGTTGGGGTTGGTGCTGAGCGGCGCCGTTGCCCTGGCGGTTTTCGGGATACGTTACCGTGACAAGACCCCTACCTTTCGACATTTCCCAGTATTTTCGGCGCTTGCCGGAGAAGTGGGCCGGGCTGCCGAGCAGGGCGTCTCCATCCACGTGGCGTTGGGCAATGGCGGCCTGGCGACAGCCGACGCTATGACCTCGGTGGCAGCTCTGGAAGGGGTTCGCGCACTGTTAGAACTTTCCGCGGCCTATGACACCCCCCCGCTGATCACCACGGGCGATCCCACCCTGTATCTGCTCGCCAGCGATTGGCTGCGGCGGGCTTACACGCGCGTCGGCGCGGGCGACCTGTTTCGCCCGACTATGGTGCAGTTCGCCGCGCCCACCCCCACTACCTACGCCGCGATGGCCGCGACGCAGCTTTTTGACGCGCCGATCGGCGCCAATGTGATGCTGGGGGCTTTCAATCAAGAAGTGAGTTTGCTGACCGAGGCCGCCCGGCGGCGGGGCGTCGCTTCAATGGGCGGCGTCGTTTCTTTGCCTGGGATTGGCGCGCTCTATCCGGCGTTGGAGCAGACGCAATTGGTCATTGGTGAAGAATTGTTCGTCGGCGGCGCCCTTGTCAAAGAACGTTCTGTCTCTTGGGCCAGTTTGAGCGCGCAAGAGACGCTCCGGTGGTTGGTGATTGCCGGTATCCTCATTACTGCGGTGTTATCGCTGTTAAGGTGAGCTGAAGGTATGTTCAAACGCACAATCCCGACGGCCAGCGCGATGTTGGCAGGCATCCTGGTATTGCTGGGAACCCTGATTCCCGTCCGTCCGTTGAGCGACATTCGTTTTGTCTTAATCCGCTGGGCCGTGTTGCTCAGCGCGTTTGCGTTGCTGCTGGCCTCCATTAACCTCCTGCGGGTTCATCTGGGGCGCTTGCGGGATGGCAAACATAAGATCGGCAGCCTGCTGATCATCCTCTCCTTTCTCGCCAGCCTGGGTCTGGTGCTTTGGCAAGGTGCTGGGGGAGAATGGCCGCAATATTTCCTCCATTACGTGCTCGTGCCTGGCGAGGCGGCCTTATTGGCCTTGACCGGCCTCACGTTACTGTTGGCCGGCATACGTGCTATGCAAACGCGCCGCAACGTCGGCACGCTGCTCTTTGTGGGTTTGACCATTTTGTTTTTATTTGCCACGATCCCTTATATTTATCCGCCGCTGCTCCAAACTATCCTGCAATTATTGAATACCCTGGCAATGTCTGGCACCCGAGGGCTGGCGATTGGTGTGGCCCTGGGCATTACCCTAACCGGCCTGCGCGTCATCCTGGGAACCGACCGGCCGCACAGTGATGAGTGAGTTTACGTATGATTCGCTGTTCAAAATGTGGTACGCTGAATCGAGATAATAGCCGTTTTTGTAACGAATGTGGCGCTGCTTTGCAGCACACGGAAATCCGTTGCCCGAATTGCGGCGCCATGAATCCCGTGGGTAACGTTTTCTGTGACAAGTGCCATGCTCGTTTGATGCCTACCGCTGGATTGCGGTCGCGCCCCGCCGCGCCCAGCAGCACCGAGTCCACCATGTCGGGTTTGAAGAGCATCTCTTTGCCAACACGTTCCATTGAAGCGGTCCCTGAGAATACCGAACTGCCCGATTGGCTGCTGGAATTAAGCGACACTTCTCCCGCATCGGGGCAACCTGAAGCGGCTGTCGCTGAAGGCGTCTTGCCCGATTGGCTGGCCGGGTTGGGAGGGGAGGAACCGGCGGGCGCGGCAACTTCGGCGGAGCCTCCTGCCCCGGCGGAACTGCCCGATTGGTTGGCGGGTCTGGGGCAAGAAGCGGCCCCTCCATCACCTTCGCCGGCGCAACCCACTCCCCCTGCTTCTCCGTCATCCGAACCGGCCTTGCCTGATTGGCTATCGGGCCTTGCCGGACCTGACGCCGGCGCCGCCCCATCCGTATTAGCCGACTGGCTCTCCGATCAGGAGGAGCAAACGCCTGCGCCTTCTCCCACAGGACAGGAAGCCGACTGGCTGTCGGGCTTGGTGGCGACTGAACCGGAGCCTACCGTGGCGACTGAATCGGAGCCTACAGAAGAATCTGCCCCGCCCGACTGGCTGCATGAGCTGATGTCGCCCGAACCATCCCCTGCCGCGCGCCAATCGGCTCCCCCGCCGGCCCTGCCGCTCGCGGATCCGGCAGAGGCGGCGCCATTGCCCGATTGGCTTGACGACTTTGGTTTGACCGGATCCTCCGCCGAGGAAGAAACAGACGAGCAGCCCGATTGGCTGTCCGACACGGGCGTGGGAGAACCGGTGGACGAGGAACTTGGCGGCCCCGATTGGTTGCGCAGCATGGACGCGGTGGAACCGATTACCGAACCCGCCCCCGATGATTGGCGCGTCGGACTGGTGGGCGCGGGGGCGCCGGAAGGGGCAGAGGAAGAGGAAGAGGTTTTGGAATTGGATTGGACGCAGGGTTTTTCTGAAGCAGAATCCACTGCCGAGGCGCTGCCCATTTCCCCACCCCTTGCGTTTGCCGAACTCTCAGAAGATGCCGCGCCGGAGGCTGTGCGCGACGATACCATTGAAATAGCGCCAGCCCGTCCTTTACCGGATTGGTTGGTGGCGCTGGCTGATCCTGATGCGGCTGCGCCGGGGAGCAGATCCGCAGAGATTCCTTCATGGCTGCTGCAATACGCAGTTCCAGGCGGGCCGCCGGCGTCGGCTGGATTGCTGCCCCTCCCGAACTGGTTGCTGATCAACGCCGACGCGCCTCCGACCAGGCCGTCGCCTACTGCGCCTTCGGGCGCTTCTTCGGCAGGGACACCTGTGGTTCGAAGAGAGCCGACCGCTTCAGAGGAATCCTCGGATTGGTTGGCGGGCCTCGTTCCTGAAACAGAACCGGAGGAGGTTGCGGAACCAGACGCTTTCGCGGAGCCGGTCAAACCCGCCGCCGAACTGCCAGATTGGATCGCGGGATTGGTCGAGGAAACCGAAGCGGAGGCATCCGCGGAGTCGCCCATCTCTGGCGCGGTGACCGAACCCGCCGTCGAACTGCCGGACTGGATCGCGGGATTGGTTGAGGAAACCGAAGCGGAGACAGTCGCGGAATTGACGACTCCGGACCAACTGCTTGAACCCGTTGCTGAATTGCCGGATTGGCTGGCTGGCGCTGTGACAGAAGAGGACGAGGATCTGACGCCCCCGAACACCTCCATACCGGAGAAGGCCGCGCTGCCGGATTGGCTGGCGAACATCGTTGCTGAGGCCGAGGCTGAAGAAGACCTCCCCGACTGGTTAGCCGCTGGCGAGCAACCTGAAGGGGGAGCTGCAACGCCGCCCGCTGCCGATATTTTTGAACAAGAGCCTGCCGATGCGCCCGACGTGACCGGCCGCGCGCCCTCGACCACCGCTGTTTTCACCGAAGCGCCAGAGATGGCCGAGATACCGGATTGGCTTCAGACGGTAGAGCCGGCTACGCCGCAGGCAGCGCCTGGGAAACTTGCCGCGCGTCGTTTGCAAGGCGTCGCCCCGACAGACCGGTCGGAAGAGGCCGAGTTGCCGGATTGGTTAGCCAATATAGGAGAAGAGGAATCCGCCGCCACACCCGCCGCGCCGGCTTTTGTCCCAGGCGCATTGGACGGCGCTATGAGTCGGCCCGTCACGCGGGAACCGGAAGCGGCTGTGGAATCTACGGAGGAGACGCCGAGTTGGCTGGACGCATTGATTCCTGCGGAAGCAGAGGAAGCGCCCGATATCCCGGAAATCCCGGCCGGCGAGGATTTGGCGCGCGCCAATGTCCCTACATGGCTTCAGCAATTGCGACCATCGGGCACCGGCCCCTTACCGGCGCTGCCGCCCGAAATCGCCGGAATTTTGGACAAGGGATCGCCGGCTGTAGACGCTGCCTCCGGGTTAGCCCGCGCCGAAATTCCTGAATGGGTGCAGCAATTGCGTCCCACCGTCACCAGCGCTGGAGAGGTTGTCTCAGAGAAATATCTAGGACCTGCCGAAGAGTCTGGCCCACTGGCCGGTTTGGCCGGCGTTATCGCTCCCTTGCTGGCGGTGGATATTCCGGAGAATTTTGCACCCATTCCCCTGCCGCAGACGCCGGAGGTGATTGTGCAGCAGGCGCAGTTGTGGCAGCAGTTGTTGGAACAGCCGCGCGGCAAAGCGCGCCCCATCGCGCAGCAGCACGGCCGACCGGGCTTGGGCGCGCAGTTGCTGCGTATAGCGATGGCGTTGCTGTTGCTTGTCGCGGCAGTGGTGGGGCTGTGGTGGGATGGCGAAAGTTTGGGCCAGACTCCACCTCCGGACGCCCGGCCGGGGTTGGGGAAACTCAAGGCCCATGTAGAGTCCCTGTCGCCGGGAGACTCGGTCATTTTGGCTTTGGAATATGGCCCGGCGGAGGCTGTCGAGATGCAGCCCATTGTAGACACCTTGTTGGAGCAATTGGCAGCGCGCCAGGTTAACGTGATCGCGGTCAGCACTTTGCCTGAAGGCGCGGGGCTAATTCAGGCGTTGTTAACCAGCCATGCAATGACCAACACGTTATCTTCTACCGAGTCCGTTTACCGGGTTGGCGCTGCCAGTGGAATTGCCGATTTTCTGAATCGCGATGTGGCATTGGAGGCCGACCGGATGCTGGTGGTGGCGGCGCGACTTGAACCTCTGCGCGGCTGGATCGAACAGAACGCCGCCGCGCGTCGTCCGCTGCCCATCGGCGTTTGCACCAATGCGGCCCATGGGGCCTTCATTATGCCTTACTTTGAGACTCGAGACCTGAACGGCTGGTTGGTGGGTCTCGCCGATCTGGCGACGTACCGTCAATTGCTCTATCAAGGTGAATTTGCGCAACTGGGGACATTGGACCTGACGCGGGTACTCAATGCACTGCTGCTGACCCACTGGGTTGCTGCCGGGTTGTTGTTGTGCGGATTGCTTTATGCTGTGGCAGCCGGGAAAAAGGGAGCCAAGTAATTTATGATACCGATAGATTTAGAGATGATTGGCCTGATTGTCGGCGCCGTGCTTACGCTTATGCTATTTAGTTATGTGTTTGGGGACAATGTCCTCTATCGTTGGGCGTTGGCGCTATTGGTTGGCGGCAGTACCGGTTACCTTTTGGGGGTTCTTTTGAAGCAAGTCCTTTGGGGATGGATCCTGGTGGCGTTGGATTCTTCCGCCAGGGTAGGCGAGCGTTTTATCTATGTGATTCCCTTGTTGTTGGGGGTGTTGCTCATATTCAAGGGGTTTGCATCCCCCAAAGTTCAAGGAAACCTGGGCTTGCTCGGAAATATCACAATGGGTTTCTTGTTGGGGGTGGGGGCGGCCGTCGCCGTCTCCGGCGCGTTGCTGGGGACGCTGATCCCGCAGATGACGGCGACCGGCGCCGCGTTGTCCCTGGGGAAGCCGCCTTGGGGAGTGCTCCAGGGACTGGTGGTGATGGTTGGTGTGGGGACTTCGCTGCTGGTTTTTTCTCCGCGCGAGCGCAATCCGCGTGGGCGTTTCGGCCTGTTGTGGCGTTGGACGGAGCGCTTGGGACATTTCTTCATTTTGTGCGCTCTGGCGTTGCTTTTCTCCGGCGCGCTCACTACGGCGCTCACTACACTGGTACTTCAGGTGTGGCGCATTTTCCGCTTGATCTTCCCCGCCTAGGGGGGTATTGATGCCAGAAGAATCATCTATTGAATCTATTTTGATTGCCGATTGTGGCACGGTCATCACCAAACTACTGCTGCTGGAAAGGGTTGAGGGCAATTACCGGTTTGTGGCGCAAGCTGAGACCCCCACAACTCTCAATCCACCCTGGAGCGATATCAGCGTGGGTATCGTCCATGCGATCAACGAGATCGAGCAAATCACCGGCCGTCCCCTCTATCTGCACGGGCGCTTGCTTACCCCGCGCCACAACCTTCAGGGGGTAGATGCTTTCGTGGTCATCATGAGCGCGCCAGAACCGTTGCGGTTGATCCTGGCCGGCCTGGTGCGGGAGATGAGCCTCGAAAGTGCGCGCCGCACGGCGACGGCGACGTACACCAACATTCAGGCAATCCTCTCCCGTGAGGGCAACATGCGTTCCCCCCAAGAAATGTGGGCGCGCGTGATCCGCGATAGCGAACCTGATGTGATTTTATTGGTGGGCGGCGTGGAAGGCGGCGCGACGCGCCCGGTGCTGGAACTGGCCGATGCGATTGCGCTGGCTTCCTACATGCTGGAAAAAGGACAGCGCCCGATGGTGTTATATGCCGGGAATTCGGCGTTGCGCGCGCGGGTGACGAAGTTGATGGGGGATATTACCCGCATCGAAGTCGTGGATAACGTGCATCCGGCCATTGGCGTCGAGCATCTCGGCCCGGCTCAGGTCGCATTGGAGCGTATCTATGCGGAAAAACGTCTGACGGCTGCGCCGGGTGTGGATACACTGAGCCAATGGTCGCGCTTGCCGGTGCAGCCCACCGCCACCGCTTTTTCCCGTGTAGTGGATTTTCTGTGGCGCCGCGAGGGGAACCCCGACCGGGGCGTTTTGGGGGTAGACCTGGGAGCGGCTAATACGATTGTCGCTGCGACGTTTGATGGCCGTCCGTATGTCACCGTTTATAGCCGGGGGATTGCCTATGGGCCGGTGGCGTGGGTGCAGGAACATGGGATCGCGCCCTTGCTGAAATGGATCCCGGAGGACATCGAGGAAGAAGAGGTGCTGACGCTGCTGCACAATCGCGCCCTGCGCCCCTGGACGGTTCCTCAGGAGCCGCGGGAATTGTGGGTGGAGCAGGCCGTGGTACGCGAAATGTTACGTTCCGCGCTGGCGGTTGCTCAATCCACCTGGGATACCGGACGGGCCACCCAGGTATCGGGCATGATGCCGCGCCTTGACCCCATCCTGGTTTCCGGTGGGGGCATTGTTCATATGCCGCGCCCGGGACAGGCGTTACTGACGGTTCTGGATGGGTTGCAGCCGCTTGGCATTTCAACGGTCCTGTTGGATGTCAATCGGGCCACTCCCGCCCTGGGCGCCGTGGCCGGCGTCAAACCCTTGGCGGCGGCTTCCGCGCTAGAAGCCGGCACTTTGGTCTCGCTAGGAACGGTGCTTTCTCCGTTGGGACGGGCGCATCATGGCGATACGATCCTTAAGGTGAGTATTATGTATGAAGATGGTGGTAAATTGGATGTAGAGGCGCATTATGGCGAAATCGAAATCTGGCCGCTGCTGCCGGGACAGCGCGCTACATTGGAACTCCGTCCCAGCCGGCGCTTTGATGTGGGGCTGGGGCCGGGGCGCGGCGGCGCCGTCCAGGCGATTGGCGGCCTGGTCGGGTTGATTGTGGATGCGCGCGGGCGTCCCCTGGTGCTGCCGGACAATGTCGATCAGCGCCACCGGCTGCTCAATCGCTGGTTGTGGGATGTAGGGGGCTAATATGTTTGTATCCTACACCATCGTGAATCCCTTGACGATTATTCGCACGACGCGGCGTCTGCCCCGTAAGGGGGAAGTCCTGGCGCGGGTTGGCGATCCGGTGGAACCGGCGCACATTGTGGCGCAAGCCAATGAGCCGCCGGATTTTCGCATTATTGATGTGGCGCGGGAATTGGATGTGCCGGTCAAAAAGACGGCAACCTGTGTCCGGGTGAAAGATGGCGATAACGTCAACGAAGGCGATGTGTTGGCGACAAGGGGCGGCCTGGGCGCCCGGGCGGTGCGCGCTCCCATTAGCGGCGTCATTGTAGGAAAGGGGCGCGGGCGTTTATGGCTGGAAGCGCCGCCAACGTTGATCCGGCTCAACGCGCTGGTCCCCGGCACGGTGGTAACAGTGCTTCCCGGTGAAGGGGTTGTCATTGAGACGGTGGGGGCGCACATCCAGGCAGCCTGGGGCAATGGGCGTGAGGCGTTTGGGGTGATGCGGGCGGTGGTGCGCGCGCCTAAAAATCCTATGCGCCCCAAACATATTGATGCTTCCGCCCAGGGCGCAATTCTGGTGGGCGGCTCGAAGATTGATGAGGAGACGCTGGAGCACGCGATTGAGATGCAAGTGCGGGGTATTATTGTGGGCAGCATTCCGCCATCTTTGATGAAACGGTTAGAAACCGTCACGTTTCCGGTTATCGCCACCGAGGGTATTGGGGATATGCCTATGTGTCAGGCTATTTTTGATTTGTTGCGTTCGATTGATGGGCGCGAAGCTGCGGTGAGCGGCCAGTGGCAGGCCGGCAGCTCGTTCAAACGCCCCTATATTGTGACGCCCATGCCCACGCAGGCCGGCAACCCGGTAGACCCTGAATCGCCGCCGGCCGTGGGGAACCGCGTGCGGGTTCTGCGTGGCCCTTATGCAAGCGCCTCCGGCATCATTGCTGAGATGCCGACCGGGGCAGTGCCGTTGGAGAATGGCGCACGGATGCCCGGTGTGTATGTTGATGTGGGGAAAGAGCGGGCGTTTGTGCCCTTTGCGAATTTAGAACGACTGCTTTGAGACCACTTGCTAAATTATCTGAGACCGCCTGTGTCATCACTGCACAGGCGGTTTTTTGACAAATACCAAGCAGCGGCGCCAGAGCCGCAGGGTTTTGGGCTGTAAGACTATCCGATTAACGACTATCAGAGTATCTTCGGAGGAGGGCATGTGAGTGTGCGTAGATGGCTTCGCGAAAGCATTTTCAAGCTGGTGCGTCAGGATGTGGCGCTGTTCTTGCAGGAACATGAGGAAGAGTTGATCGCAGTTTTCCGGGATGAACTAAACCGTTTGGATGATGAAATCCCTGAAGAAAATCTATTCATTGACATCAAGATGGAGCCATTAGGGGAAGTGCTACTTCATTCGGCGCTGCGCGCCATTACGCGCTTTTTGACCGCCAGACCTACTGCCAAACCAGCACCAGCCGACTCCGCGCCGCCCCGTCCAGTGAAGTGAATAACACCGTCTGCCCCTGCCAGACGATTAAGTCAGCGTGTCCCAATCCAATATTGCCGGGCAAATCCACCAGGATGGGATTGTGGGGGTAAGTTTCCCAGGCGTCATCAATTTGATGAGTGTGGCTGCGGGCTAATCCCAGGCCAAACTGTGTGTCGCCGGCATCGCCCGGCCCGGGGCCGCGCACGCCTTCGTAAAGCATATAGAAGCGGTCGCCAATCTGTTGCACTTCCGCCGAGCTGATGGTGCGAAAGTCGAAGTAGGGATTGGTCTGCGGGCCTTTTTCTTCCAGCGGCCCATATTCCGGCACTCCGACAAACAAGGGGTTGTGTTGGCAACGCACAAATTGTTCGGCGGCAGCGGTTGCCGGGCCGACATAACAGCCCATCGCGCCGGGGTTTTGTCCCATCCCCACAAAAACGTAGACGCGCCCATCCATTGTAAAAATTCCCGGCGGCCCCCCGGAGAGACATTCATACTCGTAAGGCACATACGGATGTGGGTGGATACGCTCGGCGGGATTGCAATTGCGCAACCACAGTTTCCAGATCCCCGTATCCGCCACTTTCTCAGGAGGCCCCCATACCAATCCATCCGCTGAACGCCGCAAGCGCGTTCGCCCCAGATATTCGTACACCAGAAAGAGAGTATTGCCATTGTAGGCGAGCCGTGGGTATTGCTGCTGGTTGACGTGATCGCGCTCGGCTTCACACGGACACGCGGCGCACTCAAACTGGCAGGTTAACGGTTCGTCATGATAGAACGAACGCCCCCCGTCTCGGCTCCGGTAGATGACGGTGCAGCCGGGGAAAGGAACCGCATTTCCACAACGATCCACCACGCCGCTGGCGCCGCTGCTGGTATGCAGATAGGCCCAGAGTTCCTCGTTGCGCATCACCAATGTGTCGGATTCCCCCATCGGCAATCCCGTGTTGTATACGTCCAGAACAAATTGGGCTGCGCCGTCCCAAAAATCCGCCAGGGTGGGATAGGAGGCGGTATTGGGCGCCGGCGGCAGCATCAGCCAATGATCATTGAGGGCGGTGGGTTCCGGTGGGAGCGTCAAGGATTCGACCACTATAGCCACAGCCGCGGTCACGGTAAGGGTGGCGGAGGGCGGTGGCGCGGTGGGCGGCAGGGTGGGCGCGGGTGAAGGCGTCTCCGTGACCGTCGGGCTGGGCGTAGCAGTGGGGGGGGGCGTCCGGGTGGGCGTAGCGGTGGGCGAGGGCGTCCGGGTAGGCGTAGCGGTGGGCGTGGGCGTCCGGGTGGGCGTAGCGGTGGGC